>NZ_PHUL01000001.1:1580000-1680000 GCF_002813425.1 Cellulophaga sp. RHA19
CATAGACTTTAAAACCTATGATATAAAAGAAAATAGTGTGCTTTTTACCAATAAAGATCAAATACATTCTTTTGATGATAATTTGGAGGTAGAAGGTTGGTTAATTCATTTTAACGAAAGTTTTTTTATGCATTCTGATGTAGATATATTTTTAAAGTATACTATTTTTAATGTAGAACAAAACTCTTGTTACCACATAGATAAAGAAACAGCAGAAATAGCAGAGCATCACATTAAATTAATACAAAAAGAACTGCCTAAAGAGTTAAAGTTTGGTCACGAGGATACTGTGCGTTTTTTATTAAAATCATTATTAATAAACTTAGAAAGGGTACATCATTTAAATGATGATAAAAAGTTAAGAATTAACAATACGTACGAGCGGCAGTTGTTCAATTTTAAAGATCTTATAGAGGTTAACTACAACAAAGGATTATCTATTACTGCGTATGCAGACATTTTAAATATTTCTTCAAGAACATTAACAAGTATAACCAAAACGTTGTTAGGTAAATCACCTTCTCAATTACTAAAAGAGCGCATTATTCTAGAAGCAAAACGTTTGCTAAAATTTACATCACTGCAGAGTAATGAAATTGCTTTTCGTCTGGGTTTTGAAGACGACTCTTATTTTGTAAAATACTTTAAAAAAAGCGTTGGTATTTTACCAAGTGCATACCGTAGTGGTATTAAGTAAATTAAAATTTATATTAAGCTGTTGTTTTTAAGTAGTTTATTTATAAATATAACAAAATGTTCCCCTTATTATTATGAAATCATCACTACGTATTTATACGTAATTATCTATCTTTCCATAGTAAAAAAATAGTGTTATTACACCTATTATTTAGAGCTATGCAAAAGAATACATCACATAAAACAATTTGTTCCTATTGCGGGGTAGGTTGCGGAATAGTAGTAAGTAAAGATGCTAAAGGAGTTTTAACTGTAGAAGGAGATAAGGAGTACCCAGTTAATAAAGGTATGCTTTGTTCTAAAGGGAAAAATTTAAACTACGTAGCTCAAGATACTACAGATCGTATTTTGTATCCAGAAATGCGTTGGAGTAGAAACCACCCATTACAAAGAGTATCTTGGAATGATGCGTTTAAAAGGGCAGCAGCAGTTTTTAAAAGTATTATAGATAAGCACGGACCCAATAGTGTTGGTTTTTATGTGTCTGGACAATGCTTAACAGAAGAATATTACTTGGCTAATAAATTAATAAAAGGCTTTATTGGTAGTAATAACATAGATACCAACTCGCGCTTATGTATGAGTTCTGCTGTAGTAGGTTACAAAAAAACTGTGGGAGAGGACTCTGTGCCAATTGCCTATGCAGATATAGAGTTGGCAGATTGTTTTTTAATAGCAGGTGCTAACCCAGCGTGGTGTCATCCAATACTATTTAGGCGTCTAGAAAAGCATAAAGAGGAAAACCCTAATGTAAAAATAATAGTAGTAGACCCAAGAAAAACTCAGACTTGTGCTTCTGCAGATTTGCATTTGCAAATTTTACCAGGTACAGATGTGATTCTTTTTAATGCTATTGCACGTGTGCTTATAGAAAAAAAGAAAATAGATAAAAGTTTTATAAAAAAACACACCGTTAATTTTGAAGAATGCAAAGCAAGTGCTTTTCAACTAACGCTAAATGCTGCTGCCAAAAAATGCGGAATAAAAGCAGAGGATATAAAAAAAGCAGCGCTTTATATTGGTAATGCAAAAGGCTTTATTAGTATGTGGACAATGGGGCTCAACCAAAGTGTAATTGGTGTTTCTAAAAATGTAGCACTGCTAAATATATCACTACTTACAGGGCAAATAGGCAAACCGGGTGCTGGTCCGTTTTCTTTAACAGGCCAACCAAATGCAATGGGAGGTCGTGAGGTTGGCGGTATGGCAAATTTGTTGGCTGTACATAAAGATCTAAATAATCCTGAACACAGAAAAGAGGTGTCAGATTTTTGGGGAGGAACAGAAATACAAGCCAAACCGGGTTATACAGCAACTGAAATGTTTAACGCTTTAGATGAAGGAAAATTAAAGGCTATTTGGGTTATTTGTACCAATCCTGCGGTGAGTATGCCAAATGTAAATAAAGTAGAACGTGCCTTAAAAAAAGCAAGTTTTGTTGTAGTACAAGATATATCGCACAATTCAGAAACCACAAAGTTTGCAGATTTACTTTTGCCTGCCGCTGGTTGGTTAGAGAAAGAAGGTACAATGACAAATTCTGAAAGACGAATTAGTTACCTGCCTAAGGTTATAGATGCACCAGGAGAGGCTTTGCCAGATGCAGAAATATTATGGCGTTTTGCACAAGAAATGGGGTATTCTGGTTTCAATTATAACAGTGCAAGTGAGGTTTATGACGAGTATTGTTTGTTAACAAAAGGCACAAGTATAGATGTCTCTGGCTTGTCCTACAACAGGCTAAAAAACGAAGGAAGTTTTCAATGGCCAGTACCACATAACAATCACCCTGGAACCCAACGTTTATTTAGCGACTTTATTTTTAATACTCCAGATAGCAAAGCACATTTTAATGCTCCTTCAGAAATATATAATCAATCTGAAGAAACAAATGTAGACTATCCTTTAATTTTAAATACAGGTAGAGTAAGAGACCAATGGCACACTAGAACAAAAACAGGTAAAGTAAAACGATTACTAACTCATATACCTACGCCTTATTTAGAAATGAATAAAGTAGATGCTTTTTTAAGAAAATTAAAAGAAGGGGATATTGCAGTTGTTAAAAGTAGAAGAGGAGAAGTACAGGTTAAGGTAACTATAAATTTTGATATTAGAGAGCAGGTGGTTTTTTTACCAATGCATTGGGGTAAAATATTAAATAACGATTTTGGTAGGGCTAATAACTTAACTAATGATATTGTAGATCCTGTGTCTAAAGAACCAGATTTTAAATATTGTGCCGTTGAGGTTAAAAAGTATGTAAAGCCCAAGCAAAAGGTAATTGTGGTAGGTGCAGGTGCAGCCGCATACAGGTTTATACAAACCTACAGAGAAAAAAATACAGTAGATGAGTTGCACGTGTTTTCTAAAGAAAAAGATCCGTTTTATAACAGGGTTTTGTTGCCAGAATATGTTAGTAATGAGCTGTCTTGGCAAGCATTAGAAAAACTTAAAAAAGGCGAATTAAAAAAATTAAATGTGCACCTGCATTCTGGTGTTGGAGTAATTAATGTAAATGATAAAGCTAAAGAAATTGTAGATGCTAATGGCGTTACGCATAGTTATAATTTGTTAATTATGGCAACTGGTAGCAGGGCATTTGTGCCTAGTGACGTGCCTATAAACTTACCAGGCAGATTTACAATGAGGGAGCGTGGAGATGCAGATAAATTGAAAAAGTATTTACAAGAAACAGGATTGCCTAATAACGAACAACATGTGGTTATAGTAGGTGGCGGACTTTTAGGCTTAGAGTTAGCGGCTGCATTAAAAAAGATAAATGTAAATATTAGTATTATACAAAGAGCACCAAGATTAATGGAGCGCCAATTAGACAATGTGGCAAGCAGGTTGTTGGCACAAGATGTTTTAGAAAGAGATATAAACTTATATTTTGATAATGAAGTAAGTACTGTTTTTGATGAAAAGACAAGTAGTCATAGTATTTTGGTGAACCTAAAAACAGGAAAAACTATAAAATGTAATGCTATAGTTTACGCCATTGGTACCAGACCAAACATAGAGTTAGCAAAACAAACTAAGTTAAAAACTAGGCGTGGTGTTGTGGTAAATTCTTATATGCAAACAAGCAACTCTTCTATTTTTGCTTTGGGTGAAATAGCAGAGTTTAACAATTCACTTTTTGGTATTACATCCGCAGCAGAACAGCAAGCAGATATAGCAGCTAATTATATTTTAGGAGACTTTAGTAGCATTTATAACGGGTCTGTTTTAATGAATATTTTAAAGTTTGAAAATCTAGACCTGTGCAGTATAGGTATGGTAAACTCTCCAGCAAATGACTCTAGTTATGAAGAAATTATTTTAATGGATGTAAGCAAGCGTTTTTATAAAAAATGTATTGTAAAAGATGATACATTAAAAGGGGCTATTTTAATGGGTGATAAAAATGAATTTGCAGAATTTAAACGTTTAATTGAAGAGGAAATAGAGCTATCTGAAAAACGAAACGAGCTGTTAAGAGGCGCGTCTAGTTCGGTACCTTTAAAAGGGAAATTAGTGTGCTCATGTAGTCAAGTTGGAGAAGGAAATATTATAGAAACA
This sequence comes from Cellulophaga sp. RHA19, assembly GCF_002813425.1. Classification (NCBI taxonomy): domain Bacteria; kingdom Pseudomonadati; phylum Bacteroidota; class Flavobacteriia; order Flavobacteriales; family Flavobacteriaceae; genus Cellulophaga; species Cellulophaga sp. RHA19. The sequence goes on from NZ_PHUL01000001.1 coordinate 1,584,264, forward strand.
GTACAAGGTGGCTGTACAGATTTCGCAAAATTATGCTCGCAAACAGGAGCAGGTTTAGGCTGTGGTAGTTGCAAGCCAGAAATTAAAGAAATACTAAATAGTCAGCTTCAATTAGCAAATTAATAGTTTTATTATGAATGATGATTTACATAGAATTTTAATTAAAGGTGGCGTTACCTCTCCAGGAGAATTAAAAGACAGTATAACAATGTTAGAGGCAGCTGGCCTTAAAGAAGTTTATTTTGGCTCTAGGCAAGATTTGTTATTTCCGTTAGAAAATACCAAAGAAGAACAGTTAGAGCGTATATCAGAATACAACACAGATATTGTTGGTACACGAGCTTATCAAAACATAGTGTCATCTTATGTATGTGCAGATATTTTTGATATGACTTTTTGGTTAAAAGGGTCTACTTTTTTATACATTTTAGAACGTTTTAATTATCTGCCTAAATTAAAAATAAACATAACCGACCCTAAACAACGTCTGGTTCCTATTTTTAGTGGTAATTTAAATTTTATAGCATCAGAGAGTGAAGATTATTGGTATTTAAATGTAAAACTGCCACATTGGAAAAAAGGAGACTATTACCCAGTATTAGTGTATAGTTGGGATATTAATATTATATCTAAAGCTATTGAAGATATTTATGAAGATGTAGAAAATGTTGAAGAATTATTTTTTGTCCTGAGTAAAAAGTTAGACACAAATAATAAAAGTATAGAAAAAGATTTAGAGGTGCCATACTTAACTTTTCCGTATTATGAAGGGATGAACCGTATGGGGCTAGACCAATATTGGCTTGGGTTGTATTGGAGAAATAATAAATATGATCTAAAATTTTTAAAAGAGTTTTGCGGCTTTTGTTTAGACAACGGAATAGGTAAAATTTGTATTACACCTTGGAAATCTTTTATAGTAAAAGGTATTAAAAAACAAAGTAGACCAAACTTAGAACGCTTTTTAGGGCAAAGAGGAATAAATATTAGGCACTCGCAGTTAGAAATGAATTGGCATTTGCCAGTAGATGACTTAGAAGCTTTAGAGTTAAAAAACTTTTTGGTTTTGAGTTTAAATCAGAATGATATTAGTACTTACGGTTTAACTTTTGGGTTAAGTAATGAGTCTGGTAAAAGATCTCATTTTGCATCAGTAATTATAGAAAAAAATACAACACCAACAATAGCAAAAGACTTTGTAATTAGGCCAACATATAATGTGCTTCATTTTAAAAATTTTGACCCTAATACGCATATTTACAAGGCATATGCATTAGATGTAGATAAGATAGAGCTACCCGGACTTTTAATGGAGTTAAGTAAAAAGTATTTTAAACAACTAGGCCGTGCAGATGTAGTTGCTCCAGAGGATAGCAGTAAAGCAGAGCAACTGGTAAAAGCGGTACACCAATGTGTTTCTTGTTTTACGGTTTATGATGAAGAGTACGGAGACACTACTTTTAATATCTCTCCAAATACCGCTTTTGCAGACTTGCCAGAAAACTATAAATGCTCGGTTTGTGATGCTCCAAAATCTAATTACAAGAGTGTAGAATTAACAATTTTATAAGAACGCTAGTTCACTTTTAGGTATATAAATTATGATACAATGCTTATCTTTATAAAGTAAAAGAGGATTTCTTTTTTTAATTCTTTTTTAGTTATTGATAAACAGGTTATTATAAATGAAGGAGAGTAAAAAACCAGACAATGTAGTTTTTAATGTAGAAAACCAAAAGTATGATGCGGCACTTAAGCCATACGCAACATCTGTTGGTGCACCAGTAATTACCACTACAGATAATATAGCCTGGAAAAATAGGAGTATTAATAAAGTAAACCACAAGTTAGAGGCAAGGTATTTAGAGCTAAAAGCACAGTATGATGCTATGCTAGAGCAATACGAGTACAACAAATTAATTTTTGACGCTAAGTTTACTTTTGAGCCTATTGTTGGGCAAACTTATCATTTATACAAAAGAGAAAATAACGAAACTTTTTTATCTATTATAAAACCTAACGAATGTAACTTTAATTATATGGGGAGTTTTTATTTAAACGTAGAGCTAATCTGGGAAAAAATATAAATAAAGGCTAGCTATGAGCTCATTAATAAATAATACACCAGATGTATTCCCTACAGGTATAAAAGAAATTTACCAACGCGTAAACCAAGTTAATCCTGTAAAATATGCATCTACAAGAAATTATATTAACGGAGCAGTAACCCATTTGTCTCCCTATATTTCTAGAGGTGTAATTTCTACTAAATTTGTATTAAAAGAGGTTTTAGCTAAAGGATACACACCTGCACAAATTGAAAAGTTTATACAAGAATTAGCGTGGAGAGATTATTGGCAACAGGTTTGGATAGCAAAAGGAGAAGAAGTTAATACAGATTTAAAACACACACAAACACCTGTGTCTAACACGCAAATGCCAAAGTCAATTGTTAAGGCAAATACAGGGATAATAGCTGTAGATGATGCAATACGTAAATTGGAAGATTTTGGGTATATGCATAATCACTTACGTATGTATGTAGCATCTTTAGTTTGTAATATAGGGCAAAGCCATTGGTTGTTACCTGCCAAATGGATGTACTATAATTTATTAGATGCAGATTGGGCTAGTAATGCGTTAAGTTGGCAATGGGTAGCTGGGGCTAATGCCAATAAAAAATATTATGCAAACCAAGAAAATATTAATAAGTATTGTTTTACAGAACAAAATAATACTTTTTTAGATGTTCCTTATAGTGCTTTTGAGTCTTTAAAAATACCTGAAGAACTAGAAGAAAACATAGATGTAGATTTAACAACTACACTTCCTAAGCCTCTGCAAATAAAACTAAATAAGGAATTGCCAACCTGTATTTATAATTTTTACAATCTAGATCCTAATTGGAGAAAAGAAGAAATTGTAAATAGAGTTTTGTTATTAGAGCCTTCTCATTTTAAAAAGTATCCGGTATCTAAAAAAAGCATAGATTTTATGCTAAAATTAGCAAAAGATAATATTAGTAATATACAGGTCTACGTAGGAGAATTTTCAGATTTAGTTGCTGAGCATCAGTTAAAAAAAATCTATTTTAAAGAACACCCAACGGTAATACATTACCAAGGAGAGCAAGATGCAAGAGATTGGATGTTTACTGTAAATGGTTACTATCCATCTTTTTTTTCATTCTGGAAAAAATGTAAAAAAGAGCTTAGTTTTTGAAAAAGCAAACCATAAATATAGTTTGGTTAAAAAGAGACATCCGTTCTCAGGATCATAGACCTTTTCAAAAAGCAGAACAGGCTAATGTTCCTTATATAATTATTTATTTGTTTGAGCCAAAATTCATCAATTATCCAGATACTAGTTTAAGGCATTTACAGTTTGTTTATCACTCTATAAAAACACTAAACAATACTTTAGAGCCATTTAACAAAAAAGTAACTGTGTTATATACTGATGCTGTTACTGCAATTAATTTTTTGAGTGATACTTATGAAATTAAAAATGTTTTTAGTTATCAAGAAAGTGGAGTTTTGGCTACTTGGCAAAGAGATAAAAAGGTAAAGCAAATTTGTAAAATAAATAATATTAATTGGCAAGAGTACCAAAGAGACGGTATTTTACGAGGTATTAAAAACAGACAAGATTGGAGTACGCAATGGCATAAAACAATGCACCAACCTGTAATTAAGAATACATTTAATAACACAGAGAAAGTAGAGGTTTTAGAGCATAAATATTTGTTGCCAAGAGAATTAGAAAGTAAGTTAAAAGTTTACCCAAAACAGTACCAGCCAGCAGGTGAAATTAATGCGTGGCGTTATTTAAAATCTTTTGCGGCCAAAAGAGGTTTTAAGTATCAAAAACATATTTCTAAACCAACAGAAAGTAGAATGTCTTGTAGTAGGCTTTCTCCTTATTTAGCTTGGGGTAATATTAGTGTAAAGCAAGCTTTTCAGTTTATAGGGACACACCCAAATGGCACAAAAAATAGTAATGCGTTTTCTGCAATGTTAACAAGGCTACATTGGCACTGTCATTTTATTCAAAAGTTTGAGGTAGAATGTGCTTATGAGACTCATTGTGTAAATAAAGGGTATGAGCTTTTAGAACACCCTATAAATGAAGATTACATTAAGGCTTGGAAAACAGGTACAACTGGCTATCCTTTAATAGATGCTTGTATGCGAGCTGTAGCAGAAACTGGTTGGATTAATTTTAGAATGCGTGCTATGTTAGTTTCATTTTTAACTTTAAATCTAGATCAAGATTGGAGAGAAGGTACGTACCATTTGGCTCGTTTATTTTTAGATTATGAGCCTGGTATACATTATCCTCAGTTTCAAATGCAAGCTGGTACAACAGGTGTTAATACAGTACGCTTGTACAACCCAGTAAAAAACTCACTAGAGCACGACCCAGAAGGTTTGTTTATAAAAAAGTGGATTCCAGAATTAGCTAACGTACCTGTAAGTTATATTCACGAGCCCTGGAAAATGAGTTTAATGGAGCAAACATTTTGTGGTGTAATTATAGGTGAAGACTATCCGTTGCCTATTGTAGATTTACAAACAAGTGCTAAGGCTGCCAGAGATAAAATTTGGGGACATAAAAAGCACCCTGCTGTAGAGAATGAAAAAGATCATATATTAAATACACACGTAAAGCCCAGAAAAAAATAATAAAAATGAAAAAGCAGCATCTGCCACAGAAAATATGTATTGTTTGTGAACGGCCATTTACTTGGCGTAAAAAGTGGGAGAAAAATTGGGAAGAGGTTAAGTATTGTAGTCAACGTTGTAAAAGAAATAAATGAAAAGTATAAGTATAGTTTTTCCGCATCAATTATTTAAAAAATCTCCTATGCTAGGTAATGGGGAAACCATTTATTTAATAGAAGAATATTTATTTTTTAAACAGTACTCTTTTCACAAGCAAAAAATTGCTTTTCATAGAGCAACTATGATGAGGTACAGAGATTTTTTAATTGATGAACATAATAGTGACGATACCTATATAGCATCAACAGATAAAAAATCTGATATTAGAATATTTCTACAAGAGTTAAAAAAGGATAACGTTGAGCATATAAATTATATAGACCCAACAGATAATTGGTTAAAAAAACGAATTGAAGAAAGTGCTGAAAAAGCAGGAATAAAAACCACAGTACACACTTCACCTTTATTTTTAAATTCTGAAGAAGATTTAGCATCATTTTTTACCACAGACAAAAAAAAATACCATCAAACTACTTTTTACAAAGAACAACGTAAAAAATTAAATATTCTTATTGATGAAAACGGAGAACCAGAAGGAGGTAAATGGACTTATGATGCGGAGAATCGTAAAAAATATCCGGCAAAAAAGACACCTCCATCTATTCAGTTTCCAGATGTAGATAAATACTATAAGGAAGCAAAGGAATATGTAAATAAGAATTTTGAAGATAATTTAGGATCACTAACAGAACAGAGTCTATACCCAACTAATTTTAAAGAAACTGAAGATTGGTTACAGCAATTTTTTGAACAAAGATTTATGGAGTTTGGTGTGTATGAAGATGCCATTGTAGCAGAAAACTCTATATTAAACCATAGTGTATTAACACCTATGTTAAATGTGGGGTTAATTACACCAAAAGAAATTGTATACAGGGCTTTAGATTACGCTAAGGCAAACAACGTGCCTATAAATTCTACAGAGGGGTTTGTACGGCAAATTATTGGTTGGCGAGAGTTTATTAGAGGTATGTATATTACTAAAGGAACAGAGGAGCGTACTACTAATTATTGGAAGTTTACACGTAAAATACCAGCTTCTTTTTATACAGGAACAACAGGTATACCACCAATAGACCAAACTATTAAAAAACTATTACAAACAGGATATAGCCACCATATAGAGCGTTTAATGGTATTAAGTAATTTTATGTTGTTGTGTGAGTTTCATCCGGATGAGGTATACCAATGGTTTATGGAGTTGTTTATAGATTCTTATGACTGGGTTATGGTACCTAATGTGTATGGTATGAGTCAGTTTGCAGATGGCGGTTTAATGGCAACCAAACCCTATATAAGCGGCAGCAATTATTTAATGAAAATGAGTAATTACAAAAAAGGAGAGTGGCAAGATGTTTGGGACGGACTCTTTTGGAGGTTTATGCATACACAAAGAGATTTTTTCTTGTCTAACCCAAGGTTAGGAATGCTTATACGTATGTATGATAAAATGGATAAAGAAAAACAACAAGCTCACTTAACTAATGCAGAAGAGTATTTAGCTACATTAGACTAACTTATTTTAACTATGCCATACCAATTATTAAAGAAAAACTTAAACGGTAATTTAGACCTTTCTAGCAAAGAGCTAGAGAAAATATGCTCTTATTTTACAACAAAAGAGATAAAGAAAAAAGAGTTTTTATTAACTCAAGGAAGCATTTGTAAGTTTGAGGGGTTTGTGGTACAGGGATGTTTTAGAGTGTTTTCTTTAGATAAAAACGGTAATGATAATACCTTGTATTTTGCTGCAAAAGACTGGTGGTTAATGGATATAGATAGCTTTATGAACCAAACACCATCAGAACTAAATATACAGGCTTTAGAAGATAGTAAGGTGCTGTTAATTAATAAAGAAGATAAAGAACAACTGTGTAATTTGCTTCCAATTGTAGAAAAGCTTTTTAAAATAATGTTTCAAAAAGCTGTTGTGTCTTGGCAAAGAAGATTAATACGTAATCATTGTTTAACAGCTAAAGAAAGGTATTTGTATTTTATAAAAACATATCCAGACATTTCTTTAAAACTAACAGATAAACAAATTGCAGGTTACTTGGGTATTAGACACGAGTTTTTAAGCAAGATTAAAAAAAACGAAAAATAATTTTTTACAGTTGAACTTGTTCAACTTTTTTTTCATTTTCATTATAGAGATTTGCATTACATTAATATGTAACAACCAATAATGATGAATTTATATACACCTAAAATTACCTTTAAACCAAAGGGAAAAACTTTAAAACACAACAGATATTACAGATAAGGATGCTTTAAGTGCTATTTTAAAGGCAAAGCAAAAAGCAGAAAGTATGGGAGTTTTGGTAAATATTGCTGTGGTAGATGCAGGAGCAAATTTAAAAGCTTTTGTACGTATGGACGATTCTTTTTTAGGAAGTATAGATGTAGCTATAAAAAAAGCAAAAACCTCTCGTTATTTTAATATTGCAACTGGTGATTTAGGTAAACTTACCCAGCCAGGTGGTATTATTTACAATATAGAACTCTCTAATAATGGATTGATTAGTTTTCCAGGAGGAGTTCCCATAAAAAACAATGAAGGGAAAATAATAGGAGCCATAGGAGTAAGTGGTGGTACAATAGAAGAAGATCATAAAATAGCGACTTACGGAGCAAAATCTATATTAAAAGAGCAAAAAACAAAGTAAAATGAATTGGATTAAAAGTATATTTTTTATCGTATTTAGTTGTAGTTGCTTCCTTGGTTATACTCAACTTACAAAAAGTAATTATACAGTATTACAACAAACAGATTTTAAAACTACCAAGTACAACACGGTTACAGCTACTACTTACAGTAAAAACGGAGTTAATTATGTGTTCTCTGGAGGAGATGGTGCATTTATAAATGTATTTAAACTAAACGCTACCGGAGAATTAATACCAGTTGGTGCTTATGAGTTGCAGAACAAAAAAGGACCAGCAAGAGGTTTGGTAGCTCATAATATAAAGGGAACAGATTATTTATTTGTAGGTAATAAAGGAGGCAATAGTGTAGAGGTTTATAGTATAGAAGATAATGGAAGCTTAAAAAGGGTATTTGTATTAAACGATACACCAGAAACTTATTTAGGTACAGTTATTACTCTTAAAGTTATTCCTATAAAAAACAATTTTTACCTTTTTGTAGGTGGACTAGAGAGCGCACCGGGTTTAAGCTGTTTTAAAATACATAAAAACGGAAAACTTAGTCATATACAATCGCTTGCAGATGATGATTTTATACATACAGACGGTATAATTGGTATGTATTCACATAAAATAAATGGCAAAATATTTCTTATTACAGGTGGTTTTCAAGACAATGGCATTAGTAGTTTTGAGGTTTTTAACAATGGCACTTTTAAAAATGTAAATAACATTGCAGACAATACAACCAACCGTTACTTAACAGGCGCATACCCTGTAAACGGAGTTACTTTAGGAGCTAACCATTATATTGTTGTAGGGCATAGACATCATAAATATTATAAAAGAGGTAATTTTATTAAAAAGAAAGATTTTGTTTTTCATGGTGATGGTGTAAGCGTTTTTAAGGTTAATGAGTCAGGAGAACTTATTCCTCATTCTGTTTTAGTTAATAATGCTACCACAAAATTAGCAGGACAAACACGTATTGAAATATTAAAAATTGACGAATCTGAAGCATTAGTTGCAATAGGTACGCGTGATGATAATAGCATACAATTATGTAAATTAAATGCTAATGGCACCTTAAAACCTTCTGGTGTATTAGATACTAGTTACCCTATTTATTATGGGTTAGCATCAATAAAAATTAATGAAAATTTCTTTTTTTTAGCAGGTTCCGTAGATCCTAAAGTAAAAAAGATGTTTGCTTATAAAGTAAGTTTTAAGTCTAAAAATGGCAAAAAACTTAGACATGTTGTAAATTTAAAATATAAAGATGCTGCTACACCAAAAGAGGTGAATAGGGCAGTAGAGAATTTTGTAGCGTTAAAAAATAAAATTCCTGAAATTTTAGATTTTGAATGGGGAATTAACAACAGTAAAGAAGGAAAAAGTAAAGGGTTTACCCATAGCTTTATGCTTACTTTTAAAGACGAAAAAGCGCTAGAGGTGTATTTGGTTCACAAAGAACATTTAGAACTTATAAAAAATATAGGTTCGTTAATAGATGATGTTTTTGTTATGGATTATTATACCACAGAATAAAACAGAATTTCTTGCTAATTTTAGAGTTAAATATAAATAATTGAAGATGAAAAAAACAGCATACATAACAGGTGGTTCTAAAGGAATAGGATTAGGAATAGCAGAAGCATTGCTAAAAGAAGGAGTTAATGTAGCTATTACAGCAAGAACGCAGAATGATTTAGATGAGGCAGAAAAACACTTAAAAACAATTGGGGATGCAGAGGTTTTAGTAATTAAATCTGATGTAAGAAACCTAGCAGATGAAGAAAATGCCATACAACAAGTTGTAGACAAGTGGGGACAATTAGATTATTGTATAGCTAACGCAGGCGTAGGAAGATTTTCTCCTGTTGATGAAATGAGTGCGGAGGATTGGAATGCCGTTATAGATATAAATGTAACAGGAGTTTTTAATACCATAAAGTCTGCAATACCTGCCCTTAAAAAGTCTAAAGGTTATATTATTACTATTGCAAGTTTGGCTGGTACTAATTATTTTGAAAAAGGAGCAGCTTATAACGCTAGTAAATTTGCTGTGGTAGGTTTTTCACAAGCTATTATGCTAGACTTAAGACCTTACGATATTAAAGTAACTACTATTATGCCAGGCTCTGTAGCCACTTATTTTAACGGACACACACCTACAGATGCAGATGCTTGGAAAATTCAGCCAGAAGATATAGGACAAATGGTGGTAGACTTAACGCAAATGAATCCAAGAACATTACCAAGTAAAGTAGAGGTAAGGCCAGCTGTACCGCCTTCTGCAAAAAAATAATTTTTATGTAAAAAACTTTTTTAAATTTAAACCCCGTAACTTAAACGGGGTTTTTCTTTTTAGCTATTTTTCTAGTTTAAATCTCGTTTTAATTTTTAGATTGCCACAATATGTTTTATACCATAGGATTTACCCTTTTAATAGCTTTTGCTATTTATGCATTTATAATTACTAGAAATAAAAAAGTAGAAAAATTCCCTTCTAATTGGCACACGTTGTTGGTTTCTAAAGTAGGGTTTTACAAAAAATTGTCATCAAGTGAACAACAAAGATTTCAAAAACGAATAATGCTATTTTTAAGCGAGGTGCATATAGAAAGTGTTGGCTTTAGTGTAGATGATATTGATAAAATTTTAATAGCCTCTAGTGCTGTAATTCCAGTATTTAATTTTACAGAGTGGCATTACAAGCATTTAAGTACAGTACTTATTTATCCAGAGCATTTTAATGAAGACCTAAGTTTTGCTAAAAAAGATAAAGACAGAAATATTGCAGGTATGGTGGGTAACGGACAGTTTAAAAACCAGATGCTTTTATCTAGAAAAGCACTGCACAATGGGTTTAAAAATAAGTCTCGTATTCACAATACAGGAATACATGAGTTTATACATTTAATAGATAAACAAGACGGTGTAATAGATGGTATACCAGAACGCTTGCTAAATGAGCCATATATTATTCCTTGGTTAAAAACCATACATAAAAAGATGGAGGATATAAATGATAACAAATCAGATATTAGAAATTATGGAGGTACAAATGAAGCCGAGTTTTTAGCAGTAGCTTCAGAATATTTTTTTGAAAAACCAGAAATAATGAAAAAAAAGCATCCAGATTTATACCAGATGCTTAAGTCTTGTTTTCAGGCAAAAGATTAATTTTCTTTTAAAAGTTTTGCATTCAACAAAACCTTTGTATAGTAAGTTATTATTTTAATGTTTGGTTTCTTTTTTAAGGCTACTAACCTGTGCTTGTTCTACTTTTTAATCGTCTTAAATAATAATAATTTTTGAGAATAGGACTTACAAAATGTAATAATAAGTTGCTTATGGTAACCATTTCTGTTCTTTCTCTGTAGCATCTAAAATATCTAACTTTAAAGTATTTTTAATATCTGTTGCCACTTTAAAAGCATTGTCTTTGTTTTTAGATTGATAAAAAGTAATGTGTTTATTTTTTGAATAAAATAAATTGATAATAAAAATTTGATTTGAAAATGACGCAGATGCACCAAGTGAATTTATACGTTGCGATTGTTTGCCTTTAAAAACAGATATATACTCAAACTCTGGATTTTTATGCCAATTGCCAAAATGAATTGAAAAAATAGACCAAATTTCTCTATAGGTATTGTTGCTTAAATTAATTTGTGAACCCGTTGTAGCACTTAAAAAAATACCCAGCGCACACATAAAAAAACCAAATAAAATGTTGTTAAATAGTACAACGTAAATAGAAAGTAAAATTAAAAAAGCACCAAAAATTCTTTTTAAGATAGAAACTGGCTTTATGTATGTAATAATGTTGTTCAAAATTTTAGCAGGTTTAGTTGTTTTGTAATGTTTTGGTTAATTGGCTTTAACTATTTCAAAATATAAATTAAAAGCATCATTAACCTCATATTCTAGTTTAATGTCTTTGTAAGCGTACTTTTTTGTTTTAAGGTTGTAGGTTACAAAATAGTTTTTTGTTAAAAATGTTAGTTCGCCATTAGAAATAAAAATATTAGATAGTATCTTCTCCTTAGGCTGACTAATTTTTAACTGCTTACCATCTGCCGCGTTTAGCATAAAAAATGCATTAGTATCAGCCTTTGTAAAACCATAAATATAGTTGTTGTATTTACTAAAGTACCTAACATCATCACCATCAATATTTAGACTGGTTTTCCATAGTAACTCTCCATTATCACTATTTAAAGCAATAGCATCTAAGGTATCATTATCTGTTTCAGATGCAAAATAATACGTTCCACCGTCTAGTATAGTGTTGCTGTCTATATTGGCATATGTATGTTCGGTTTGGTATTCCCAAGCTATAGACGCCATATCGTCAATATTTAAAGCATATACTTTATTATATTCGTTAGCTACGTAAGCTTTTTTATCATCAATCTGCATTAAAGAATACATAGGGGTATTACCAAAACCTCTTTGCCAAATTGCTTGTCCTGTTTGTGATTTAAAAGAGTACACATAAGGCGCGTTAGATATTACAAGGTTGTCTTTGTTTAAAACAGGCGTATAGTTATTGAAAGGAAACTGTAACTTGTAGTTCCATACTTTGTCTCCTGTATATTTGTTAAAAGCGTATAGTTGTTTGTTGTTAGATGCTAAAAAAATTAAATTTCCTTGTATTGGTAAATGCTGACCACTAATTACATACCTTTTATCTACGCCAGAGTGCATACCAATTTCTGTTTTCCAATACAGACTGCCATCATTTACATTAGCAGCAATAATTTCTTTTTGTGTGCTTGTAGCATATAAAATAGAGTTTTCAATTTTAAACTGATTCCTCATTTTATTATAAGAGCTATCTGTAAACTTAATATTCCATTTTTGGTCTAAACTTTCTAAATCATAAGACGTTATTTCTCCATCGTTTTTTAAAACAATAATAAGGTCATTTTCTACTTTTTCATTGCCTAAAATATCCTTGTTATTTGTTGTGCTTAGGATCTCTTTAATAGATGTAGCAATTTTGTCATTACTATACTGGTTTGTTTCGGGCTCATCACTGCCAAGGCTTATTGTTTGCCCTAATGCAAAAGCACTAATAAGCAGTGTACATATTGTTGTTAGTAAATATCTATTTTTCATTTTTATGTAAAATTTAATTCTGTATTGTAGTTATATAGGCTAAGTAATGTAATTTTTAAGAGTGATGAAATACTCAGTTTTTTTTCGCCCTGTATCAGTATATATTCGTGTCATAAAAAGTAAAAAGCCACAAGTTTATAAATAAACTTGTGGCTTTTTAAGTATATATTATTGGTTTTATTTTACATATTGTATCTCGTATTCGTCATTGTTACCGTCGTCATCTACATCTAAAGAGGTTATTTTAATTTTTAAAGAGCTACTAGTTAAGTCTAATATCTCAAATACATAAGTGTCATTTTGAATTAAACTTCCAGTTTGAGTGAAGTTTAGAGTTAACTCAGAATTACTAATGCTCCAAGTTCCTTTAGATGGTTCTGCATCAACACACTCTCCGTCTATTGGATCTAGTTCTACAGAAAAAAAGGATTCATCTGCTTTAAATTCAGTAGTTTCAATTGCTTGGCATTCATCAGTAAACGGGAGAATATCTCCATTTAAAAATTGTTTGTCAATTTCCCAAAGACCAATAATTTTTGTTGCATTATCTACTTCTGGATCTGATTTGGTTGTGTCATCATCGTTATTACAACTAATTGTAACTAAGCTAAAAACTAGTAAGGCAAATAAATAAGATGTTTTTTTCATAAGTAAGTTTAAATGTTGGTTTCAAACTTACAAATTAAAAAATAAAAACCTACAAATTAATGATTTCTTATTCCTTTGAAGAATCATATATTATCAACATAAGCAACAATCTCCTTTACAGTTTGTTTAGCAGTTTTTCCAACGCCATAAATAGTAGCAGAGGCAAAACCCGTCCAATTGCCATAGCCAACCAACCACAAGCCATTTATATCTGTAGCTTTAGTACCTGTTGTGTTTATTTTACTGTTTTGGGTAATTTGCAATGCAGACAAATGTTCTAAATTAGCTCTAAAGCCAGTACACCAAATAATTACATCTACAGGTTCTTTAGTGTTGCCTTCCCAGATAACACCATTTTCATAAAAGGATGTAAAAGGCCTATAATCTTTAAAAACCTCTCTTTTTAAGGCTTCTTGTACGCTTTTAATTTGTACAATATCACTTAATGACACTTTCTCTGTATAGCTTTTTGTGTCGTTATTAACATAGCTTTCTGTGGCCTGTTTAAACAAATAACGACCATCTATCTCCTTAGGTAAAAAATTAGGTTCTTTTAAGGTAACCCATTTTGTTTTAGCAACTTTAGATACTTCTGCTAAAATTTGAGCACCAGAGTTACCGCCGCCAACAACAATAACATTTTTATCTTTTAAATTACTAGCATTTTTATAATTTACAGAATGTATTAGTTCTCCTTTAAAAATGTCTGCTTTTGGATATGTTGGAATAAAAGGATTTTTAGCAGTACCCGTAGCACTTACTAATGTTTTACTATAAAAAACACCTTTGTTTGTAGTTATTTTATATAAATTATGTTCTTTAACAACCTGTTGCACATTTGTACTATAGTTTACAGGAAAATTGTATCTTTTTTTATAAGCAGTAATATACTTAATAAACTCATTTTTAGTAGGGTATTCTTCATCTGTATTAGGCATTTGCCAGCCAGATAAAGAACTGTATGCAGCAGGCGAAAATAGCTTTAAACTGTCCCAAGTTTTTAGCCAAGCACCACCAGCGGTATCTTGTTCGTCTAAAATAAGATACTCTAATTTTGTTCTTCTAAAAAAATAACCAACAGACAAACCTGCTTGTCCGCCACCAATAATAATACAGTCGTATATTTTATGTTCAGAGTTACTTTTCATTGCTACTAAATTTAGTAATTACAGACTAAAGTTACTCTTATTTTTTAAGCGGAAAAAGAACATAAATCATACTTAAGCAAAAAAGAAATTTAGATTATAAGCTTAGTATAATAAAGCATTTAGTTGCAAGTTACGCCCGGGTCAATAAAAATAGTGGTGTTATTATTACTTTTTAAGTCACATACACTTTGTGGTATAGTGCTAAGTTCATTTTTTTCTAAAAATAAATCTTCTAAATATCCAAGGTTTCCTATTTCAGCAGGTATACTAGTTAATTTATTTTCTTCTAAATTTAAATAAGTTAGTTGGGTTAGTTTCTCTATTTTTGTTGGAATACTAACTAGTTGATTACCTTTAAAAGACAATGTTTTAAGGTTAGTAAAAACTGTTATTTCATCAGGAACAGCATTTATGTTGTTATTATTAATAGCTAATGTAGTTAACTTAGAAAGTGTATTAATTCCTTTTGGAAAACTAGTTAAATTATTATTATCTAAACTTAGGGTAACTAGGTTTGTTAGTGTCCCAATTTCTTCAGGAAAGCTAGCTAAATCCATATTAATAATAGCCAAACTAGTTAAATTACTAAGTGTACCTATTTCAGTAGGAAAACTAATTAATTTACAGTGTAACGTTAGGTGTATTAAGTCTGTAAAGTTTTTTAAATCTATAGGAAAACTAGCTAAATTAATTAGATTAAGGTATAGCTTATTAAGCTTAGTTAAGTTATTAATTGTAGAAGGGATATTTACAATGTTATCACCACCTAAAGACAGTGTTGTTAAGTTGCTTAGAGTACCAATTTCTGTTGGTATTTCTTTTAATTCATTATCACTAATATTTAAACTCTCTAAGTTTTTTAAATTACCTATTTGTTTAGGAATAGCTTTTAGCTTGTTGTTTGCAATATTAAGGTCTTTAAGCTCTGTTAAGTTGTCTATTTTTTCTGGAAGATCTGTAATATTATTGCTAATAATATAAAGAGTAGTAAGGCTTGTTAAATTAATTATTTCTTCAGGTAAGTTAGATAATTGCCCCTTTACTAGCGCAAGTTTATTTAAGTTTTTAAGTCCCCCAAATGATGCTGGCAATGTTGCAATATTTTTGTTAATAATTGTAACCTCAGTTACATTACCATCAGTATGTTTAACGCCATACCAAGAATCCATTGTAGAGTCGCTTAAATCCCAGTATAAAGTATTGTCAGGATTTGCATTGTAAAACTCTAATAAAATTTCACGATCTGTAAGTTTTTTATCTTCAACAACTACTTCTACTTTATATTTCTGTTCTGTTTTATCTTCAGCGGTAACAGTATAGTAAACAGTATTGCTAAAATCTTGTTCTACTTTAGTTTTAGGGTTTATAGTAGAATTTGGAGCTATAGTTATTGTAGGTTTAAGCTTCGTAATATTAGTGTCAAAAGGAAAAGAAACCGAAATTATTTTTTTGTCTTGGTCTATTTTAGCTGCAATATTAGCCGTTAAATTAGAATTGTCTTCTGTTGTAAAAGTAAATTCTATAATCTCTTTTTTACTACTTAGCACTTTACTGTCATCATCTGTATTACAAGAGATAAACAAGGCTAAGATGCTTATTTTTAGTAGGCTTACATATGTTTTAATTTGACTATTCATAACGTGGTTTGTCTAATAAAATTTGGTTTCTTACTCTAATTGGTAGTGCAAAACTACAAAACACTAAATTAATTTGTAGTATAATGTATGTTAAGGAAAAGTCTAATTTGTATTTAATACTAAAAAATACAGTCCAAATAATAGAGTGGAGGTAGTTTGGTTTAGAAAAAGACATAAAAGAATAACTAGGTTAAAAAACAGTATTTTTAAGTATTACCTAAAATCTCATAGCTCAAAAATTAGTTATATTTGAGTTATAAAAAAAGATAGAACCAAGAGAGCTAGGTATTTCTAAAAATTTTGAAATAACTATTGAATTATTGATTCTTACAAACTCTATTTAACCATCAATTTGTTAATGATGAAATTATTTTCTGCCTTTTTATTTCTTGCTCTTCTGTTACCCAACAACATTATTTCTCAAAATACTATTAATTTAGATAGTACTAGTTCTTATTCTTTTTTAGATTCTATAACATTTAATAAAAGGATAGTGTTATTGGGAGAAC
Source organism: Cellulophaga sp. RHA19 (assembly GCF_002813425.1). Taxonomy (NCBI): domain Bacteria; kingdom Pseudomonadati; phylum Bacteroidota; class Flavobacteriia; order Flavobacteriales; family Flavobacteriaceae; genus Cellulophaga; species Cellulophaga sp. RHA19. Next base: position 1,600,766 of record NZ_PHUL01000001.1, read on the forward strand.
AAACCCATGGAGACGGTGCAACTTTTGACGAAAAGGTTAAAATAGTGAAATATTTACACGAGAATCTTGGGTATAATATTTTAGTTTTAGAAAGCGGATTTTATGATAATTACAAAGCTTTTAAAAACTATGTTAATAGTAAAAATGGTGAGGCGTCTATTTTAGATAATGAAGTAGAAAATATTTGGTCTAAAACTGAGGCTATCCAGAATTTGTATAATTATATAGATGATAGGGCAAAACAAAAAGATACTATAAGACTGTTAGGGTTTGACAGTATGGAAGGCTCTATTTTTAATGATAACTTTATTCCAGATTTAAAAAATATATTTAAAAAACACAAAATATTACTTGATGAGCAACTTTTTAATAGTTTAGAAAAAGGCTTGGTTTTAAAAGATAATGAAAACGAAGTGGTAAATAAAAATGATTCTATAGAACTATATGATAAAATTAAATTAGTAGCCAATCATTTAAATGCTATTGAAAACCCTAGTTCTTATGAGAAAATGATACAACAGACTTTCATAAGTCAAGTGTCAGATGTTTCGTTTGAAATTAGAAAACGACAAAAACAAAAGATTTTTGTACAGAATCCTAGGGATGCGCAAATGGCCAATAACTTAATTTTTTTGTCGGAAATGTATCCTAATGAAAAAATGATATGTTGGGGAGCATCATACCATTTTGGAAAAAATATCAGCAAAGTTAAATTTACCAACTTAAGTGAACAGTATTTAGAAGCCCAAGACTCATTAAATGTTATAAATAGTGAATCTACAGATTATAAAAAGGGACAAGGATATAAACTTTTAGAAGGAGCTATACCTATGGGGCAAATTTTAAAAGCACATTTTAAAAATAATATGTACACTATAGCTTTCTCGTCTTATGATGGTAAATGGGGAGAAGTAGGCAATAAACCTTATCCTTTTTTAACTCCTCCAGAAAATAGTATAGAAAAAGAACTGGTAGATTTAAAATATAAAAATGCATTTTTAGAATTTAAAAATTTTGAAGGTAAAGAATACTATTGCTCTGCTTTAGGTAATTTGCCATTAAAGGCAAATTGGTCTGAAATTTTTGATGGACTTGTTTTTATAAAAACCTCTTATTCTGCTAATGCTAGAAAATATGAAGAACCTGTAAATTCAAAAAAAGTATCGTTTGTAAAAGGTAAGGTTTTAGATTTTGCAAATGATAAAGGCTTGCCAAATGCAGAGGTATCTTTACTAAATACAAATAAAATTGTTTTGTCTAATAAGGAAGGAATGTTTAAAATACATATTCCAAAGGAAGAGCTAAAAGGCAAAATAGTAGTCTCTGTTATGGGTTATGAAAACGACACAATAGAAATTTCTACTTTCTCTAAATTAAAAGAAAGACATATAAAACTTATAGAGAAAAATTACAATACTATTAGCTTGGATGAAGTTACAATTTTAGGCGAAGCTAAACAATTTACTGCAGAAGAGATTATTGATAAAGCACGTAAAAATCTCAAAATAAATTATTTTGAGAACCCGTTTAATCAACAGTTTTACTTCAGACGTTTACGTACTAAGAATAGTGAAGCAATTAAGGGAGAAGAGGCAATAATAGAAACCTATAACTCAAAAGGAATGAAAGTTTCCAATAATCCAGAAACTAAAATGTTTGGGTTTTCAAAACATCAACAACCAATTGGTGTTGAGCAAATAACAGATTCTTATTGGGGTAAAGTTAATAAAATGCCTTTTATTTTTGATAGAGGTGTAATTTTAAGTAAAGCAAACGTTTTATATAGAACTTCTTCATTTGAATTACTAAAAAAGAATATTGTTAACTATGCAGGAACAAGAGCTTACAAAATAGGCTTTAACAATAAAAGACCTAGTTCGTTTTCAGCCAGTAGTTATGGGAGGGTAAAGTCATCGTCAGGTAATATATACATAGATACAGAATCATTTGCTATATTAAAATACGAGAATTGTGTAACTCAAAAGCCTTACGATTTAGAAACAAATTTAGACAAAACCGTAGAGCGTTCTTTTAATATTATTTTTACGTACAAGAAGACGGGTAATTTTTATTATATTTTTCATAGTCATATTACCGATAAAATAACAACTACATCAAAGTCAGATTTCAATATAGCGCAGAATATTTATATTGAGTCAACTGATTTATTATCTACAAAAATAAACAATTTAAATGTCTCTAGAATAAAACAACCACTTTACTATATGTCTAAGCCTAAGAATGGCAAGACTAATAAATTATTTTGGAATAATAATAGCTTTATGCTTAGTGAAGAAAAATTAGAACTGCCTCAATGTAATTAAAAATAGATGTGCAATTAAAATAATAGATAAGAAGCACCAACTTAAATTAAGCGCATAAAAAAAGCTCATAGAACTTGTTTTAGAGTTTATGAGCTTACTATAATAAAGTCTTTAAATAACGAAGAATTTGTTTTAATTTGATTTTTTGTTGGCTACAGTTTTTTATATTCCATTATAATTTTTCATTCAAATCTTGTCTTTCAATTATTGTCACTATTTCAACAATATTTTCATTGACCTTATAATAAATACTATCAACGCCACACGTGCAACGTCTGTATCCTTTTTTTATATAGTCAATAGATTCAAAGGAAAAAGGACGTTTAGTGATGATGTCAAAATATTCAAAAAAAGACTCAAAATATTTGTCATCTTGGGTTATCCCGAATTTTTTAACTCCGTAATGGTGAATCCGAATTAAGTCATTTTTTGCTTCATTTGTCAGTTTGTATTTAGCCATTAAGCATAGACTTTGATTGAGCTAAAATACTTTCTTTACTATCACTTGTAAATCCACTATTTTCAGCTTTTTCAATTTTAGCTCTAACCCAGTCAATTTGAACTTGTTGTTTTCGTGCTTGTCTAATTAAATCGTTAACTAATTCGCTTTTGCTAGAATATTCTTTATTGTCTACTTGGGCTTTTAACCATTCATCGTTTGGCTTTGTAAATGATATACTTTGTCTCGACATAATTTATTTATTTGATGTAAAAAAACACCAAAAACGAATCACATCCAAATTTTAGCTAGCAGTCTCGACTATGAGTAGTTGCTTGGTTTAGCACTTAACTTTGTAAGTATGCGAGAATAAGCACTTACTTGAATTAAGCGCATAAAAAAAAGCTCATAGAACTTGTTTTTAGTTTAGTTGGTTTAAATCTGAAGTTTATAAAATATGTCAAAAGAAGAATATCCAATTAAAGAGAAAAGACTTATTAAGAAAAATAATATATTTAATTTTCCAGAAATTCTATAAATCCATTTAGGGGATATATTTTCAAAGTCAGAAATTGTTTCAGTCATTCCATCCACCAGTTTTATTGCACGTTGAATCTGAAATTTCTTTAGACGGTCTAAAATGTTTATTTCAGCATATAGATGAATTAGGGAAAAAAGGATACCCATTCCAAGTGATGATAATGAAATCAAAAAAATAACAGACTTAATAATATGTTCTTTTTGGTCTGTCTTAAAAGCTATTAGTATTCCAAAAAGTCCAACAGATAATGTTAACAAGGTTTTAACCCAGGAATAATGCTTCTCAAGTCTTTCTTTTTGAATATCTTTAATATGGTTTATTTGCATTATTGCTTCATCTTGTGTCATAAGTATGAGTGTTAAATGTTTGTAAACGGTCTCGGCTATGATTTGTTTTTGAGGAACGAAAAAAAATAGATTATATACTTTATTATCAAACTCTTTTTAATCTCTGTTCTTTTGGCAGGAGAAAACGATTTACTTAGGATTAATGATAAATGTAAAACTTTCTTTACTTGAGTTGGTTTTGTTCTGACCATTATCTTATTAGCAACGAAAGGAAATATCCTAAAAATATTCCAATGGTTATTATAAATCCTAAATACCATTTGTAGGCTTTTATTAAGTTTATGACTAATAATTGTTCCTTTAGACTTCTTATAGTTTTTTCATATTTCAAATTATCTATTTGTAACTTTTTTAGTTCCGTTTCTAAATTTTTATTCTCATTATTTTTATATAAGTAATTTTTTAAACCATTAGCGTTTATAACATCATATCCTTTTTCGCTTAACTCAAATTGGGTTTTTACTCTAACTTGAATAAATCCCATTGATTTACAATAGTTAATAGACTTTCTTCTCAAATCAGATAGATCTTTAAGTATAACACATAAATTATCATTAGACATCCATTCTAGCAAATCATCAATATCTTTATATTCCTTATCAGTCATTCCCTTTTTTATTTTCTCCCCAACAGTGGTTTTAAATGTTTGGTAACTAGTTAGTAAATACAATAAATTGAGTTTATTCATCCATATTGGCGCAATAAACGCATATATTGCAGTTTGGCTTTTTATTTCAACACAATGTAAAACTATTTTTTTGTGTTCAATTACGGATATGTGTAATTGGGTATAATTTATTTATAAATGGTATAAAATTAGTTGTAGGTAACTTTTCTATTTTAAGAGTAAATAGAAAGTATGTGTAAAACAGCATAATAGAGTAGAAGCGCTTGCTTAAATTAAGCGCATAAAAAAAGCTTCACATTTCTGTGAAGCTTTTAAACTTTGTAGCGGGAACTGGACTCGAACCAGTGACCTTCGGGTTATGAGCCCGACGAGCTACCTACTGCTCTATCCCGCGATTTGCGTTTCCAAAATAAACATCTTAGCTTTTAACTTTCAGATCATAACTGCTGACCGTTATATTTCGGACTGCAAATATACAACCTTTTTTCTATCCGGCAAGCCAAAATCAAAATAATTCTAAAAAATATTTATTTATCAATTTTTAGTCTGTTTTTTTGACGCTTAAAACAGCTAGTATTCTATAAAATCTTACTATTTTGTAACGTTTTATAAAACCTTTACTAAACCAATTTTTTATGGATAATTACGGCTGGCTATCAATATTACCTCCAATAATTGCAATTGTACTAGCATTACGTACTAAACAAGTATACATAGCTTTGCTTTTTGGTATATGGTTTTCGTGGATTATCATAAACGATTGGAACTTTTTAACAGGTACCTTAAGTGCTATAGAGGGTATGGTAAATGTATTTAAGTCAGAGGGCAATACAAGAACCATTATGTTTAGTGCCTTGGTGGGTGCTTTACTTTTATTTATACAATACTCTAAAGGTGTAGAAGGTTTTATCAATCAGCTTAACAAAGTAATTGCCTATTTTGAAAAAAAACAGAAAGGATACAGCAGAGTAATTGTACAATTGCTGGCATTATTAACTGGTATTTTATTGTTTGTAGAAACCAGTATAAGCTCTTTAACAGTTGGTACGTTGTACAGACCAGTTTTTGATAAGTTAAAAATACCAAGAGAAAAACTAGCGTACATAGCAGATTCTAGTTCTGCGCCATCATCTATACTAATTCCTTTTAATGCGTGGGGAGCTTTTATTATGGGCTTGTTGGTTACACAAGGATTAGAAAACCCGTTTGGCTTAATGCTGTCATCCATAGCATATAATTTTTATCCCATTTTGGCTATTGCAATAGTAATAATTGTAATTGTGTCTAAAAAAGATATTGGTCCAATGGCCAAAGCAGAAAAAAGAACCCGAGAAACGGGTAAACTTTTAAACGACAACTCTAAACCTATGTTGTCTAGTGAGGTTACTTCGTTAGCACCAAAAGAAGGTATTAAAGCAAAGGCATATAATATGATTATTCCTTTGGCAACAATGGTGTTTATGATGCCTATAAACTTGGTGTACACAGGTTGGGGTAATGTTACAGATGCAGTATCAACATCAGACCATATATTTAAAGCAATTGGCCAAGGATCTGGATCTTCTTCTGTATTATATGCAGTATTAACCGCTATTTTGGTGGCAATGGTATTGTACAGGTCTCAAAAAATAATGAAAACCAAAGAAATGATAGATTTGGTTTTAAAAGGTATTAGTGAGCTTATGCCACTAGCATTACTTATGTTATTAGCGTTTGCCATTGGCGATGCTTGTAACGAGTTGGGTACAGGTAAATTTGTAGCAGAATGGTCTAAAGACTGGTTGTCGCCAGAGTTTTTACCAGCCATAATTTTTGTAATTAGTTCTTTTATAGCATTTTCTACAGGTACATCTTGGGGAACATTTGCAATTATGATGGCTATAGCAATACCAATGGCAGAGGTACACCAGGCACCTATAACGCTTGTAATTGCAGCAACTTTAGGTGGTGGTATTTTTGGAGATCATTGCTCGCCTATATCAGACACCTCAATAATATCGTCAATGTCTTCTGCAAGTGACCATATAGATCACGTAAATACACAGTTGCCTTATGCCTTAATTGGTGGTATTGCAACCATTATATTATACTTAATTTTAGGGTTTGCATTGTAGTAAAGCCGTACAATAGTGTACCTTTGCATTTTAAATGATAAAATAGTAAAATGACTCATAAAGCCGGATTTGTAAATATTATAGGAAACCCAAATGTGGGTAAATCTACTTTAATGAACGCCTTTGTGGGCGAAAAACTGTCTATTATTACCTCTAAAGCACAAACTACAAGACATCGTATTTTGGGTATTGTTAATGGTGATGATTTTCAGGTAATACTTTCTGATACTCCAGGAATTATAAAACCAGCTTATGAATTACAAAGTTCTATGATGGATTTTGTAAAGACTGCTTTTGAAGATGCTGATATTCTTATTTATATGGTAGAAATAGGAGAAAAAGCATTAAAAGATGAAGCGTTTTTTAATAAGTTGAAAAATAGTAAAATACCGGTACTATTATTATTAAATAAAATTGATGCCTCTGAGCAAGAAAAACTAGAGGAGCAAGTACAATATTGGCAAGAGCAATTGCCAACTGCAGAAATACACCCAATTTCTGCCTTAATGAACTTTAATGTAAAAGAGGTTTTTCTTAGAATTATAGAGTTGTTGCCACTGTCTCCTGCGTACTACCCTAAAGACCAGTTAACAGATAAGCCAGAACGTTTTTTTGTAAACGAAACTATTAGAGAAAAAATACTTCAATTTTATAAAAAAGAAGTTCCTTACGCTGTAGAAATAGATACAGAAGAATTTTTTGAAGACGAAGATATTATTAGAATGCGTGCCGTAATTATGGTAGAAAGAGATTCGCAAAAAGGTATTATTATTGGTCATAAAGGTTCTGCTTTAAAAAGAGTAGGTGTAGAGGCACGTAAAGACTTAGAAAAGTTTTTTGACAAGCAAGTACACTTAGAGCTTTATGTTAAGGTAAATAAAAATTGGCGTAGCAATGCAAACCAATTAAAACGTTTTGGTTACAATAAAGGCTAAAAGCTAACCTTTCTTTGTTTTTAAGTTTACAATAAAGTTATATTACATCATCATTTTTGGGAGAACTATATAATCAACCTGAAAATGAAAAAATATGTATTAAGCGCTGCATTATTTGTAGCGCTGTTTGTTTCTTGTGATAAAGACGATAACAGTGGCGGTGAAACTCCTATAGACACATCTGCCTTAACATTTAATAGAGTTGGTGGTTTTACCAACGGAACCGGAGATGAAGGTTTTGCAGAAATTAGTGCTTATGACAAGGTTTCTAAAAAACTATTTGTGGTTAACCCTAATAATAACGAAGTTTCGGTTTGGGATTTATCTTCACCAGAATCACCATCTAAACTAACTCCTATAGCGTTAACAGGTACACCAAATAGTGTGGCAACCTATAATGGATTGCTTGCGGTTGCAGTAGAAAATGCAAACAAACAAGCAAATGGTAAAATTGTAACCTATAATACAGATACACAAGTTTTAGAGCAATCTTATGCTGCTGGTGCTTTGCCAGATATGGTAACTTTTAGTCCAGATGGTAAATACATTATTTCTGCTAATGAAGGCGAGCCAAATGATGATTACACTATAGATCCAGAGGGTTCTATAACAGTAGTAGACTTAACTAAAAAAGAAGTTGTACAGTTAAGCTTTGCAGGTTTTAATGGTCAGGATATAGACAATAATTTTAGAGTATTTGGTCCTGGTGCAACTGTTGCGCAAGATATAGAGCCAGAGTATGTAGCGGTTTCTAAAGATAGCAGGTTTGCTTATGTTTCTTTACAAGAGAACAACGGTATGGCTGTAGTTAACTTAAACTCTAAAAGTATTACTCAGGTTTTTGGTTTAGGTGTTAAAGACCATATGCTAACAGATAATATGTTAGATGCTAGTAATAAAGATGATATTGTTGGTAATTTTAAAAACTGGCCAGTAAAAGGTTTTTATATGCCAGATGCTATAACGTATGCATCTATAAACGGAACAGGTTATATTATTTCTGCTAACGAGGGAGACTCTAGAGATTATGATGGCTATTCTGAAGAAGAACGTGTTAAAGATGTAACATTAGACCCTACAGTTTTTCCTAACGCTGCAGACCTTCAATTAAATGAAAATTTAGGTCGACTTAAAATTACTACGGCAAATGGTGACACAGACAATGATGGTGATTTTGATGAGCTGTATTCATACGGTGCAAGATCTTTTACAATTTGGAATACAGATGGATCTTTAGTTTATGATAGCGGAGATGCTATTGGCAAAAAAACATTAGAAGTTAATCCTGCTTATTTTAATGCAGATGAGGGTGAAGCAGATGGCAGAAGTGATGATAAAGGTGCAGAACCAGAGTCTGTAGCTACTTTAAAAATAGGAGATGCAACATTATTGTTTGTAGGCTTAGAACGCACAGGTGGCGTAATGGTTTACGATATTACAAACCCTGCAGCTCCAGAATATGTACATTGGATTTTTAATGGTAGTGATGTGGCTCCTGAGGGTTTACTAACTGTATCTGCAGAAGATAGTCCGTCTGGAGAAAATTTAGTTATAATAACTAACGAGGTTTCTAACACCGTATCTATTTACGAAATAAAATAAGTTGTAATTTATATTCTAAAAAAATTCTTAATAGCTACTTATAGTAGTTGTTAGGGATTTTTTTTATGCAGTACACTCAGCAATAGTTTGCTGCATAAAAGCATAAAGTTCATTCATTTGTGGCTTTCCCTTTTGTTTTCCTATACGACCAAAAATATATAAAGACACCCAAATAATACTCATAAAAATTATACTAGTTAGTTGTAAAAAGTAAGATTTGTTTAAAGACCAATTTGTGTATCCCCAAATGGAAAAAATTAGAAAAGCAATTGCTATAGCAAAATGAATAAACATAAAAAAGGTCCATAATGAAGGGTTGGGACCAAAAACACCATAAATTTTGCAACTTTCTTTATTAATACTATCTAGTTCTAAATGAAGTTGTGGAGACCAAAAGTGAATGTTTTTAGGTTTAATTTTTAAAAAGAGGTGCTCATCTAATCGTTTGCAAGTAATATCGTTACTGTTTGTGTTTTCAAACTGATGAAGAATTATACTGCTTGGATGGTCTAATTTTAGCTGAAATCTAGGCCTTAAAACAATGTCGTTAGGTAATGTTTTCATTATGTAAATAGATAGTAAACAAAAAGATACTGTTTTTCTTCAGATATTAATAGTACTTTTGCAAAAAAATAAAAGAATGAGTGCTATTGTTGCCATCGTAGGAAGACCAAATGTAGGGAAGTCCACTTTTTTTAATAGATTAATTCAACGTAGAGAAGCAATTGTAGATGCTGTTAGTGGTGTTACAAGAGATCGTCACTACGGTAAAAGTGATTGGAATGGAGTTGAGTTTTCTCTAATAGACACTGGTGGGTACGTATTAGGAAGTGAAGATGTTTTTGAAGCAGAGATTGATAAGCAAGTAGAATTAGCTATAGATGAAGCAGATGCTATTATCTTTATGGTAGACGTAGAGTCTGGCGTAACAGGTATGGATGAAGATGTAGCTAAATTGTTGCGTAGAGTAGATAAGCCAACTTTTTTAGTGGTAAATAAGGTAGATAACTCTAAAAGAGCAGAAGACGCTGTTGAGTTTTATTCACTTGGTTTAGGAGAGTATTATACTATTGCCAGTATTAATGGTAGTGGAACAGGAGATTTGTTAGATGCTGTTGTAAAAGTACTTCCAGAAAAAGAACAAGAAAATGATGATTTACCTAGGTTTGCTGTAGTAGGTAGGCCAAATGCTGGTAAGTCTTCATTTATAAACGCCTTAATTGGTGAAGAAAGATACATTGTAACAGATGTTGCTGGTACTACCAGAGACAGTATAGATACAAAGTACAACAGATTTGGTTTTGAGTTTAACTTGGTAGATACTGCTGGTATCCGTAGAAAAGCTAAAGTAAAAGAAGACTTAGAATTTTATTCTGTAATGCGTTCTGTTAGAGCTATAGAGCACGCAGATGTTTGTATTTTAATGTTAGATGCTACTCGTGGTTTTGATGGTCAGGTAGAGAATATTTTTTGGTTAGCACAGCGTAACAATAAAGGTGTTGTTATTTTGGTAAACAAATGGGATTTGGTAGAAGATAAAGAAACCAATTCTATAAAAGAATATACTACACGTATTAAGCAAGCTATAGAGCCTTTTACAGATGTGCCAATTATATTTGTATCTGTACTTACCAAACAACGTATTTTTAAAGCTATAGAAACAGCTGTAGAGGTTTATAATAATAGAGCTAGAAAAATACAGACACGTAAGTTTAATGACGTTATGTTACCTATTATAGAAAACTATCCGCCACCAGCGTATAAAGGTAAGTTTGTTAAAATTAAGTTTTGTACACAACTACCAACGCCTTATCCGCAGTTTGCATTTTTCTGTAATTTACCACAGTATGTACGTGATCCTTATAAGCGTTTCTTAGAAAATAAATTAAGAGAAAATTTTAATTTTGAAGGAGTGCCTATTTCTGTATTTATGCGTAAAAAATAAATATAAGTACAAGTATATTTAAGTTTAGTTGTTAGCGGTTTATCCCTTAAAGGTAGATTCTCTAACAACTAAATTTGTTTTTACCTCTATGGTTTTGGTTTGCATAGTTTCTTTTGGGTTTAATATTTCGTGCAATAAATAATTAACAGCAGTTGCGCCAATTTTACTTCCTGGTTGGTTTATGGTTGTTAAACTTGGAGATATTATAGTAGATTTAACAGAGTTACTAAAACCAACAACCGCAATTTCATTAGGAATATTAATGTTTAAGGTTTTTAGGGTTTGTATAGCTCCAATTGCTGCATTGTCTGTAATGGCAAAAATAGCATCTGGTCTATTTTTCATACTAGCAATTTGTCTTGTTATTCTTTTTCCGCTTTCTAATGATACTCCTTCTGCGCTAAAAATTAAATCGTCATTAATTGGTAAGTTGTTACTAGTTAATGCACGTTTATAGCCAGCTAATCTTGTTCTTGAGTTATAAGAGTTTTCTGTTTCTTTTAAAATAGCAATTCTCTTTTTGCCTAAACCAATTAAATGCTCTACTGCATTAAAAGATGCTTCTTCATCATCTATTACAATTTGTGAGCAAGGTATTTTATCAGAAACTTTATCAAACAAAACAAGTGGTATACGTTCTAATATACTTAATATAGAGTCTACAGATTTTGTTTTTCTGGCTAAAGACATAAGTACGCCGTCTACTCCAAACTGTATCATAGTTTGCAGCATTTCAAACTGTTTCTCTTCGTTGTTTTTAGATTCAGATATAATTACTCTGTATCCTAAAGTTTCTGCTTGGGTTAAAATGCCTTTTAAAATAGTAGCAGTAAAGCTGTGACAAATGTTAGGAACAACAACACCTAATGTATTTGTCTTTTTTGCTCTAAATCCTTTGGCAAAAAGATTGGGAATGTAGTTGAGCTCTTTTGCTAAATCTTTAACTTTTTTAATTGTAGCAGGACTAATATCAGGATGATTGTTTAAAGCTCTGGAAACTGTTGATACAGATACATTTAGTCTTTTTGATAGCTCTTTTAGCGTGATATTTACTTTTTTAGCCATTTACTTTGGGGTTTGTAAGTTAATATACTCAAAAAAAAGTGTTTATGCAATCGATTGCACAAACGTTTGCGTTATTTTATTGCAATAAAACTATTGATTTGTTGAGAATCACCTTATAAATTTACTTCACAATTGTACATTTTATAAATAACTGACAACAAACTTAAACTTATTAAAACTCAACAAAATGAAAAATTTAATTATTGCATTCGCATTAATTTTTAGCATTACAGGAGTGTTTGGACAAACAGATATCTCTGGTACGGTTAAAGATTCAGATGGAGTTCCGGTAGATGGAGCTAATATTATTATAAAAGGAACAAGTGAAGGGACAACATCAGATTTTGATGGTAATTACACATTTAATACTAGTTTAAGTGGCTCGCAAATAATAAGAGTTACTTATATAGGGTATACTACAATAGAAAAAACTGTTAACTTATCTGGTTCTTCAGTTACATTAAATTTTGTTTTAAATGCAGACGGACAACAGTTAGATGAGGTTTTACTAACAGCAACATCAACCAGAAGGTCCCAAAAAGAAACACCTTTATCTGTAACCTCTTTGGGGGCAAAACAATTAGCAAAAGTAAATACAAGTAGCCAGGCAGACGTATTGCGTAGTGTGCCAGGTATTACCGCAGAAGGTGGTGGTGGTGAGGTAGCGTCTAACATTTTTGTAAGAGGTTTGCCTTCTGGTGGTCAATACCAGTTTAATCCATTACAAATAGATGGTATGCCAGTATTAAGCACATTTGGTTTAAACTCATCTGCTCATGATGTATATTTTAGGAACGATATAGGCATAAAAAGTTTAGAATTTGTGCGTGGTGGTTCTTCAATTTTATACGGAGTTGGTTCTGTTGCGGGTATTATAAATTATACTAGTATTACAGGAACAGTTCAACAAAAAACAACATTAAGAACCGAGTTTGGTAGCAACTCTAGATACAAAGCAGATTTTGTTACTAGTGGTCCTTTAGGCGGAGAAGATTCTAAAACCTTTTACGCACTATCTGGATTTTATAGATATGATGAAGGGCCAATTATTACAGGTTTGCCAACAGAAGGTTTTCAGTTAAGAGGTAATATTAAGCACGTAACAGAAAAAGGTTCTATTACAATATCTGGTCAGTATATAGATGATCAGGTGCAATTTTTCTTGCCTTACCCATTAGAGGGTGGTTCTAGAGAAAGACCAAATGGAAATAACGGAGATGAAATTTTTACACTGCAAACTGCAGATGCACAAGACATATCTTACAGAACTCCAGATGGTATATACACGTCTCCAATACAAGACGGAGTATCTACAAAGGGGTCTTACATTATGGCAGATTTTAAACATAGGTTTGATGATAGTTTTAAGTTAGATGCAAAATTACGTTACTCTAAATACGCACATCAGTTTAACTTATTTTTAGATGGTAGCGGTGTAGGCGGAGCAAAAGTTGTAGAAACACAACAAGAGTATTTAGATGCAAGAGGCTTAGCAAGCGGAGATTTTACATACTTAAACGGGCAACCTTTAGATGCAGATGCATTACTTTTTGAAAACAGAATTTTAGACAGAGATAGACCGCTACGTGAGTTAATGGCAGACATTAAATTAACAAAGTCTATAGATATACACAATATTACTTTTGGTACATTCTTTTCTAGATCAGAAGCAGGAGATTTTAATGTTATTACTAGGTATTTAGGAGAATACAACAACAGGCCAAGTTTGGTTAATGTATCAGATTACAGTGTAAACGGTGTTACAAACAGAGGTTTAGCATATACAAATCGTAATATTTCTAGTAATAAAATAGCTGCATTTATAGCAGATGAAATTAAACTAGATCGTTGGAACTTAGATTTTGGTATTAGATATGAGAGAGCTTCTGGTGATATTGAAAACGAAGGTACAGCATCTTACCTTGTAGATAATACAGGTATTGCTGGTTTAGATAATGTAACTTGGGGAGATGGTAGCTATACTAGAGGTCATGTATACGCAGATGATTTTGCTGTTGCTTTAGCAGCTTTGTATAAAGTAAATGATAACTTAAGTGTATATGGTAACTTTTCTAGAGGATACTTTTTTCCAGAGTTAAGAGGTACAAAGTTTGATGCTTTAGGAAATCCTTCATCATACGACACAGAGAAAATTCTTCAAGGAGAATTAGGTGTTAAATATGGCGTTCCTGGTTTTTCTGCAACTGCAGCGTTATATAATGTTAGTTTAAAAGACAGGCGCTCTGTAAGTTTTGTTAATGCTCCAGGAGGTGGTTTTTTAGAAGAAGTAGATAAGCAAGACTCTAATACATATGGTTTTGAAGGTACTTGGAACTGGAGTTTTGCAGATAACTTTGCTTTTACAGGTTCTTTTACATACCAAGATCATGAGATTACAAAGTCAGAGAACGACCCAACTATAGAGGGTAACGAGTTAAGAAGACAACCAAATGTTATTAGTGCTTTGGGCCTTAGTTATGATGATGCTAAGCTAGATGCTAGTTTTGATTTTAACTACACAGGTAAAAAGTTTACTAATGAAACAAATACAATAGAATTAGACGCAATAGGTATTTCTAATCTTAATTTAGGATATACTTTTAGTTTAAGTGAAGAAGGAGAAACATTAAGAGTAGGTACGCAAGTATTTAATTTGTTTAATTCAGATGGCGTAACAGAAGGCTCACCAAGGTTAGGTAATAACCAAACAGATGAAGAGTTTTTTGTAGGTCGTCCAGTGTTGCCAACAAGAGTATTTTTAAACGCAACATTCAATTTCTAAGTTAGTAGTTTTTTGTTTATAATTATTAAAAACACATTGGCGGCAGTCAGTGCCGCCAGTGTGTTTAATTCAACATTTTTTTATGAAAGAGAGGTTAATATCACAAGCCATTAATGTATTAGAGGAAAATTTTCAACCAGGAGGGTTTACAATTCCGTGTAAAGGATTGTATCCTTTTCAATGGAAATGGGATAGCGGTTTTATAGCCATTGGTCAGGCTTATTATGATGTGTCTAAAGCAAAGCAAGAAATTTCTACTTTGTTAGATGCGCAATGGGATAATGGTTTTATACCACACATTGTTTTTCATAACGAGAGTGATACCTACTTTCCAGGAGCAGATGTGCACAGATCAGATTTAAGTCCTGTGTCATCTAAAAAGTACAAGTCAACAGGAATGACACAACCTCCTGTTACTGGTTTTGTGCTAGAAGAAATGTATAGAATAGCAAAAGACAAAGAAGATATGTTTGGCTATATAAAAAGTCAAATAGACAAGGTTTATGACAACCATAAGTATTTTTATCAAAACAGAGATGTAAATGATGAAGGGTTGGTCTTTATTTACCACAATTGGGAATCTGGAACAGATAACTCTCCTATTTGGGATGATATTTGGAAAACAATGAACCCTCCAGATTATACTTTTGAACGTAGAGACACTACACACGTAGATGCATCACAAAGACCAAGTAAAAGAGAGTATGATCATTATTTGTATATCATAGAAATAGCTAAAGAGCATAATTATAACGATGCTAAAATAGCAGAGTTATCTCCTTTTTTAGTAATAGACCCATTATTTAATGCTATGTTAATAAAGTCTAATCAAGCATTAATTAACTTGTATACACTTATTGGTGATAATGATGATAAAATAGCACAACTTGTAAAATGGCAAGGAAAAAGTATAAAAGGCTTTAACAAAAAGTTGTGGGATAAAGATTTAGGTGCTTATGTACACTATGATTTAAGAAAGGATAAACCAATAAGTTTTGTAACATCATCATCTTTTTCTCCTTTGTTTGCAAACATACCAAGTAAAGAGAGAGCAGATATTTTGGTAAATACAATGATGACAAAATTTGGAGGAGAAGATAAGTACTTATGTGCTTCTTTTGATCCAGAAAGTGATCGTTTTGACCCTAAAAAATACTGGAGAGGTCCTGTTTGGATTAATATGAACTGGATTTTGTTCTACGGATTAAAAAATTACGAGTACAATAATATTGCAGATCGCATAAAAGAAGATTCTATAGAGCTTATTGAAAAATTTGGCTTTTACGAGTATTTTAACTGTAAAAAAGGAACAGAGGATGCTGGTTATGGCGGAGATAATTTTTCATGGAGTGCAGCATTGCTTATAGATTTTTTAAATAATTAATTAAACCAGAGTATGAACTATATAGACTATGCAATTGTTGGGCTTTACCTTTTTGGGTTCTTGGCAATGGGCTATTTTTTTAAGGAAAATAAAGACTCTAAAGACTACTTTTTAGGAGGTAAAAGTCTTGGGTGGTTTCCTTTAAGCCTATCTACCATGGCAACACAATTGTCTGCTATTAGTTTTATTTCTGCACCAGCATTTGTTGGATTAAAATTAGGAGGTGGGATGAAATGGCTAACGTTTGAGTTTGCCGTTCCATTAGCAATGATTTTTATAATGGTCATTATAGTTCCTCCTTTGTTTAGATCTGGAGTTGTTAGTATTTATGAGTTTGTAGAAAGACGTTTTCATTCATCTACACGTATGCTTTTAAGCGTGGTTTTTTTAATAAGCAGAGCTTTAGCAACGGGAGTAATGGTATACACTATTTCTATAATATTGCAAGCTGTTTTAGATATAGATTATGTGTATACAGTATTAATTATAAGTGTTATAACTATAATTTATTCTTGGCAAGGAGGTATGAAAGCCGTTGTTTGGGGAGATGCAATACAAATGATAATACTTTTTGTAGGCTTAATAATATGTCTTTTTTATGGTTGGTCTTTACTAGATAGTCATGGAGGTATAGGACAAGGTTTTGCTCCTGAAAGATTACAGGTAATAGACTTTAATTGGGGAATAGGAGAAGGCCAAGAATATGGTTTATGGCCAATGTTAATTGGTGGTTTCTTTTTATATGTTTCTTATTATGGTTGTGACCAAACACAAGCACAAAGATTGCTGTCTGCAAAAAATGAAAGTACCATACGCAAGTTGTTATTAGCAAACGGACTGTTGCGTTTTCCTGTTGTATTACTGTATTGTACTATAGGTTTGGTTGTAGGTACTTTGGTTATAAAAGCCCCCGATTTTTTAAATGATATTGCTGTAATGACAGAAAAGTATTTTCCTGCAGAATATGCCGCTACTGGCGCTAAAGCAGATTTAATGATACCTATTTTTATTACCAAATATTTACCCCACGGGTTAATTGGTCTGTTAATGGTAGGAATACTTTCTGCAGCAATGTCTACTTTAAGCTCAACAGTAAATTCACTATCTGCAGTTACAGTTGAAGATTTTTTTAATAGAGGAGGTAAAAAAATATCAACAAAAAAATACATGATGGTCTCTAAAATCTCAGTGGTTTTTTGGGGTCTTGTGTGTATGGCTAGCTCGTTTTTGTTTGGTGGCAGTAAAAGTGCAGTAATAGAAATTATAAATGCAATTGGTTCTGTTTTTTATGGACCAGTTTTAGTAACCTTTTTGCTAGCTATGTTTTCAAAAAAGGTAAACTATAAAGGTATAAATGCAGGTATTTTAATAGGTGTTTTGGTTAATCTTATTTTTTCTAAAACAATGCAAAATATTGTAGGCATAGATTTAGGAATACATATTTTTTGGATATGGTTAAACTTTACAGGTGTGCTATTAACTTTGGCTATTAGTTATTTAGTAAGTTATTTAACAGGTTGGCAAAAAGACACTAGTAATTTATTGATAAATGTATTTCCTAAAAAATCAGATTTTTTAATAAAAGAAGTTTATATATTATTAGGCTTTTTTGTTGTTATACTTATTCTAAGTTTTCTAATTCCCCAAATATATAGTTAGCATGAATTATTTAGTTATTCCAGATAAGTTTAAGGGCTCATTAACTGCTAATGAAGTAATACAATCAATTACTAGTGGTTTACAAAGAGCGGACAAATCACCTTCTGTAAAGTCAATTTTAGCATCAGATGGTGGTGACGGTTTTTTAGACGCCGTTGCTTGTAAAATTATGGTGCAAAAAGTATATGTAGATACTATAAATCCAATAGGAGATAAGCTAAGAACATATTACTTACTTAATAAAGACACTAAAACGGCTTACGTAGAGCTTGCTAAAGCATCTGGTTTAGAGTTGTTAAAAGCCAAAGAACGTAGTGCTAAAAAAACATCTACATTTGGTACAGGTCTTTTAATTAAAGATGCCATTAAAAAAGGCGCAACAAGTATTTATTTAGGTCTTGGCGGTAGCGCAACTAATGATGCTGGTATGGGATTGGCTGCGGCTTTAGGGTATTCTTTTTTTAATGAAGACGGTATGGCATTAAACCCAATTGGAGAAAATTTGTCTAAAGTTTTTAAAATAGAGCGCAATGCTACGGTTACTATTTTAAATAGGATAAAATTTTATGCAGTTAATGATGTAGATAACCCTTTGTTTGGTGAAAATGGAGCTGCAAAAGTTTATGCAAAGCAAAAAGGAGCAACTGCAAAAGATATAGAGATTTTAGATAAAGGACTAGAGTACTTTAGTTCTGTTATAAAACATTCTATGCTGTTAGATCATTCATTTTTGCCAGGAGCTGGTGCTGCTGGAGGAACAGCTTTTGGTTTAAAAACTTTTTTTAATGCCGAATTTATTAGCGGTGTAAAATTTTTACTAGAACTAACAGAGGTTCCAAAAATGCTAAAGACTAAAAAAATTGATTGTATAATTACTGGTGAAGGTAAAATAGACAGTCAAACTAATAATGGAAAGCTAGTAAAAGGTGTTGTAGATTTAGCTAGGCATTATAATATTCCTGTAATTGCCATTTGTGGTAAATTAGACGCAGATGAGGAACAGTTAAGTAAAATTGGTTTAAATGAAGCATTAGAAATTTACGATCCTAAAAAAGGAGTAGATTATAGCATAAAAAATGCAGCTATGCTTGTGGAAGAAATTATATATCAGTTTTTTAAAAATGGTAGGCGTAAAGCACAAAAAAAAGTTAACGTAAGTAAAATTCTTTCAAAATTTAATATATTTTAAGATAAACTGTAGGTTTTTTAAGGTTTCTTTAAGAGGTATCGTTTAGGATAAAATTACATTTGCTTGGAACGAACTAAGCAAAACCCAAAATGAAATTATTTTTATCGCTAGTACTAATGCTAACCACATTAGCTAGCTTTTCTCAATCTAAACAGAAACCCTTTGATGTTTCTGGGATTATTATTACAGCAGACGACAACCAACCATTAGAGTCTGCAACTGTTTATTTGCAAAGAGTAAAAGACAGTTCTTTAGTAACATATACAATTACAGATCAGGACGGAGCTTTTACCTTAGAGGGTAAAACCTATGATGCAAGTTTAAATATGTTTATCTCATACATAGGCTATAAAACTTACACTAAAAAAATACAAATATCAAAAGACAAAATTAATTTAGGTCAGGTTAATTTACAAGTAGATGAAAATTTACTAGATGAGGTTGTGGTTAAGGCTACAGCGCCAGTAACTGTAAAAAAAGACACATTAGAGTTTAATGTTAATTCTTTTAAGACTAAAAAAGATGCAAATGTAGAAGATTTGCTAAAAAAGTTACCAGGTGTAGAGGTAGATGAAAATGGAAAAATTACTATAAACGGTAATGATGTTAGTAATATTTACGTAAACGGGAAACCTTTTTTTGGTGACGATCCTACAATTACTACGCGGAATTTAACTAAAGATCTTATAGAAAAAGTACAAATTACAGACACTAAAACAAAATCACAAGCTTTTACAGGTGAGGAGTCTGAGTCTGAAGCTAAAACAATTAACCTTACTATAAAAGAAGAAAAAAACAAAGGTGTTTTTGGTAAAGCCTCTGCCGGTGGTGGTACAGATGAACGGTATGAAGCAGCTGCAATGGTAAACCTTTTTGATAACGACCAAAGATTAAGCTTACTCTTTGGTGGTAATAATATTAATTCTGCTGGCTTTAGTTTTGGAGATTTAAGTAATATGTTTAGCGTTGTTGGTGGCGGAGGTGCTGGCAGTGGAATAACAACTTCTAAAAATGCCGGATTAAATTATACAGATAAGCTAAATGATAAAGTAGATATTTCTGCAGATTACTTTTATAAAGAAAGTAATACAGAGAATGATAATGCAAGTCAGCGAGAAAATATTTTACCAGACTCAAGGTATTTTACAAACTCAAGATCCAATTCTCTTGCAGATAATTTTGAGCACGAAGCAAACTTAGAATTAGAAATAGAGCTAGATTCTACATTGCGTATAGATTTTGAACCAACTTTTACTTACGGAAAAAATACAAGTTCATACACAAGTATGGAGGAGTCTAGAAATGAGGAAAATTTTATTACCAATGAATCTGCATCTAATTCTTTTTCTGAAGGTACATCTAGTAATTTTAGAAACGATATAGATATTACTAAAAAAATAGGGTCTAAAGGTTCTTTTTTACGTGTAAGTATTACTAATGGAATTAGAGAATCTAACACAGAAAACTTTCTTAATTCACAAACAGAAATATACGGTGATAATGCAGAGTCTATTAGTAGAGATCAGTTTACAGATGGAGAGCAAAAAACTACAACTTTAAATACAGGACTTACATATAGAATTCCATTAGTTAAAGATGTACTTTCTTTAGATCTTAAATATGATTATAGGTCAGATAAAGATGAAGATGTAAAAAGTACTTTTGACTTAGATAACACATCACAAGAATTTACTAATTTTAATAAAGCTTTAAGTACAGATTTTGAATATAAAAACGATAGAAGCACTCCAGGACTTCGTTTAAATTACAAAAAAGATAAATTAAGTCTAAATTTTAGAGGTAGTTATATTTATAGAACGCTAGAGAATAAAGATGCGTTAAGACCAGAGCTTAACTTAAAACGTAATTTTGAGGCCCTAGAATTGTCTTCTAGGTTTACTTATAGGTTTAGTCCTAAGGCTAGAATTTTTGCGCGTTATTCTTTAGACAATAATACACCAAGTTTAAACCAGTTGCAACCTTTTGAAAATGTTAACGACCCATTAAATACCGTAGTTGGTAACCCTGGTTTAGAGCCAACCACTACTCATAGGCTAAATTTAGGTTATGGCAAACATAATTTTCAGAAAGGATTAACTATTTGGTCTTATGCAGGTTTTAATATTGATAAAAACCAAATAGTTGCTAAAACTACTATTAATGATGACTTTGTTAGAAGTACAACGTACGCTAACGTAAATGGCGGATACAGCGCAAGAGGTAATATTTTTGCAAGCAAAACTAAAAGGTTAGACACTTTAAGAACATTAAAATTTGGAGTAGGATTTTTTGGTAACGTTAATAAGTCTATCAATTTTAATAATAATATTAAATATAGCGCAACAAATACTTCTTTAAATCCATCTTTAGAGCTTACGTTTAATTGGAAAGATGTTATGGAAATTATACCTAGGTATTCTGTGTCATTTACTAAAAATACTTTTGATTTAGATCAATTTAATAATCAAGATTTTAAATATCAAACTTTAGGTATAAGAACAGCTACTTTTGTGCCTAAAAAATTAGAGTGGCGTAATGATGTTAACTATACATACAACCCAAATGTAGGGCCAGGTTTTCAAAAAAGTGCTTGGTTTTGGAACACAACTTTAGCGTATTCTATTTTAAAAAATAATGGTACAGTTTCTTTAAAAGCATATGATTTGCTTAACCAAAATACAAATGCAAGGCGTATAGCAACGGGGAACTACATACAAGATAGTCAAAGCACGGTGTTGCAGCGTTATTTTATGTTAAGCTTTAGTTGGAAATTTAATAGCCTTGGAAGTGGTAAAATGCCACAACAAAGAGGCAGAAGAGGATCTTACCGTCACTACGGATAAATATTTTAAAAGAATAGTAGAGCATAAAAAAACTCCCTTAACTACATTAAAAGTTAAGGGAGTTTTTTGTTTTTTTAATGTTGTTTACCAACCACCAGAAGCGCCACCGCCACCAAAGCCGCCTCCGCCAAAGCCACCACCAAAACCTCCTGTGCTGCCTCCGCCAAAGCTGCCGCCTCCGCCAAAACCACCAGAAGAACCTCCGCGGCCAAGGTTGCTTAATATTATAATATCTAACAAATCTATTCCTGTAGATCTGTTGCCACCGTTATTGCCGCCATTGTTTCTCTTTTTGTTTATCAATATTAAAATAATAATAAAGAAAACAATAAAAGGTAAAAAAGATTCTAAACGAAGCTTAGTAAGATTTCTATCTTCTTTAAATTCACCTTTTAACGCGCTAAAAATAGCATCTGTACCGTAGTTTAAGCCGCTGTAATAATCTCCGCTTTTAAATTGGGGTATAATTACGTTGTTTATTATTTGGTGGGCTGTAATGTCTGGTAATCTTCCTTCAACTCCGTAACCAGTATTTATGGCAATTTTTCTATCATTTTTAGCTAATAGAATTAAAATACCGTTGTCTTTTCCTTTTTGACCAAGCTCCCATTTTTGTCCCCATTGTGCACCCAAAAAGTTAATGTTTTCACCTTCTGTACTTGGTATAACAGCAATAACTATTTGTGTAGATGTGCTGTCAGAATAACTTATAAGTTTGCGTTCTAAACTACTTTTATCAGTAGGAGATAAAAGATTGGCATAGTCATATACACTAGTTTCTAACTCGGGTTTTTCAGGAATTTTATATTGTGCAAAACTTAAATTTGCTACAACAAAAAATAAGAGTAATAAGTTAACCTTTAGATATTTCATTACTAAGTTCATTGGCATCAGTATGTAACCAAGGAAAATGAGTTTCTAACTCTTTCCCGGCTTTTAAAACACCATTAATAATTCCTTGTTTAAAATTTCCTTTGGTAAATTCAGCTTGAATAGCATCTTTGGTTGTATTCCAAAAATCTTTAGGCACAGCATTATTTATGCCTTTATCACCATAAATAACAAACTTTTTATCAAGCACAGCAATGTAAAGTAATACGCCATTTTCTGCCTTAGTGTTGTCCATTTTTAAATAATGAAAAACTTCTTGAGCTCTTTTGTAGTGTTCTATATTGCTTTTTGCTTCAATATGTACTCTAATTTCACCAGAAGTATTTTTCTCTGCAGCTACAATGGCAGCTACAATTTCTTGTTCTTCAGTAGCAGTTAAAAACTCTTCAACCTTAGACATAGGACTATTATTTAAAGTCAAAACTTGCATCTGGTGCTTTTTCTGAACCTTCATCAGCACTAAATAAAGCCATTGGTTCAAAATTAGCTATAGCGGCAATAATGTTTGTAGGTATCTTTTTTATATGAATATTATAGTCTCCTGCAATATCATTAAATCTATTACGCTCTACGTTTATTCTGTTTTCTGTGCCTTCTATTTGTGTCTGTAACTCTAAAAAGTTTTTGTTAGATTTAAGGTCAGGATAACGTTCTACAGATACCAATAATTTGCTAAGTGCGCCAGTTAACCCACTTTGCACTTTGCTAAATTGCGCTATTTGTTCTGGTGTCATATTAGATGGGTCTATGTTTATAGACGTTGCTTTAGCTCTTGCATTTATAACACCAGTTAAAGTGCTTTTTTCAAAATCTGCTGCACCTTGTACTGTTTTTACTAAGTTACCAATAAGGTCATTTCTTCTTTGGTAAGAGCTTTCTACATTTGCCCATTGCTTAACAGCTTGTCCTTTCATTTCTACTAAGGTATTATTTGCGCTAACATACCAGCCGCCAAGAGCTAGTAGCAATACAACAAAAAAGGCAAGTACAATTAATAATTTTTTCATAGTTATGTTTTTAGTGTTTAGTTTATATGTAATTAATGGTTATAATTGATCTTTTATTTTTAGAAGCTCTGACTTAACATTCTCTAGTTTTGTAATAATATCAAAATTAGAAAGTGTTTTTTTCTTTTCTTCTTTTAAATGAGTTTTGGCACCATCTAGTGTAAAGCCTCTTTCTTTTACAAGGTGGTAAATTAACTGTAAATTTTTTATGTCTTGCGGAGTAAATTTACGGTTGCCTTTTGCATTTTTTTTTGGTTTTAAAACATCAAACTCCTTTTCCCAAAAACGTATTAAAGACGTATTTACGTTAAAAGCCTTGGCTACTTCGCCAATACCATAATATCTTTTTTCTGGAAGTTGTATATGCATTAATCCAATGATTGATTTTCTTGTGATGCGTGTTTCAGTAAATTTTCAAACTCTATAGCAGAAAGGTTACCGTAGTAGAAATTAATAGGATTAATTCTGTCACCATCTTTCCAAACCTCATAGTGCAAGTGTGGAGCTTCAGATCTACCAGTACTACCTACAAAACCAATAATATCTCCTCTTTTTACTCTTTGCCCGGCAGTAACATTGTACTTGCTCATATGCGCATAAAGTGACAGGTAGCCATAACCGTGGTCTATACGTACGTGTTTACCATAACCTGTAGAGCTAGCATCTGCTCTAGTAACTTTACCGTTACCAGATGCGTAAATTGGTGTTCCTCTAGGAGATGTAAAATCCATTCCCCAGTGCATTTTACGTACTTTGGTAAATGGGTCAGATCGCCAGCCAAAACCAGATGCCATACGTGTTAAGTCTTCGTTGCTAACTGGTTGTATAGCAGGTATTGCTTCTAAAAATTTTTCTTTTTCTTCGGCAAGTTTGGTAATTTCATCTAAAGATTTAGACTGTATTACCATTTGTTTTTGTATAATTTCTAATCGTTTAGTGGCATCAATAATCATTTCAGAATTGTTAAAGCCTTCTAGAGACTTGTATCTGTTTACACCACCAAAACCTGCACGTCTTTGTTCTTCTGGTATTGGGTTAGCTTCAAAATATAAACGATATATGTTATTATCTCTATCTTCTATATTAACCAATACTTGTTCCATTTGCTCCATTTTTTTGTTAAGCAATTCAAACTGAAACTCATAATTATGTAGTTCTCTCTGTAAAGAAAGTTCTTTGGGTGTATTAATTAAATTGGTATTTAATAGAAGTAGCAACCCTAAAAAACCCAATATTGCAGCACCCATAAACATTAGCGCTACGTTGCGAAATTTTTTAGACTTTTTAAGCTCTATCTTTCTGTAAGATAGAGTGTCTGGATCATAATAATATTTAACTTGAGACATAAAGGGAATTTATCCTATTTTTGCACTTTTAATTTATCAAAACAAACAAATATAAAAATTGTTTTGCAGAAATAGTTAATTTTATAAAAAGCTTACCATTTTAGGGTGGTATAAGCTTTGTAATTTAATGTTATTTGCGTTAAATATAACGTTTTTTAACAAACTAGAGCAGCCAATTAAATTTACAAACATAGCAACAGATGAAATCTCAAGAAATAAGATCTCAGTTTTTAGAATTTTTTCAGAATAAAACACACAAAATTGTTTCTTCTGCCCCAATGGTCATTAAAGATGATCCTACTTTAATGTTTACCAATGCTGGGATGGTACAGTTTAAAGAGTTTTTTCTTGGAAATACTGAAGCCAAAAATACTAGAGTTGTAGATACTCAAAAATGTTTGCGTGTTAGTGGTAAGCATAACGATTTAGAGGAAGTTGGTAAAGATACCTACCACCATACAATGTTTGAAATGTTGGGTAACTGGAGCTTTGGAGATTACTTTAAAGAAGAGGCTATTGCTTGGGCTTGGGAATTGCTAACCGAAGTTTTTAAAATTGATAAAACAAGTCTTTATGTTACTGTTTTTGAAGGAAGTAAAGACAGAGATAATTTAGATATGGACCAGGAAGCATTAGATTTATGGAAAAAAATTATTCCAGAATCTCAAATTCTTTATGGTAATAAAAAAGATAACTTTTGGGAAATGGGAGATCAAGGACCTTGTGGACCTTGCTCAGAAATACACGTAGATATTAGATCTGCAGAAGAAAAAGCAAAAGTTTCTGGTGAAGACTTGGTAAATATGGATCATCCTGAGGTTGTAGAAATATGGAACCTTGTATTTATGCAATACAACCGTAAAGCAAACGGAGAATTAGAAAACTTACCTGCAAAGCACGTAGATACAGGTATGGGATTTGAACGTTTGTGTATGGTAATGCAAGGTGTGCAGTCTAATTATGATACAGATGTTTTTACTCCTATCATTAGAGAAATAGAGACTATTACCAATGCAGAATATAACAAAGAAGAAGAAATAAATATAGCAATACGCGTTATTGCAGATCATATTAGAGCTGTTGCTTTTTCTATAGCAGACGGTCAGTTGCCAAGTAATACAGGCGCTGGTTATGTTATACGTAGAATTTTAAGAAGAGCAATACGTTACGGGTTTACTTTTTTAAATACTAAAGAACCTTTTATGTATAGGTTGGTAAATGTGCTAACTAATACTATGGGTGATGCTTTCCCAGAACTTAAAGAGCAAAAGCAATTAATAGAGAATGTTGTTAAAGAGGAGGAGCACTCTTTCTTAAAAACATTAGACCAAGGCTTGGTATTGTTAGATAGTGTTATTAACAACGCATCATCTAAAAATATAGATGGTAGAAAAGCATTTGAACTGTATGATACATATGGTTTTCCTATAGATTTAACTGCTCTTATTTTAAGTGAGCGCGGGTATACTTTAGATGAAAAAGGGTTTGAAGCAGCAATGCAAGAACAAAAAAAACGTTCTAGGTCTGCGTCTGAAGTATCTAAAGAAGATTGGGAAGTTTTATTGCAAGATGCAGAACAAGAATTTGTTGGGTATGATGCTTTAGAAACAAATGTACGTTTGGTAAAATACAGAAAAGTAACGTCTAAAAAAGATGGTGAGCAGTATCAGTTGGTATTTAATATAACTCCTTTTTACGCAGAGGGAGGCGGACAAGTAGGAGATAAAGGGTATTTAGAAGCACAAAACGGAGATGTTGTGTATATAGTAGATACTAAAAAAGAGAATAACGAAATTATTCACTTTGCTAAAAATTTACCTAAAAATACTACAGATACTTTTAAGGCTGTTGTAGATGTTAAACAGCGTCAAAGAACAGCAAGTAACCATACAGCTACACACTTATTGCACCAAGCATTAAGAGAAGTTCTGGGTACACACGTGGAGCAAAAAGGTTCTGCTGTACACTCTAAATACTTACGTTTTGATTTTTCTCACTTTTCTAAAGTTACTGCAGAGCAGTTAAAAGAGGTAGAAGATTTTGTAAACGCAAGAATAGAAGGTAACTTACCTTTAGAGGAAAAACGTAATATACCAATGCAAGAGGCTTTAGATGCTGGTGCAATGGCATTGTTTGGAGAAAAATACGGAGATACGGTTAGACTTATACGTTTTGGGCAGTCAGTAGAACTTTGTGGAGGTACACACGTACAAAACACAGGAGATATTTGGCACTTTAAAATTAAGTCAGAAGGTGCAGTTGCTTCAGGAATACGTAGAATAGAAGCTATTACTTCTGATGCTGTTAAAGATTTTTATGCAGCTAATAGTGAAGTTTTAACAGATATTAAAGAGGTATTAAATAATGCTAAAGATCCTGTAAAAGCTGTAACTTCTTTGCAAGAAGAAAATAGCAAGCTTAAAAAAGAAATAGAGCAATTATTAAAAGATAAAGCTAAGAACTTAAAAGGCGATTTGTTAAACGAGTTACAAGATGTAAATGGCGTGCAATTTTTAGCTAAAAAAGTAGATTTAGATCCTGCAGGGATTAAAGATCTATGTTTTAATATGGGTGCAAACGCTACTAATATGTTCTTGCTTTTTGGAGCAGAGAACAATGGTAAAGCTACCTTGTCTTGTTATATATCTAAAGAATTAGCAGGCGATAAAGATTTAAACGCGGGTACCATTGTACGCGAACTTGGTAAATACATTCAAGGAGGTGGCGGTGGCCAACCATTTTTTGCAACTGCAGGCGGTAAAAACCCTGGCGGAATTACAGAAGCTTTAGAAAAGGCAGTATCTTATATAAATTAAAATAGTGTATGAAACTACAAACTAAAGTACCACTTAAGCCAAGTACGTTTCAAATAGACTATTCTAGTAAGCTATTGTTATTGGGTTCTTGCTTTGCAGAGCATATAGGTAATAAGTTTACGTATTATAAAATGCAAGCCGCAACCAATCCGTTTGGTATTTTGTTTCATCCGCAAGCAATAACGCAGTTGATAAAAAATGCAGTTTTACAAGAAAAATACACAGAGGAAGATATATTTAAACAGAATGAGCGTTGGCATAGTTTCAACGCTCATTCTAGTTTAAGCACGCCATTAAAACAAGAACTACTACAAAATTTAAATACAGCAGTAGTAAAAACTAAGTCTACTTTAGATACCGCTACACACGTGGTAATTACCCTAGGAACTGCTTGGGTGTACAAACACTTGGAGTTAAGTAAAGTAGTTGCAAATTGTCATAAAGTGCCACAAAAAGCCTTTAAAAAGCAATTGTTAACCGTGGCAGAGATAGAGAATAGTTTACAAGAGCTTATTACATTGGTAAAAAGTGTAAATGCTAATGCTAAATTTATTTTTACGGTTTCTCCTGTTAGGCATATAAAAGATGGTTTTATAGAAAATCAGCGTAGTAAATCTCATTTGCTAACTGCTGTACATAACACCATAGAATTAGAAAAAAATAGAGGTACTACTTTTTATTTTCCTAGTTATGAGATTATGATGGATGAGTTGCGTGATTATCGATTTTATAAAGAAGATATGGTACACCCAAGCAAATTAGCTGTAGATTATATTTGGGAGAAGTTCTCTAGTGTCTGGTTAACTAAAAAGGCCTTAGAAACTACTGAAAAAGTAGGCGCTGTACAAAGAGGATTAGAGCATAGACCATTTAATTCGCAATCAGAGGAGCATCAGAAATTTTTAAAAAATATTCAAGAAAAAATTACGTATCTTCAAAAAGAATATCCTTTTATTTCGTTTTAATTATGAAGAGAATCCTTGTAGGAATTATTATTGTTTTAGTAGCTTTACTTGTATTTAAAACTTGTTCAGATAAAAAAGAAGAACAATCTATTTTACAAGAAAACTCAATGTTAATACAGCAGCAAATACAAAATGTATCTAAGCTTGTGGTAACCGAAGGTCACTTTGCAGAGGTGTATAATTACAAAGATTCTCAGCAGCTTTTTGGGCCGCTAATTACAGCAGAAAAAAAAGCATTGGTTGTAGTAAATGCAGATGTTACTGTTGCTTATGATTTAAGTAAAATTGTTTTTAATCTTGATGAAGAAAACAAGGTGTTGCAAATAACAAGCATACCAGAACCAGAAGTAAAAATAAGTCCAGATTACGAATATTATGATGTTACGGCCGACTTTTTAAATCAGTTTGATGCTAATGATTATAATAAAATAAAGAAAAACGTAAAAGCATCATTACTTAAAAAAGTTGAAAATTCAACCTTAAAAACAAATGCGCAAAACAGACTTTTAAGTGAGCTGTCTAAGTTTTATGTATTAACAAATTCTTTGGGGTGGACATTACAATACAATGACAACCCAATTAATAAAATTGAAGAGTTAAATTACATTAAAGAGTTAGAGTTACAATAACTTATACAACCAAACTTTTATCTACCAGTTCCAGTCCGTCATCTATTAAATGTCCAACCTTAGGATTGTTTTGTTTTACAGTTTCTAAGTGCTGTATAATTTCGGAAGCAAAATCCTCATCATTATTAGATTTGGCTAATTCATACAATTCTACTGGCAACAACCAATCTGTTGGGTAGTTGTTTTTTACTTCCTGAAAAACTTTGTTTCTAGAGATTGTAATATTAGTGCCTTCTCTAAACTCACGTACTTGTTTATATAAATTTTCAAGCAGTGTTTTTGCTTCTGTTTGTTTAGGTTTAATAGTTTCTTCAGTAATGCTATGTGTAATTAAATCAAAACTATGCAAATCTGCTGGTCCGTTAAATGCAGAAACAATGTTTTCGCCCACTGCCATATGGTATAATCCCCATTCTGGTTTAAACAGTATAGTTTCTCCTTGTGTAACAGTACAGTTTTCAAAAGTAATAAGAACAATTTCACCTTTTAGGTTTCGTGTTCCGGTTATAATACTTCCTTTAACTTTTATGCCGCCAACAAATTCTAAGGTAATGGTTTGTCCTTCAAAAATATTATAAGCTTTTAAGTCGCGCGGACTCATATCTTCAATGGCTAAATTAATGCCTTTTAGTTTGCCAATAGGAGAGCCAAAGCCATCTGCGTGGTGTTTTGTACTGTGTCCAACCAATTCTTTTTCTCTGTAAGACAAAGCTGTTTTACCAGTAGTTTGTATGTAGCTAGGTTTTCCTTTATGAGTAATTACATTTGTAAATACACCAGATATTTGCAAGCCTGTGCTAAGTTCTACAGTTCCTAAAGCATTAGAGTCTATAAGTTTATTAACGCCGTCTAAACCACCAGTACGTAAAGCCATTGTGTTGGCAAACTCTTCTAAAACCTGACTTAAAAAAGCAAAGTCTGGTGTTACAAAAAGCTGAGGTTGAGGTTGTGTAATATCAAAAGATTTATGAGCAGCTTCACTAGAGTATTCTAATTTTTTAACTTGGTCTGTCATACACCAAGCACTTTCTCCTATAGAAGAAAGTAAACCAGCACCGTAAATTTTAGGATTTTCAGTAGTGCCTATTAATCCGTACTCTACGGTCCACCAGTGTAAATTACGAATTAACGCCATTTCACTAGGTTCGCCCATATTTTGTTGTAAATCTTCTACGTGTTTTTCTGCTTTTTCTATTTCTTTTTCATCAGATCCAGCAGCTTCCTTTATAATAGATAAATGCCTAACAGCTTCATACAGCTCATAATCTTTTCCGCTAGATATTGCTTTGCATCCTATTTCTCCAAATCGTCTTAAATACTCTGCGTATTCAGGATTTGCAATAATGGGAGCGTGGCCAGCACCTTCATGAATAATATCTGGTGCAGGTGTATATTCTATGTTTTCTAATTGTCTAATGTCAGACGCAATAACCAATACGTTGTAAGCTTGGAACTCCATAAAAGCAGAAGGAGGTATAAAACCATCTACTGCAACAGCAGCCCACCCTATTTCTTGTAAAATACGGTTCATACCGTACATATTAGGAATGTTTTCTATAGAAATACCTGTCTTTTTTAAACCTTCTAAATAAGATTTATGGGCAACTTTACTTAAATAATCTACATTTTTACGCATAACATAACGCCAAACAGCTTGGTTTACGGGAGTGTAATCCTCATAATTTTGCGGTTTTATATATTGTTTTAAATGCGTTGGTAGTTTATCTAATATGTAATTGCTTGTGTAAGACATTGCACTTTATGTTAGGTATTAACTTAATGGCAATAAAGATACAAAATTGGAAAATGATTTTAGTTTTATTTAGTTGAAATAAGCATTAATAACGAAGAATAAGTTTTGAGTTTTAAGCAAAAAAAAACCGCTATAAATAGCGGTTGTAATTTTTATTTAGATGCTAACTCTGGCGGATAAGCTTCTAGTATCTGAGAAACAAACTCTTTAATACGTTGTTCCTTTTTTTCTATGTTACTAGTGTTGTTTAAGGTTCCAATACCACGGCCTTGCCAAACTAGCTCTTTATTTTTAGCATCAATTAAGTCTATATATAAAGATCCTTCTGTACTTGTAGAAACATTACTTCTGTTAAACCCGTTACCAAAATAATAAGGATTCCAGCCCCAGCCAAAGCCTCCGCCCCAGTAGTTATTGTAAATATCTACACGTTCTTTTTCTTTGGTAAAAATACTTACTAGAATATCTGGTGTTGCAGATTTTACAAAGCCTCTAGAACTCATTTCAGCATCAATAGCTTTTAGAATTCTTTTTTTATCTAGGTCAGATATTTGAGCTTTATCTATGCCTGTTTTATAAAAAGCATATGTTTTGTATGTGTTAAAACTTGCTTCCTTATCGTAGTCAGACAATACGCGTACAGACGTACAAGAGCTAAAAAGAACCAGAGCAAGTACTGGTGCTAATGCTAACTTTAATGCTTTCATATTTTTGATGTTTTTAGTTTGTATAAATAGCACAAAAACTGTGCCGTTACTTTATAAACGCCTAATAATAAGCTGTTTTAATTTATTTTTGAGTATTTGTTTTAGCATTGTAACCATAAGGACAGTGTCTGCAACCACTTTCGCAACAGTATCCTCTTCTTTTGTGGTATTGCTCTGTAAATACTCTGTAACCCTCTTCAGATAAATAATAGTCACCTTCTATAGGTTGAAGATTTTTTTTCATATCGGTAAAATTACGAGTTTTTGCGTTAAGTATGTAAAACCGTAATTGTTAAAAGTTAAAAATAGTTGGTAGTCGGTGTTTTCAGTTATTAATCGTTTTAAGTCTTAAAAATGGTATAGTTTCTGTACTAAGTTGTTAAATTTGACAATGTTAATTAATAAGTACGTATGATTTTAGTTTCAAAACTCTTCTTTAGAAAAAATTATGTAGGCCTATCTTTATGGCCTTTTATAATTTTAAAGAGTGATGCGCTAAGGGATGATGACTCTTTAATTAATCACGAAAAAATACACTTAAGGCAGCAATTAGAACTTTTAGTTTTGCCTTTTTATATATTGTATTTGCTAGAGTTTTTAATTCGTTGTTTGTTTTATTGGGATAGTTATAAGGCTTATCAGAATCTTAGTTTTGAAAGAGAGGCTTATTATAATGAAGATAACCCTAATTATTTAAATGAACGTAAACCCTTCAGTTTTATTAAATATCTTTGGCGCTGAAAATTATAAAACGTGAAAGTTTTAAATCAGCAAGTACGACTTCCTATTTTATCAGAAAAAAAGATATCACTCTGTATTAAGAGAGAAGATACGCTACACCCTTTTATCTCTGGTAATAAGTTTAGAAAATTAAAGTATAATTTACTGCACGCTAAAGAAATAAAAGCAACAACACTTTTAACATTTGGTGGTGCGTACTCCAATCATATTGCGGCAACTGCCTATGCAGGAAAAGAAAACGGTATAAAAACCGTTGGTGTAATTAGGGGTGAAGAATTGGTAAGTAAATGGCAACATAACCCAACTTTGGCTTTTGCTAAAGAAAACGGAATGGAGTTTAAATTTATAAGTAGAGAAGCTTACAGACAAAAAAATAATTCTGAATTTTTAACCAATTTGCAGTTAGAGTTTCCTAATAGTTTTGTGTTGCCAGAAGGTGGTGCTAATGACTTGGCTGTAAAAGGTTGCGAAGAAATATTGACAGAAAGAGATGCTGATTTTAATGTGGTATGCAGTGCTGTTGGTACAGGTGGTACAATAGCAGGTATTATAAATTCTGCAAATAAGAATCAATTGGTTTTGGGTTTTCCGGCGTTAAAAGGTGATTTTTTAAAAGAAGATATTTGTAAATTTGCTAATAACACAAATTGGGAGCTTATAAATAGCTATAATTTTGGTGGTTATGCAAAGGTAACATCAGAATTAATAAATTTTATAAACTCTTTTAAAAATGAAACCAGTATACCTTTAGATCCTGTGTATACGGGTAAAATGGTTTATGGTATTTTAGATCTAGTACGTAAAAATTATTTTGCACCTGGCACTAAAATTGTAGCAATACACACTGGCGGATTACAAGGAATAAAAGGAATGAATAGTTTATTACTAAAGAAAAAATTACCTCTTATAAATGAATAATAAGACACAAAAAAATAGTTTAAGGTTAATTTATAAAGCAGGAATAATAGTGTTGCTTGTTTTTTTTGCAAGTTGTAAAGCTAAAAGAAGTGTTACCAAAAGGTCTCATAAAAAAGTATCTACAGTTACGCCTAAAAGTAATTCTAACAATGGTGACGCTCTTTATGGTTTGCCAAAAGATGAAGGTAAATTTGTAAGTTTTGCTATAGAAAATACAGACGATTATATAAATACATTTGCTGCAATAGCCCAAGATGAAATGAAAACTTATGGAATACCCGCAAGTATAACTATTGCACAAGGTATTTTAGAAAGTGGATCTGGAAAAGGAGAGTTGGCACGTAAAACCAACAACCATTTTGGTATAAAATGTCATACTGGTTGGGAAGGAGATTTTGATTATCATGATGATGATGAAAAAGGGGAGTGTTTTAGAAAATACAACCACCCAATGTACTCTTTTAGAGATCATAGCTTGTTTTTAACAACAAGAGGTAGGTATTCTTCTTTGTTTGATTTACGCGCTAATGATTACAAAGGATGGGCTAAGGGATTAAGAAAAGCTGGTTACGCAACAGATCCTAAATACCCGCAAAAGTTAATTTACTTAATTGAAAAATATGACCTTCATAAATATGATGGTAAGCATAAAGCAGTGCGTACAGCTCCAAAAGAATATGTTGTAAAAAAGCATAAGGTAGAGGCAGGTGAAACACTGTATGCTATATCTAGAATGTATTTTATGGGAGTGCCAGAGTTAATGAAACTAAATAATTTAAAAAATACAAACCTAAGCGTAGGTCAAGAACTTATTGTAAAATATACTAAAAATTAAATCTTAAAAATGATTTATAAAAGAAGCAGTGAACTTTTTAACGAAGCTAAAAAATACATTCCAGGTGGTGTAAATTCTCCTGTAAGAGCTTTTAATGCAGTTGGTGGTGAACCAATTTTTGTAAAGGAAGCAAAAGGAGCATATTTGTATGATGAAGACGGAAATAAAATTATAGATTATATAGCATCTTGGGGACCATTAATCTTAGGTCACGCTTATGATCCTGTAATAAATGCAGTAATAGAAAAAGCAAAAAAAGGAACCTCTTTTGGTATGCCAACAGAGATAGAAACAGAGTTAGCAAAACTAGCAGTTTCTATGGTTCCTAATATTGATAAGATTAGATTTGTAAATAGTGGTACAGAAGCTTGTATGAGTGCCGTGCGCTTGGCAAGAGGTTTTACTGATAAGGACAAAATTATAAAGTTTGCAGGTTGTTATCACGGACATTCAGATTCGTTTTTAATACAAGCGGGTAGTGGAGCTGTAACTTTTGGTAGTCCTAATAGCCCTGGAGTAACAGCTGGTACAGCTAAAGATACTCTATTGGCAACGTATAATGATTTAGCAAATGTTACCTCTTTAGTAGCAGCTAACAAAGGAGAAATAGCAGCGATAATAATAGAGCCAGTGGCAGGTAATATGGGCTGCATAATTCCGTCTAAAGAATTTATTACTGGTTTAAGAGAACTTTGTACAAAAGAAGGTATTTTATTAATTTTTGATGAAGTAATGACGGGCTTTAGGCTGGGTAGAGGCGGAGCTCAAGAAGTACTGGGTATAGATGCAGATATTGTAACTTTTGGTAAAGTTATAGGTGGTGGTTTACCTGTTGGTGCATTTGCGGCTCGTAATGAAATTATGGATTATTTAGCGCCTAATGGACCTGTATACCAAGCAGGTACTTTAAGTGGTAATCCTTTGGCAATGAGTGCTGGTTTGGCTATGTTAACAGAGTTAAATAATAATCCTGATATTTTTAGAAGTTTAGCAGACAAAACAGAATATTTACACAAAGGATTAAAAAAAGCTTTAGATAAAAAAGGAATTGCATACCAAATAAATAGGTTTGGAAGTATGATTTCTGTACATTTTACAGATGAACCTGTTGTAGATTTTGCTTCTTCGGCAAAAGGAAATAATGATACGTTTAAAAAGTATTTTCACGGAATGCTAGATAGAGGTGTTTATTTGCCCCCAAGTGCTTTTGAAAGTTATTTTTTAAATGATGCATTATCGTATAAAGATCTAGATGATACTATTGCCGCTCTTGAAGACTTAGAGTTGTAATAAAATAATTATATAATAAAAAAAAGGAGCCAATATTGGCTCCTTTTTTTTATTAAGACCTAATGGTCTTATTTCGCTTTTGCATCATTTGTCTTCTGTTTACTTTTCTTTTTTCAGGAGAATGATGTCTTTTTTTATGTACTTTATTCCACTGTGCATATTGGTCTTTAGATAAAATTTTCTTCAATGTCTTTTTTTGAGCTATTTGCAGGTCTAACTTTTCGTTAGTCATTGCAAATTTTTCATTAGAAGTTAATTTTTTGTCAGCTTCTTTTCTTGCTTTTCTTTCTTCTGCTTTTTGATGAAATAATTCAGCATTTTTTAAATTTAGCTTTTCAATTTTTGATTGTTGTTCTTCTGATAGATCTAGGGCAAGTGTCATTTTTTTAGTTTGCAAAATAGCTCTTTGTTCAGGAGTAAATTTTGCCATTTTATGCATAGCTCTTTTACCGTCTTTTCTCTTATGCATTTTGTGTTTTGCATCTTTAGATTTTTTCTTGCTTTCTTGTGCTGATATAGTTAAAATGCCTAGCATTAAAACCATTACAAATGTTATTTTTTTCATATTACTATTTTTTATTGTTTAGTATTTTGACTTTCAATTTTTAAAATAGTTTAATCTAAAATTTGTTTTTGGCAGCATTTTAACATTGGGTTAGGTGTAAAAAAAAAGTCTGAAACCATATGGTTTCAGACTTTTTCTGTATTAAAAATAATACGTTTACTCTTCTTCAGTTAACTGTACAATTAAGTCGTTACTGTTTGTGTTCTCTTCAATATTTTGAAGCTCTACCGTGTTGTTATTTTCTTCTAAAACGTTTTCGTTGTCAACTTGTACATAGGCAAAAATTGCTACAACTAAACAAGAAAAATAAACTAAGCTTTTAAGTTTGTATGACATAAGATTTGGGGTTTTTATATCGGTTCTATAACAAAGATACCTAGGTTAATGAATTAATTATAACTCTTGTTGTATAACAACCGCTTTTTGGTTGTGAAACAATTGTTTTTTGTTGTTTGTCTCTTGCAATATATTAAAAAAAATGGATAAACAAGATAAAGTACATCATTTTATAGATGAAATACACGTTTAATTGTGATTTTAGCTTTATTTGTTGTGTAGCTGTTTTTTTAGTGTAGTGTGTTGCTATTAAGTATGTTGCATAAAAAAGGCTGTAATGTAAATTACACTACAGCCCTTTAATAATAAAGATGATATATTCTTATTTAGGATCTAAAATAGATTCTATTCTCTCTTGTATATCTTTTAAGTGAGCTCTTCTAATACCGCTAGAATTTGAAGCAGCAGATTTTACAGAACGTTGCAGCGTTTGTAATTCAGCTCTTACTACAGCTCTAATATCAGACTGACTAACATTTACAGCTGTACCAAACCTAGATGATTTAGGGTTTACTGTCATTAGGTACTCCA
Source organism: Cellulophaga sp. RHA19 (assembly GCF_002813425.1). Classification (NCBI taxonomy): domain Bacteria; kingdom Pseudomonadati; phylum Bacteroidota; class Flavobacteriia; order Flavobacteriales; family Flavobacteriaceae; genus Cellulophaga; species Cellulophaga sp. RHA19. The sequence goes on from NZ_PHUL01000001.1 coordinate 1,637,893, forward strand.
TACGATCTACATAAGCACGTTGTAAATTACGTCTGTATGTATCTATAGATCTTCCTGTGCTTAACTCTTTCCAAATGCCTTTTCTTACGTCAGCCATCATTGTAGTTAAGTTGTAGGCTTTAGATCCGTTTAAAGCTTCGTTTTCTATTATACGAGCCATTCTACCGGTATCTAAAAGATTATTTAACGTTCTAGACTGTGTATTTCTAATACGTTCAACAGCACCAGCATTTTCAATTTTGTTTAAAATATTGTTGTCTAGCAACCAAGTAGGTGTAGCAAACAATTGTTTATGTAAAAACTGAATTGCTCTTTTTTGTTTTTCTTTAGCTACGTGAGAGTACACATCACCTTCTTGATCATATGTTTTGTAATCTTCATATACGCCACCTACGTTGTTAGATACGTGACCCATATATCTGTTATATTGTCCTAAAACTTGTCCGTATAATTCATCTAAATCATCATAAGACTTGCCATCTTCTGCTGTCCATTTAATTAAGTTAGGTACAATTCTTTTTAGGTTAGCAATACCATAACTACTAGCTTTCATTGCATCATCACCTAAATCTTCGGTTTGTGAACTTGGATCTATAACCCCAAATTGTTGTCTTCCAAAACGATAAAGAGGATCACCAGCGTGCTTTAAAATCCAGCTATCTAAAGTTTTCTTTTCATCTTTAGCAGATTTGTCTAAAATAGGACGGTAACCCCAACTAATAGAATATTTGTCATAAATACCAATATTTGGCATTAAAGCAACACCTTCATCTCCTGGTTGTGCTATGTAATTAAAACGTGCATAATCCATAATTGATGGTGCAGTACCATATTTTTTTGTGAAAGATGCAGAGCGTAAAGAATCTACAGGGTACGCAGCACTACTTCCCATGTTATGAGGTAAGCCTAAGGTGTGGCCAACTTCATGAGAAGATACAAAGCGTATTAACCTACCCATAACTTCAGTTTTAAACTCAACACCTCTTGCATCTGGATTAATAGCTGCGGTTTGAATAAAAAACCAGTTACGTAATAATGTCATTACGTTGTGGTACCAATTAATATCAGATTCTAAAATTTCACCAGTTCTTGGGTCACTTACGTGAGGACCATTTGCATTTGGAATTGGAGAGGCTAAATACCTTACAACAGAATACCTGACATCTTCTGCAGACCATTCTGGATCTTCTTCTGGAGTAGGTGGTGTTTTTGCAACTATAGCATTTTTAAAACCAGCAGCTTCAAAAGCAACTTGCCAATCTTCTATACCTTGCTTAATAAAAGGAACCCACTCTTCTGGAGTAGCCCTGTCTATGTAATAAACTATTTGCTTTTTAGGCTCTACAAGTTCACCTCTTTTAAATTTTTCTAAATCTTCATCTTTAACTTCTAATCTCCAACGATCTAAATAAGTTACAGATTTACTTTTTTGAGCATCCAAACCATAATCTACTTGACTACGAGCAAACCAGCCTACACGTTCGTCAAAATAACGTCTTTTCATTGGGTTGCTTGGAAGCAAAATCATAGAGTTATTAATCTCTAATGTAATAGACCCTAGCGCAGAGTTAGATGGTGGGTTGCCAGCAAAGTATGTTTTTACGTGTCTAGCCTCAATATTTAAAGGGTAACTTTTAACACTTTCAATATAACTTCTGCTATCATCTAAACGACTAACCTTGTATTGTTTTCTGTTACGCTCTGGTAAACCTAATGTTTTTACATCTTTCTGAAAAAAGTCATTAATTTGTATAACAGTTGTAGGGTTTAGAGAATCTTTTTTTATCGCTTTAATATCAAAAGAATATAAAACAGGCTCTAAGTTAGAGTTCATTACAGCTTCATGTACAGGTAGTTTTTCATCTGCAACAATGTTTGTAGACATAATGCGTAGAAGAACTTTTTTGTCTTTTTTCTCCCAACGTAACATTTGAGTGTTAATTTTTCCGCCGCCAAAACCTAATCCGGTTGCTGTTTTTGCTATTCTGCTAACCATTAACATTTCTTTGTTAAACAAAGAATCTGGAATTTCATAATAACGTTTGTCATCTACAGTGTGTACATTAAACAAACCAGTGTCTGTTTTAGCATCTTTGGTAATTACCTTGCTGTAAGGTAAAATAGCTCCTTTTTTTGGTTTTGAAGCTGGAGCTTCTGTTTTAGCATTTTTCTTGCTTTTCTTGTTCTTCTTTTTAGATTGAGCTTCTAAATTGGTAAGAGAACCAAATAGAAAAACAGCTAATAGAAGTTTGGTGAGTAAACTTTTAATCATTGTTAGTTTGAGTTAATTTTTTTGAATAAAAACAAATAACTGCAAAAAAATCCTAATTCTATGTTAATAATATCATAACAATATAATAGGTAGAGTAAACTTGTCTTGATTTTAAGTCTATGATAATCAAGTGTTTATGCAATAAATTAACACAACTTAACATTTGTTAATTAAATTACGATTTAATGATTATTATGTTAAAATCTTACATTTATTGTAACTTTTGAAGATTTTTTTCGTCTATTTATATAACAATCAACAACAAATAGGAATTACAATATCTCTTTGTAGGATTGAATTAGTCGATTGAATAGCCTTTGCTTTGCAGAGGCTATTCTATTTTTAAAAAAGTATTGGTAGTATAAATTGATAAAGTAAAATTAATAAGCCTACAGCAATTAAATTTAAAATAATACCTACTCTTGCCATTTGTTTAACTTTAATATAACCGCTAGCAAAAACTATAGCATTTGGTGGTGTAGCCATTGGTAACATAAAAGCACAGCTACTGGCCATTGTAACAGGTATAAGTATGTGTAGCATTGGAATGTTTAACCCAATTGCAATACCAGCAACAATTGGTGCTAAAACTGTTATTAAAGCTACGTTGCTCATAAGCTCTGTCATAAATAACATTAATAATATTAAAAGCGATACAGTAAAAAAGATATTTATATTACTACTAGATATAGCCTCTGTTACTGTGGTTACAATACCTGTGGTAGCCATACCATTTGCAAGAGCTAAGCCTCCACCAAATAATACTAAAATTCCCCAAGCAAGTTTTTCTGTGTCTTTCCAATTTAAAATAAAATCTCCTTTTTTTAAATTATAGGGTACTGCAAATAAAGATACGGCAGCTATCATACTAATTCCAGTATCAGACAATCCTAAATTGGGGAAAATGGAGTTTATTAATGTTCTAAAAATCCATAGAAAAACGGTGATTCCAAATATTGTAAGAACCATTTTTTCTCTTTTACTAATAGATCCAAGTTTTTCTAATTCTGAATTGATAACGTCTTTAGATGCAGAAAACTCTAGTTGTTTGTTAGGGAACATCCATTTTACAAGGACAAAGTAAATTACAGTTAGCAGTACAATTGAAAATGGCAAGCCAATAATCATCCATTTTAAAAATGATATTTCTATATTATATTGTTCTTCTAACAATCCTATTAAAACCGAATTTGGAGGTGTGCCAATAATGGTTGCAATACCACCGGCATTGGCAGAAAAAGCAATGCCAAGCATTACACTTAGGGCAAAGTTTTTATCACTTTTTGTAAAACCATCTTCATCATTAACAAGTAATTTTATAACAGATACTGCTATGGGGAGCATTACAACTGTACTAGCTGTATTGCTAATCCACATACTTAGTGTAGCAGTAGCAATCATAAAACCTAAAACAACTTTATTAGGTGTTGTACCTGTAATTTTAATAATATTTAAAGCAATACGTTTGTGAAGGTTTACTTTTTCTAACGCAAGCGCTAAAATAAAACCACCAAAGAATAAAAAAATAATTTTATTGCCATAGTTAGCACCTACTGTGTTTAATGGCATTATATTAAGTATAGGAAATAAAATTAAAGGTAATAGTGCAGTTACAGAAATAGATGTCGCTTCTGCAATCCACCAAATAACCATCCAGGCAGCAACGGCTAATACAGCATCTGCTTTTGTAGATAGTATTGTTATTGGAAAAAAAAGAATACAGATAAATACCAAAGGACCTGCTATAAGTCCTATTTTTTTGCTAATTGCCATAGTTTACCATACTTATAAGTATACAAATATAGAGTTTGAGAACAAACCTGAAAGAAAAGTTAGTACTAGCTGATACATTATCAATATAAAATTAATTTTCTTTAGCTAATTGCACCATTTCTAAAGTTGTTTGGTACAGCGGTTTTTTTTCCATTTTACTCTTTAGCCAAGCGTAAAAACTCATTACAAAAATGTCTTCTTTTTCTTTTCCTACCCACTCAAAAGAACTTTGCACTTTTTCTTTAAACTTATCTGTTAATAATTGTGATGGGTCTTTATAATACAGTTCTATAAAAGATAAATATGTAATTGCTCGGTGCTGATTTATTTGTTTTAAATATTTAAAGTAATTTCTTTTAAAGCTAAGCAGTCTAGATTCTACTAGGTTAATGTTATTAAGCTCTATGTGTAAAATAATTTCTATTAAATTTTTTTTAATAACCCAGTCTTTACCAGCCTTACTCTCGTAATAATTATCTGTATGGTAAAATTTAGAAAAAATTTGTTGAGCCTCTTTAAGTTTTTCTGCTTGTATGTAAAATGTACTTAACCCTAAATGAATTTTAAGCAATGAGTCTAAATCACTGTGTTTGCTATTTATATGCTGCTCTAAAATGCTAATGGCTTTATTTTGTTGGTTGGTATAATTGGTATTTAGGGCAAGTAAAAATTGATACTTTAATTTAAAAGCATTGTAATATTTTTTTTTATTGGCTAACATTTGTGTTTCCATCTGCTTTAAATAGTGTAATGATTCGTTAAACTTTTTGTTTCTAAACAAGGTATTAGCAATTAAAAACAATACTTCTATATGGTAATACAGTTGTTTGCTGGCGCTTTTATGTGTTTTTAAAATAGCGTAGGTTTTTATTATAAAGGGTTCTGTTTTTAAATAATCATTAGTTACAAAAGCAGGTATGCTAACTAAGGTTATTAATTGGTATAAAGATTTAAAAGATAAAGACTCAGTTATAGTTATTTGGTGATCTTGCAGTGTGTTTTTTAATAAGGTTTCAATATCTATAACATCTCCTTTATAAGTAATGTTGTTTAATGTTTGCCGCATTTTAGCATACACTATATTTAATTGGTCCTCTAGCAATAGGTTTTTTTGGTTGATTTTAAATTTAATGATTAAGCTATCAATATTTAGATCTGGTACTGCATAAGCATATTGGATTTTAGTATGATATATTTCGTTTAAAATTGCAAACAAATAATGAGTCTCTGCTAAAACCTCTGCTTTGTGCAATATTTTATAGGCAAGCTTGTATTGCTTGTTATGTAAAAAAGACCTAGACGCCAATATGTATTTAATAATTTGCATATCAACAGAGTTTTCTTCTTCTAAATTAATATTAGCTATAAAATCTATTAAAGAGTTGTATAAGCGTTTTCTTAAAGCGTGATAGGCATTTTTTTTATTTGTTTGGTATAACTGCAAGCAAATTTCTGTGGAGGATAAGTTGTTTTGCTGAAGAAGCTTAAATAACTGAATGTTTTTAATGTCGCTACGTTTGTTCTTTTTTTTCAAATAAAGTACAAATTGTTGTTGCTCTTCTGCAGTTAATGTAGTTATTATTAAATTTAAATCTGTCATTTAATCGTCATTAAAAATGTATATATCTTAATAAATATAGTCTATTTAATTGTTTTAATATAAAATATATCGTCAGTTTTTTATGTAAGTTGTGTTGTTGTAGGTTTTAAACCGTCACATATTTGTACCGTAATCAAAACACAAAAATTATGGATTATCAAACAAATGTTTCAGTAGAAAAAGAATTAAAATCAAAAAAGAAAAAAGATAAAAAAGTGTATGACCAAAAACCAACCTCTGCTTTTATAGGAGCCGCTTGGACATCTTTACTTGTTGGTATGGTTGCCTTTTGTATAGGTTTATGGAACGCAGATATGCTTTTAAATGAAAAAGGATACTACTTTACAATTTTACTTTTTGGATTATTCTCTGTTATATCTGTGCAAAAAGCAGTGAGGGACAAGTTAGAAGACGTACCAGTAACAGATATTTATTATGGAATTAGTTGGTTTGCAGCTGTAGCGTCTATAGTATTATTAGTTGTAGGTTTATGGAATGCAGATTTGCAATTAAGCGAAAAAGGATTTTACGGAATGTCTTTTTTATTAAGTTTATTTTCTGCCATTGCAGTGCAAAAAAATACAAGAGATGTGCAGTATATAAACCGTAATGATAAAAATGAAGACTAATTAAATAATACTTAAAAATTAAAACAAACAAGGTTATTTGTTTTGATGACGGTTATTATTTAACCAAAAACAGCGTTACTGTAAAAGTAACGCTGTTTTAAATTTATAGGTAAATGGATTTTAAGCTATTTCTACAAATAAACCATCATCTGTTTTGTTGACTTTAGCAACACCATTTTTGTTTAATTCTTTAATAGTTTTATCCCATTTTTTATTACTTAAACCAGAAGTAGACTTTAATTCTTCTAACGGTAATTTTTCGGCTTTTTTAAGAATAGCTAAAATCGCTTTTCCTTCATCACTTAAAGCAACAGCTTTGCGCTCTGGTTTCATTTGAGGAAAAAACAATACCTCTTGTATAGATTGGTTGTTGGTTAAAAACATAATTAACCTATCCATTCCTATTCCCATACCAGATGTAGGAGGCATACCGTATTCTAATGCACGTAAAAAGTCCTCATCAATAAACTCAGTAGCTTCATCATCACCTTTTGCAGCAAGTTTTAATTGGTGCTCAAAACGCTCTCTTTGATCTATTGGGTCGTTAAGTTCAGAATAAGCATTTGCAATTTCTTTACCACAAACCATAAGCTCAAAACGCTCTGTAAGTTCTGGGTTATCTCTATGCTCTTTACATAACGGACTCATTTCTTTAGGATAGTCAGTAATAAATGTAGGTTGTATGTAGTTGCCTTCACATTTTTCACCAAAAATTTCATCAATAAGTTTTCCTTTACCCATTGTAGCATCAACCTCTATTCCCATACCTTTAGCGGCTTCAAAAATTTCGGTTTCAGTTTTACCAGTAATATCAAAACCAGTAAAATGCTTAATAGAGTCTGCCATTGTTACACGTGCATAAGGAGCTTTAAAATTAATTTTATGCTCGCCAAATGTAGCTTCGCTTGTACCGTTAACAGCAATTGCACAATGTTCTAGCAATTTCTCGCAAAAATCCATCATCCAATTATAATCCTTGTAAGACACATAAATTTCCATAGCGGTAAACTCTGGGTTATGTGTTTTGTCCATTCCTTCGTTTCTAAAGTTTTTAGAAAACTCATAAACACCATCAAAACCACCAACAATTAAACGCTTTAAATAAAGCTCGTTAGCAATTCTCATATACAACGGAATATCTAAACTGTTGTGATGTGTAATAAATGGTCTTGCCGCAGCACCACCAGGAATAGGTTGTAAAATAGGAGTTTCAACTTCAAAATAACCAGACTCATTAAAAAAGCTACGCATTGCGTTAAACAACTTAGTACGTTTAACAAAAACCTCTTTAACGTGTGGGTTTACAACTAAATCTGCATATCTACGACGGTAACGCAATTCTGGGTCGTTAAACTCATCAAAAACTTTGCCTTCAGAATCTACCTTTGGTAAAGGTAACGGTCGTAAAGATTTACTAAGTAATGTAAATTTTTTAACCATTACTGTTTTTTCACCAACTTGTGTTGTAAACAAATCGCCTTCAATACCAATAATATCGCCAATGTCTAGTAATTTTTTGTATACATCATTATACAAAGTTTTATCATCACCAGAACAAATTTCATCTCTGTTAAAATATACTTGTATTCTGCCTTCGCCATCTTGTAGCTCCGCAAAAGAAGCTTTTCCTTGAATTCTACGAGACATTAATCTACCAGAAATTACCACCTGTTTACCCTCTTCAAAATTCTCTTTAACTTGTTTAGAGGTAGTGTTTACTGGGTATAAGTCTGCAGGATATGGGTTAATGCCCATTTCTCTAAGCTTGCCTAATTTTTCCCTTCTGATGATTTCTTGTTCCGAAAGCTGCATATATCTATAATTAAGGCTGCAAATATAGTTACAAACTAGTAATCTATCAAAGTAGAAAGTGTATTAGCATACAAAGGTTTTTAATTTTTTACATTTTGATGTTAGTATATTGTAAATCATTAGTAATAAATGTGTTGTTTTCGGTTGATGAGCATTAGGTTATCAACCTAAAAACAAACCTTAAATAGTGTTTTATAATAAAATTGAAGAAAAACAGTAACAAATAGTGTTTTGGTGCGTCTTATAAATACATCAATCAAAATAATAATAAATGAGTTTTTGGAGAGTTTTATTGGCTATTTTATGTCCGCCTTTGTCTGTAATTGGTAAAGGATGCGGATCTATAGTTATTGTATTTTTACTGTGGTTATGTGGTTGGGTTCCTGGCACAATTGCAGCACTTATAATCTTGAATAATCCGGACAGATAATTGTATCTTTGTAGAATGAATAAAGAAGTATTTCTACAAGATTTAGGACAAAAGGATTATAAAGAAACTTGGGACTACCAAGAAGATCTTTTTAAAGAAACTTTAGATATAAAGATTAAAAACAGGCGAGAAGATGCAGGTTTAAAAACACCTAATCACTTTTTGTTTGTAGAGCATCCGCATGTGTATACCTTAGGAAAAAGTGGGGATATGGCTAATTTGCTAATAGATGAAGAGCAACTAGCTAAAAAAAACGCTACTTTTTATAAAATAAATAGGGGAGGAGATATTACGTATCACGGTCCTGGACAAATAGTTGGTTACCCAATTTTAGATTTGGATAACTTTTTTACAGATATACATAAGTATTTACGCCTACTAGAAGAAATGGTAATTTTAACCTTAGCGGAGTATGGACTAAAAGCAGAGCGCTCTAACGGAGAAACAGGAGTTTGGTTAGATGTAGGAACGCCTTTTGCGCGTAAAATTTGTGCAATGGGTGTGCGCGCTAGTAGATGGGTAACAATGCACGGTTTTGCTTTAAATGTAAATGCAGATTTAGGGTATTTTGATCTTATGATTCCGTGTGGAATAAAAGACAAAGCAGTAACATCTTTAAATGTAGAGCTAGGTAAAACTACAATTGACGAAGCAGAAGTAAAAAGTAAATTACTAAAGCATTTTACAGCATTGTTTGAGGCAGAAATGATTGCAAAGTAAACAACTTAATTTATTTTATACACAATTAAAGAGTTGTCTAAGTCTTTAGCAACCAGTTCTAGCTTTTTATCATTGTCTATATCGGCTAAGTCAATTAATGAACTCCCATAAACCGGAAAGTTCTGTATAGTTGCTGCATTGCTGTCGAACAAATATATTTTCTGGTTCTGTAAATCTGTAACGCTAACGTATATTTTATTGTTAATGTAAAATATTTTTGGTTTACTGTACATACCTAGGTCTAGGGTTACTTTCTTACCTTTTATAGTAATTGTATTTTGGTCCATTAGTACCAATGTATTTGTGGTAGCATCTAAGCCGTGTTCTTTAATTAGATTAAATTTAGAAGCAGAAGTTTTGCCGTTAGTTGCTATTTGGTGTAAAACAGCAGTAGTATCTGTAACTGTAAATTTGTTTTTAAATAAAACTACATCGTTGTTAGAAAATGCAATTTTATTGGTTGTTTTAACTCGGACTTCACCAACTCGGTTTAAAATTTTAAGAGAACCATCTTCAAGCATAAATACGAGGTAATCTTTATTGCCAACAACAAAGTGGTTTGGCTTTTTTATAATAGAACTACTTGCTTCTGTGTATTTAAAACCTGTTACAATTTCTGCTTTGGCATTGTACATAAATACTTTTTTGCCTTGGGTTACAATAAATCTGTAATTTTTGTTGTTTTCATAATCAAATACTGCAAGGGCATTTAAATTTCCACCATCATAAGTTATAGAAAATGGCTCTACCGTTTCTCCATTTCTATCTAAAATTAAAAACTGATTACTTGTCGTAAATGCAAATTGTAAACGTCCATTTTTGTATAGGTCTACTTGTGCTATTTTTCCTTGTATTTTACCTTCCAATTGTTTTTTCCACAATACTTTTCCGTCTGTAGAAATTAGATATAAATTATTTTCTATATCCTGTACTATAATTTCTTTTTTATTAGTTCTGTGGTTTTTAACAAATTGTGGTTCTGTTGCTAAATCATTATCTAACTGTACTGTAAAAATAGGAACAGTAGTATTAGCCTTAGTTGCTTTATTTATTTTTTGAATAGTTATGTTGGTGTGGTAAAAGTTAGCGTCTGCAACCAACTGACGAGCATAAAAGTAATTGTCTAAATTAGGCTTGTTATTGCCTTTTGAAAATTTTGAAATAATAGCTTCCTCAAGCTTTTTAGAATTGCCAATTTCTAAAATTGAAGATTGTTTTGCCATAGTTTCTGTGGCAGATGTGTAAAGAGGCGTTTTGTTAAACGTAGTGCCTGCTTTGTAATTACTAATAATGTCTTGTAGGGTCTCAATTTCTTCAGTAAAAATAAAAGCATTACCTAAAATTGTGTAGTAATTGGCGCTAAACTCCTGTATTAAAGGATTAAAAATATCTGTTAAAACAGTGTTGTTATTTAATGTAATTATAGGATTGTCTTTGTTGCTAGCTTTTTTATAAGTAACTAGGTATTCATCAATATTATCAGCACCAAAAGTTTGTAATAAAATAGCTTTTTTAGATTTTATGGTAATAATGGCTATTTCTTCTACTGTATTAAAAACAGAATCTATTTTAATGTCTTTGCTTAGGTAGTTTTTTCTGTTTTTAGTAAATATGTTATAGTTTGTAAAAGTATAAGATGTAATAGCCTCTGTTTGCTGCGGAGCGTATTCTTGTGCTCTGTTGGCAACAGCAGTTGTATTTTTAAATAGGCTTAAAAAATTTAAAATTGAATCATTAGACATTGTAACACCTGCTAAATTTAACTGGTCTTGTTTAGTGTTAATATCTAAAGATACCCAAGTAGTGTTTTTTCTTTCTTTTAAGCTATCAGTTTGTATTGTGTTTTTTAGAAAAGGACTATTTTTTTGTTGTAAAAATAAGGTGGCAGTTTTGTTATTATTGGAAGCTTGGTACAGCTTACGAACATCTTTATTTTTGTTGGTATTACCTTTTTTTAAGGTGTTTTCTATTAGATTTTTATCTGAAGAGAAAATAGTAAATTTATTATCCTTAACACTATAATAAGGTATGCTATCTAATTTATACTCTTTATATGTTTTGTTATCTACAGAAATGTTGGTGCTTGTAGAGATGCTATCTAAACGGACTAAGTTTATAGAATCTTTAGTAACAAAATAAAAGTCTGTAGTTGTACTGTCATTTGTTATAAACGCTAAAAGCCCTTTTGTATTTGGTTTTATATGGTTTAAGACGTTAGTAGCTCTTTTAAAACTTTTTAATTGGTTGGATTTGGTGAAGAAACTTAAAAGTTCATTGTTTTTAATGTTGCTAGTTAAACTGTTGTAGTCGTTAATTTTTAAAACCGTAATAGTTTTAGTAGGTAAGTAGTCTAAAATAGTGGTTTTAGCTGGTTGTTTATTGGTGCACCCAATACAACAGATACTTAATAATAGAATAGCAATCTTTAATTTCATACAAATACAACTTATAATAACAAAGTTAAATTAATTTAATTACAGCGGAAATTTTAATTGCTCAGGTAATTGCTTAAAGCTTTTTCTGTGGTATTTGGTGATTCCAAATTCTCTAATAGCTTCTCTATGTTCTTTAGTTGGGTATCCTTTATTTTTTTTCCAGTTATACATAGGAAACTCTTTGTGTATTTTTTCCATATATGCATCTCTATATGTTTTTGCTAAAACAGAAGCAGCAGCAATACTCATATATTTAGAGTCGCCTTTAACAATGCATTCGTGTTCAATTTTTTTATACTGCTTAAAGCGGTTGCCATCTACAATTATAAACTCAGGTTTAGTGCTTAGTTTGCCAATGCTTTTGTGCATAGCAAGTATAGATGCATTTAAAATATTTATTTCATCAATTTTTTTAGGATGAATATGAGCAACACCAAAGCAAATACCTTGTTCTTCTATAATAGGCTTTAAAAGTTCTCTTTTTTTTTCAGAAAGGAGTTTAGAGTCGTTTAATATATCATTTTTAAAACCTTCAGGTAAAATAATTGCAGCAGCAGTAACAGGGCCGGCTAAGCATCCACGGCCAGCTTCATCGGTACCGGCTTCATTTATTAATTTGTAATAAGCTTTTAGCATAAAAGATCTAAATATTGAAAAGGTAAAATTAAGAATTTTTCAAAGCTAGGTTTTAAATACTTAATTATAGAGTTGTTTTAATTGAGGTAAAATATATCTTTAACATTTGAAAGTTATTTAAAATATATACTATGTTAACTTATAAAGTATTTTAAATACGCAATAAGTAAACATATGTTATTTTTTGTATTTTTTTTTGTTCTTTTTGTAAGATTTTGTCTTCATTTTTTATGGAATAAATTTTATTTTTTTCTTATGAATCAGCTGTTATTTGATATTAAAATTAAATTTTTGTTTATTTATTTATCATTTTTTTAATTATTATTCATTTTTAATCTTTTTTTTAACATAAGTAGGCTCCGTTAACGGTAATTTCTTGGAATCTTAACCATTAATTAAGAGTTTTGTTGGGTACTAACTCAAAAAATAATAATAAATGAGAACGAAAGTAACGTGGATTTTAACACCCTTGTTGGTGTTATTGATGAGCTTTTCTTATGGACAAGAAAAGACAATTACAGGTATTGTTACAGATCATGAAGGTCTAACATTGCCAGGGGTAACTGTTTTAGTTGTGGGTACAACGACAGGTACTCAAACAGACTTTGATGGTAACTATACTATTAAAGCAAAAGTAGGGCAGGTATTGCGTTACAGCTACGTTGGTCAAAAAACAACGGAGCGAAAAGTAGGTGCTTCAAGTACTATTAGTCTTCAGATGGAAGAAGATGCAGAAGCTTTGGATGAAGTTGTAGTAGTTGCATACGGTTCTCAAAAAAAGAAGTCTATAGTTGGTTCTGTAACTTCTTTAGGAGTTGAGGAAATAGGAAACCAGCAATTAACTACTGTAACTAGTGCTATACAAGGTACTGTTGCAGGTGTAAACGTAATTACATCAGGTGGTCAGCCAGGATCTAACCCAACAATTAGAATTCGTGGTGTAGGTTCCATTAACGCTAGTGCTGATCCACTAATTATATTGGACGGTGTTCCTTTTAACGGAAATATTAATAGTATTAGTGGTGATCAGATAGAATCTATGAACATTCTTAAAGATGCATCTTCTACTGCATTATACGGTTCTAGGGCGGCTAATGGTGTTGTTTTAATAACTACAAAAAAAGGTAGTTATAATTCAGAAGCTAAAATTACTGTATCTGCTGTTTCTGGTTTTTCAACTCCAGCTGTAGCTTTACATGACCGTATTGGTAATGATGACATGATGAGGTATTCATGGGAAGCAGAAAGAAATAAAAATATATATGTGGCAGGTCAATCTGCTGCAGATGCTGGTGCAAATGCATCTAGAGATTTAATTTTAAATTTGGGTTATAACCCTTATAATGTCGCGCAACCTGTAGATCAGAATGGAAACCTAGTTGCCGGAGCTAATTCTCTTTGGGAAACTGACTGGGAAGATGCAATGTTAAGAAGTGCTGCTCAGCGTAATGAGTATACAGTAAGTATTTCTGGAGGTGGAGAGTCATCAAGATATTTTTTATCTGCTAATTACTTAAATCAAGAAGGGGCAGTTAGAGAATCTGATTTTGAAAGATTTACTACGCGTTTAAATTTAGAGTCTAATGTTAAAGATTGGTTAACTGTTGGTTTAAATACTTCATTATCTACATCTAAGCAACAATTTCCAACCCAGTCGGGTAGTACTTTTGCTAGTACTTACCAATGGATATATAGTATGTCTTCAATTTATCCATTGTACAGAAGAGGTAACAATGGAGGTTTAGTTTTAGATAACTTTGGCAACCCTATTTATGATTACGGTTCTACAACTGGGCAGACAGTAAACGGTAGTAGACCTTTATTGGCTAATGAAAATGCGGTGGGTACATTATATAACAATGATGATGTAAATAAAAGAACAAGTGCTATAATAAATGGTTTTGCTAAAATTAAGTTGTCTGACAACTTATCTTTTAAGACAAACTTATCTTATGAAAATTACCTATATGATAGTAATTCATATAGTGCATATAATGTTGGTGCAGCTTCAGGTGTTGGTGGTCGTGTAGACCAAGATAGGGATATTACTACAACTTTTAACTTTACAAATTCTCTTAATTACGATAAAAATTTTGGAGATCATAATATTCAAGCAACCGCAATTTTTGAAGCTTATAAGCTTAAGGTAGATGCGTTAGGTGCGCAAGCAACAGGTTTTTTACCAGGCGTAAAAGTTTTAAATGGTAGTACGCTTCCTGAAAGTGTTAGAGGGTTTATAAATGAAAATAGGTTAACTTCTTACTTAGGTCGTTTGGCTTATAGCTACAAGGATAGATATTTTATTGAAGGGTCTTACCGTAGAGATGGTTCTTCAAGGTTTTCTGCGGACACGAGATGGGGTAACTTTTTCTCTATTGGTGGTTCATGGGTTATATCTGATGAGAACTTTTTAGCAGGCAATAATACTATAAACTTATTAAAGTTAAGGTCTTCTTATGGAGAATTAGGGAACCAAGGTACTACATCATACTTTCCTTATGTACAGGGATTTGAGACAGGATTTAATGAGTTAGGTAATACGGGTGTTATATTAGGCAATGTAACTGACCCTCAATTAACTTGGGAAAATCAAGCAATTTTTAATGTTGGTTTAGATTTTTCTTTGCTTAATGATAGATTGGATGGTAGTGTTGAGTACTACAGTAAAGAGTCAATAGATTTAATTTATACTCAGCCATTACCAATTTCTACAGGTAATGATGGTATTACAACAAATGTTGGTTCTATAAAAAACTCTGGTTATGAGTTTTCTTTAGCAGGAAGAGTTATACAAACTAATAATGTTACTTGGTCTGTTGGGGTTAATGCTGCAATTAACAAGAATGAGATTACAGAGTTAACTCAAGATGAATTCATTAATGGAACAAAGAAATGGAAAGAAGGAAAATCTTTATATGATTTCTTTATTCAAGACTGGGCAGGAGTAGATTCTGCAGACGGTTATGGTATGTGGTATAAAGACGTATTGGATGTAGATGGTAACCCAACAGGAGAGAGAGAAACTACAAAGGATTATTCGGAAGCAACTAGATATTACAAAGGTTCATCTTTACCAGATGTTACAGGTGGTTTGACAACAGATCTTAAGGTTGGTGGTTTTGACTTTAATATGTTGTTTAACTTTAGTTTTGGATCTCAAGTATATGATAGTTCTTATGCAGGTTTAATGGATGGTTTTTCTAGACCAGGTTACAATGCTTCTCCAGATGTTGCTAACAGATGGACTCAACCAGGAGACATTACTGATGTACCACTTTTATTAAACTCTCAAAATGATTTTAATGGTACGTCAACAAGATTCTTATTTGATAACGATTACCTTAGATTAAGAGCTATTACTTTAGGGTATACTTTACCAAAAGATATAACAAACAGAATGACATTGGATAATGTTAGAATCTATTTAAGAGGTGATAACTTATTTACATGGCAAAGTCATAAAGGTATAGATCCAGAACAAAGTTTGGCAGGTACTACAGATAGTAGATCTTCTTTGTTAAAAACGATTAGTTTAGGTCTTAATGTTCAATTTTAATATTTATTATAAATGAAAAATTATATAAAAACAGGATTTTTATCCTTAATGATAATAACTTCTTTCATATTTGTTGGTTGTTCAGAGGATTATTTAAGTGATCCAGAACCAACAGAAGTTGTTGCGGAAAGCGTTATTTTTGGAACAAGAGAAGGTGTTGAAGCCTTTTTGTCAGGAATAAATAGAAGAGCAAGAGGTCAATTTACCAGAACAGATTCAGGAGGTTTAAATTCAATGTATTTTGCACGAACTGTAAAAGGAAATGATTTAATTCATGCGCGTTCTTGGTTTAGTTTTGATTACGATAATGACAATAGGGAGCCAACGTATACTAGAACTGTATTTAGTTGGGAGTTTCCTTATTACATGATTAATCAACTTAATTCATGTATAAATGGAGTTGAGGCTTCTGCTTTGTCTGAAATAGATAAAACAGAGTTAATTGGTCAAGCAAAAGCGTTAAGAGGTTTTTATTACTTTCAGTTAGCTTTGGAGTTTCAAGAAGGATATACTGCTTCGAATAGAGATTTGCCTGCACCTCCAATTTATACAGAACTTTCATTAGAGGGTAAGCCAATGGGTACATTGGGTGAACTTTATGACTTTATAGTTGATGATTTGACTACGGCTGTTTCCACTTTGCCAAAAGATAGGTTAGGAAAGTCTTACATGAATGTAGATGTAGCTAATGGTATACTAGCAAGAGTTTACTTAACTATGGGGAACTGGAAAGGTGCTGAAGATGCTGCAAATGCTGCTTATGGTGGTGATGTAGCTTCTGTGTTAGATTCTAAAAGTTATGGTAATGGTTTTGATGACATCAACAATAAAGAATGGATATGGGGATTGCCTCAGACGGGTGATCAAACTAATTATTATTATAATGCACCATCTGCATTTATAGATAATGTTAATGATGCATATAATAATATGTATATTAATGAATTCTTTTCAAATGAATTTACAGCTACAGATGCACGTAACACTTTTGTTGTTGGTACAGCTCCTAATTACACTAAAGTTACTAGTACTAAGTTTATTTTTGCTTTCTCTAGTGATATAGTTATTATGAGAACGGCAGAGATGATTTTGATTGAGGCTGAAGCTAAATTTAGGCAAGGAGATGAAATTGGAGCAAGAGATTTGATGTATGAATTACAAAGTGATAGAGATCCGTTGGCTGTTAAGTCTACTAATACTGGTTCTGCTTTAGAGGAAGAAATTCTTTTAGAAAGAAGAAAAGAATTGTACGGTGAAATAGGTGTTGAATGGTTTGATGCAAAGAGACTGCAAAGAGGAATTGTTAGAACTCCAAACCATAGAATTGTAAAAACCTTGGAACCTAACGATAAAAGATTTTATTTAAAGATTCCACAAGTAGAAATAGATGCTAATGAAAACATAGATGATTCTGTGAATTCAGGTAGATAATCATAGAATAAATATTTTTTATTTAACCGCTATGAGCAATTGCTCATAGCGGTTTTTTCGTTTTATAAAATTAACAATTAAGAGTATCAAATTACTTAAATACTAATTCTAGAGGTTGCTTTATATTCATAATAACTCTTTTTGTTATTGATTTTATGTTTTCAACCTTATATAATTCTCTATACTTTATCAGTTGTTTCTAAGTAATACTTTTCTTAACAATTGACACTCAAAATTAATGAACAGTTGTTTTTGTAAAGTTAACAATTAGGTAGGTATTTACTTATGATGTACACTTTTTGGTTTTTAATTGTTAATTTAATTAACAATTATTGTTTGTTTCTTTAACTTAATTTTAAGATTTTTGTTGAACTAACTCAAAAATTGAAAATAAATGAGAGCAAAAGTAACTTGGATTTTAACACCCTTGTTGGTGTTATTAATGAGTTTCTCTTACGGACAAGAGAAAACAATTACAGGTAATGTTACAGATCAAGATGGTCTTCCATTACCAGGAGTTTCTGTTTTAGTTGTTGGAACAACAACAGGGACCCAATCAGACTTTGATGGTAATTATACTATTAAAGCAAAAGTAGGGCAAACTTTGCGTTACACTTATATTGGTCAAAAAGCAACTGATAGAAAAGTTGGATCAAGTAGCACAATTAACATTCAAATGGAGCAGGATGCTGAGGCATTGGACGAGGTAATTGTTACTGGATTTGGTAATGTTTCTAAAACATCTTTTGCTGGTTCTGCAAAAGTAGTGGCAGGAGAAAACATTTCTCAAAAGTCTTTCACAAACGTATCTCAAGCATTAGCAGGTGAGGCAGCAGGTGTTTCTGTTTTTAATACCAGTGGTCAACCAGGTAGTACTTCTACAGTAAGGATTAGAGGTTTTGGTTCTGTAAATGGTAGTCAAGCTCCGTTATACATCGTAGATGATGCGCCATTTAGAGGTAGTTTAAATGATATCAATCCAAATGATATTAAATCTGTAACTGTTCTTAAAGATGCATCTGCAACATCTTTGTACGGAGCAAGAGGTGCTAATGGTGTAATTGTTATTACAACAAAAAGAGGTTCTGATACTGGTAACGAAATAAGTGTATCTATTAAAACTGGTGCCAATTTTCAAGGTATTGGTAGATACGAGACTATTGATTCTCCAGAAGAGTATATTGGTATTGCTTGGGAAGGTACTTACCAAAGAGGTTTATTGGAAAATAATGGAGATCAAGTAGCAGCAGTAGATTATGCTAATGCAAACTTATTTGAAGGTGCAAATGCAGATGTTTCAGATATTTCTCCAGTATACAATATGTGGAACACTAGTGATAGTGGAGCTATTGGAGTGTCAGAATTAATAGACCCTGCAACAGGTATGGTTAGACCAGGTGTAACTAGAAGGTATTCGCCAGAAGATTGGGAAGATTTTGCTTTTCAAAGTGCAAATAGAATTGAAGGAAATGTTTCTTTAGCTAACACAGGAGAAAACTCTTCAGTGTATACTTCAGTAGGTTTCATAGATGATCAAGGTTATGCAAGTAATACAGATTATCAAAGATTAAATGCTCGTATCTCAGCAACAAATAAGTATAAAGATTTCATAAAAATGAATACATCTTTAAACTATGCGCAGAGTGAGACTAATAACAATGGTACAGGAAGTTCTTCTTCTTCACAGTTTTGGTGGATAGACAACATTCCATCAATTTACCCATTATTCACTAGAGATGCTAATGGAAATAAAATTGACGATCCTATATATGGTGGTTCTCTTTATGACTATGGTTTAGAAGATGGTCGTGGTTTTGGTTTTGCTACAAATGGTGTTGCAGATTCTCAAATTAACATTAGTAGATCTAAAGACAACTCGGTAAACTTTACAAATGACTTAAAAATTACATTGGTAGAAGGTTTAACTTTAGATAACAACTTTTCATATCAATACTTTATGAGTGATGATATAGATTTAAACGAGCCTTTTTATAGTCCTGCTAAAGGTCAAGGTGGGGTAATTAACAGATCTAGATCTGAAGTTAAAAACTATTCATTAAGAACAGGTCTTAGATATAATAAATCTTTTGGAGCAACAAATTTATCTGCTTTCGTATCTCACGTAGCTACATCTTATAAGTTTAACTATTTAGAAGCAGAGCGTTCTAAGTTAGTAACACCTTTTGGAACAGATATTTCTAACGGTGTTGTAAATGCACCTAGTGATGGTTTTACTAGAGATGAAACAACAGAAAGTTATATAGCAAACGCTACTTTAGATTTTTCTAGTAAGTATTTTTTAAACGCTACATTTAACAGAGATGCCTCTTCAAGATTTTTGAATGAAAAATGGGGTAATTTTTATTCTGTTGGTGCAGCATGGGTGTTATCTCAAGAAGATTTTATGTCTGGCTCAAACTTTGTAGATTTCTTAAAAGTAAAGGGTAGCTATGGTGTTCTAGGTAATTCTGGTGTATTAACAGGTACCGCTAACAACTATTATCCAGGGTACAACTTATATTCTGTAAATAATTTAAATGATAACATATCATTAGCTTTTGCTACTAAAGGAAATCCAGACCTTACTTGGGAAAGTTCTAATCAGTTTAATGTTGGTGTAGAGTTTGAGCTTGGTGGTTTTGTAGATGGTTCTGTAGAAGCATATAGTAAATCTACTACAGATATGTTTTTTGATAGAAGAGTTGGTCCTTCTGTAGGCTATGCTTTAATTTCTGTTAATGATGGTGAGATGGTTAATTCAGGTGTAGAATTTGATTTAGATTTTAAATTGGTTCAAAATGATAAATTTAGCCTGTCATTAGGTATTAACGGTTCTACTTTTAAAAATGAATTAAAAGCAATGCCAATAGATCCATCAACAGGTGAACAACAAAAGCTTGATATAAGTGGAAATTACGGTCGTACAGTTGGTCGTTCTTTATATGATTACTATATGCCAGTGTATGCAGGTGTTAATGTAGATACAGGTGCAGCACAATGGGAGCGTAGCTTTAATGATTTAGATGGTGATGGTGTTTTTGGAACAGGTGACGAGATCATAACAAATTTAACATCTTATACTAATGATAATCCTGATGCTAATGTAGTTCAAGATATTACTGAGGTATATTCTGAAGCTGCGGATAAATTTATCAATAAAACTGCTATACCAGATGTAACAGGTTCTTTTAGATTAAATGCTAGATATGGTAACTTTACATTAAGTACTTTGTTTAATTACTCTTTAGGTGGATATGCTTATGATACTGCTTATGCCAACTTAATGGATAACGATTATGCAGGTACAAATAATTTTCACGTAGACATTAGAGATCGTTGGATGCAACCTGGTGATGTTACAGATATTCCAAGGCAAGATGCTAGATTTCAAATACAGCAAAGTGCTACATCTACTAGATTTTTAGTTAAATCTGATTATTTAGCATTAAACAATGTTAGACTAGGGTATACATTACCAAGTGACATTAGTAAGCAAATTGGACTTAAAAACTTAGATTTTTACATAACAGGAGATAATCTTGCATTTTTCTCTAAAAGACAAGGTTTTAACCCATCTACATCTATAACTGGTGGATCTTCAATTTACCGTTACAATCCATTATCAACTGTTGTTTTAGGTGTTAATTTAAAATTATAAAACTATGAAAACTTTAAATAAAATAATATACGCAGCAGGAGCTTTGTTGTTTATGAGCTCGTGTAGTGAAGACTTTTTAGAAGTGTTTCCAACAGAAACGTTGTCTCAAGAGCAAGTGAGTGAAGCTTCAAAAATTAATCCAGATGTTTCTAAGGCTACATTATTGGGTATTTATGAAAACTTATACCGTAGAGGTAGTGGAGGAACAACCAGCCAAGAAGATTTTGGTATTACCACACAGTACATACAGTTAGATATGTTATCTACAGATATGGCTCATTTAGGTAAGAGTTACAATCGTCAAACACAAATTTCAGAATTAACAGCTACTGTAGATCCAGATTCTGATTACAATTATAGACCTTGGAGGTTTCTTTTTAGAGTTGTAAATCTTTCAAACCTGGTTATAGATGGTGCTGGTGGTAATGATGTTGTTCCAGAAACAGAAAATCTTAGGTACACTGTTGGTCAAGCAAAAGCTTTAAGGGGTTATGCATATTTCTTTTTAGCACATGTTTTTGTAAATGATATTTCAAACTTGTCTCAAGAAGCGCTTCCTATTTATACTAGTGCAGAAGACATAGATCAGCCTAAATCTACTTTACAAGAAGTTTTTGATTTAGTTATAAAAGATTTAACAGATGCTGAAACATTATTAGAAGGTTTTGTTAGAGAAGATAAAATTGAAATTAACCAAGATATAGTAAGAGGGTTATTAGCTAAAACATATGGAGCATTAAATAATTGGCCAATGGCTGAAGATTATGCAGAGTTAGTAGTTAACTCTGGTAATTACCCAATAATGACTGCAGATGAAGTAGCTTTATTGCCAGATGAAAGCGGTGCTGTTGGAGGTTTTAATGATATTAACTCTATCCCAGGTGTTATGTGGGGTATTGATATTACACCAACAGGTCAAGGTTTAGCATCTTTATTTTCATGGTGGGGCTTTATGGATGTGTATAGCTATAGCTATGCAGCTGTAGGTAATTCTAAAGGAATGGATGCAGATTTACATGCTAATTTTAGAGATGATGATATAAGATTAAATCAATTTTCTGGAAGTTTACAGCCTTCAGGTAAGTTTTATTATAAAGGAGCAGAGCTTAATGGTTTTGCAGCTTTCTCTGGTCCACAATCTAATATAGATTCAGATTCTCATTATATGAGAATAGCAGAAATGTATTTATTACACGCAGAGGCTGCAGCAGAAAATGGTAACGATGCAGCGGCTAGAACTAGCTTAAAAGCATTACTAGATTTAAGATTAGATGATAGTTCTTATATTGATGGTTTATCTGGTGCTGCATTAGCAGAAGAGGCAGCTTTACAAGCACGTTTGGAATTATTTGCAGAAGGGCAATCTTATTTTATTATGAAAAGAAGACGTGAAACAAGAACAAGAGGATCTAACTGGTTAGATTTATCAGGAGATTCTTTTAATCATGATGATGAGCGTTTAACTTATGAAATTCCACAAGAGGAAATTTTATTTAATCCAAATATTAATACTCAAAATTAATAGTTTTTATATTATTAAAAAAATTTTAACCGCCAAGAGCAATTGCTCTTGGCGGTTAAAATTTTTTTAATAATTTATTGTCTATTTTTATTACTATAGTATTTTAAATAGACAGGGTAATAGCAATTCATTTTATTTAGAAATAAAGTTATTGTTTCAAGTGTTTTTAAAGTTTAACAATTTATTAATCAATGTATGTAGAAAGATGAGATTTGTTATTACAGATAATATTATTAGTGAAGTGTTAATTTTTGATAAATCCTATGTAAAAAACACTCATTTTATATCTTTTATCTATAAAAATATATACTTCTTTAGGTAAAAGGCATTGACTAGTTTTTTTTAACGTTCTCTTAAATTGATTTAACTGATTATTATTTGATATCAAACGTTAATATATAAAATAACATTTCAAAATATTTAAATACACAAACATTAATAATTGCTTGTTTTTCACTTGTTAAAAATCTTCAATAAGCGTGTTTTTTTTGCATTTTAATCTGTTAAATAGTTAAAAAAATAAATATTAACACGTAATATTATTAATTAATAGTAATATTTTAAAATTAACATTTTTTTTAACATTTACTGTTTTCGTTAACACTAATTTTTTGGAATCTTAACTATTTATTAAGAGTTTTGTTGGGTACTAACTCAAAAATTAATAATAAATGAGAACAAAAGTAGCTTGGATTTTAACACCCTTGTTGGTGTTACTTATGAGTTTCTCTTACGGACAAGAGAAAACAATTACCGGTAATGTTACAGACCAAGATGGTTTGCCATTGCCAGGTGTTTCTGTTTTAGTTGTAGGTACAACAACAGGAACTCAAACAGATTTTGATGGTAATTATACTATCAAAGCAAGTGTAGGGCAAGTACTGCGTTACAGTTATGTTGGACAAAAAACAGCTGATAGAAAAGTTGGTTCTTCTAGCACAGTAAATGTTCAATTGGCAGAGGACGCTGAGGCCCTTGAGGAGGTTATTGTATTAGGTTACAGTACTAAATCTGTAGATGAGGTAACCGGTTCTTCTGTACAAGTTAGTTCAGAAGACATTAAAGATGTTCCTGTTCTATCTGTGGATCAAGCTTTACAAGGTAAAGTGGCTGGTTTACAAATATCTACTACTTCTGGTACTCCAGGAGCACAGCAAGATATTAGAATTCGTGGTGTAGGTTCTATTAATGCAAGTAACTCACCATTATATGTTATTGACGGAGTTCCTGTAGTAAGTGAGAATTTCTCAGGTAGTGCTAACAGAACTTCTCTTAGTTCACTTGTATCTCTAAATAGTAAGGATATAGAATCTATGACTGTTTTAAAAGATGCATCAGCAACTGCAGCTTACGGAGCTAGAGGTTCTAATGGTGTAATTGTAATTACAACAAAAAGAGGTAAATCAGGAAAAGCAGTATTTAACTTTTCATCAGTTTTAGGTTTTCAAAACAATGCTTATAATAAAAGAAGCCCTTTAACAGCATCACAAAGAGCTACATTAATTGATGAAGCAACTTTTAATGCTTATGGAGAAGGTTTTGATTTTGAAAGAGATGAAGCTAGAGATTTTGCAGTAGCTAATAATTTAGGAAATATAGCTAATTGGGATGGTAGTGAATATGACTGGCCTGGACTAATGGAAAATAAAGATGCATTAATCCAAGATTATAATTTTTCAGCATCAGGCGGTACTGAAAAAACAAATTATTATGCATCTCTTGGATTTAATGAAACTGAACCTACGGTTATTGGTGATTCTTTCAGAAGAATATCTGGTAAGTTAAGTTTTCAAACTTGGCTTAGAGATAATGTTAAGTTAGATAATTCTATAAATGTATCTAACTCTAGACAAAATCCAGTATTAGAGAATGGGGCTTTCTTTAATAACCCACATTTAACTAGGTATTATATGACTCCTTTTGCTAACCCATACAATGCAGATGGAACTTATAATATAAATAACTTAGGAACTTCTGTATTTAATACATTATATACTAATGAGAATGATGAAGTTTACAATAAGTATACTAGAGCAACTACTAACACTAAATTAGATTGGGAGTTAATTGAAAATTTAACTTTTTCTTCTCGTATAGGTTTAGATTTTTCTTTGTCGGAGTACAAAGCTTATAATAATAGATATCATGGAGATTCTGATGGTGATGTTAATGGTAGTAGTACTGCTTCAGATGAGAAAAACTACAACTGGGTTTCTCAAAATTCATTAAACTATCAGTTTAAATTAGGTTCTAAACATAATTTTGATGTTACAGCTTTATTTGAATATCAAAAAAATAATTATACATATTTATATGCTTACGGTGAAAACTTTTCTACTGATGGTTTAACAAATATTGCAAGTGCAGGATCTAATTTCGATGCTTCTTCATCTTTTACAGACTGGACTAATATTTCTTATTTAGGAATGTTAAATTATAACTTTGATGGTAGGTATATCTTAGATGCAACTTTCAGAAGAGAAGGTTCTTCAAGATTTGCAAATGGTCATAGATATGGTAATTTTGGATCAGTTGGTCTGGGTTGGAATGTTCATAGAGAAGATTTCTTAGAAGGATCTGTTTTTAATGAATTACGTTTAAGAGGTTCATGGGGTATAACAGGTAACTCAGGTATTGCTACAAATACTTACCAAGCATTTTTGGCTTATGATGCAGATTATGCAGGCAATGGTGCTGTTTATCCTAGTCAATTAGGAAATGAGTTTTTATCATGGGAAAATGGAGAAACAGTAGACGCTGGTTTTGATTTTGGAGTATTTGACAATAGATTATCTGGTAGTTTTGCTTATTTTAATAAAAGAACATATGATCTATTACAAGATGTCCCTTTGTCACCTACTACTGGTTTTGCTTCTCAGAATACCAATATAGGAGAAGTGGTAAATAAAGGTATAGAGGCTCAACTTAATTACGATATCTTTAGAAGTGAAGATTTTAATTGGAGTATTTCTGGAAACTTTGCTACTGTAGACAACGAGGTTACTAAATTAGCTTTAGATTCTACAGGAGAAGAGATTAATCCAAGTGCTACTAGTACATATAAAACTACAGAAGTAGGCTTGCCTATTGGAGCTTGGTTTATGCGTACCTGGGCGGGTGTAGATACGGAAACAGGAGAACCTACTTGGTATGTAAATGGAGTAGATGGTGAAGTTACATCTAACTATGCTTCAGCAGCAAGAGTAAACCAAGATGAAGCTAGTGCATTACCAACTTTCTCTGGAGGTTTCTCAACTCATATAGAGTATAAAGGTATTTTTATGGATGCTAGTTTATACTATGCAGGTGGACATAAAGTATATGAGCAATATGCACAACACTATTTTAGAACTAATAGCTTTACTTTAGGTTCTTACAACGGTGTAGAAGAACTTTTAGAAAGATGGCAACAACCAGGTGATGTAACAGATGTCCCTAAATTGGTTTATAATGGAGCAGACAATTTCCATGCTACTTCTTCTAGACACTTATATGATGGAGATTACATTAGATTAAAAGATTTAACCTTTGGTTATAACTTACCAGCTAAGTTTACAGAGGATATTGGTCTAGATGCAATTTCATTTACAGTTAAAGGTACCAACCTTTACACATGGGTTAAGGATGATGGATTAAAATTGGATCCAGAAGTAGGAGCAGCTGGTTACACAGGATTGGTAACTCCTCCAGTAAAATCTGTTGTTTTTGGTGTTAACGTTAAATTTTAATTAGAATGAAAAAAATATTATATACAGCAATGGTGTTTGCCTTGCTAATAGGAAATACTTCTTGTTCTGAGGATCAACTAGATCCTACAGTTGCTCAAGAAAAAGACTTTAATTTAAGTATAAACACGGAAGAAGATTTAGAGGGTATATTGGCAGGTGCTTATAACAGGTTGTCTATTGAAACTTACTACGGTAGAGATTATATAGTCTTCAATGAGGTAAGGAGTGATAATGCATTTTCTAATGCTAATTCTAATAGATTTGTTACCGCTGGACAGTTAGAAATTTTACCTTCAGATGCATATCCTACTGATACTTGGTCACGTATTTATTCTGTTATAGGTTCTGCAAATATTATTATTAATGCAGAAAACATAGAAGGTGATGCAGCTTTTATTAATCAAATGAAAGGTGAAGCTTTAGTTCTTAGGGCTATGGCGCATTTCGATTTGGTTAGATTATTTGGTCAGCAACACGTAACAGGTGGTACTTCACCAGGGGGAGTTCCTTATGTAACTACATTTAGAGACGAAGAAAACTTTTTCCCTGCTAGAAATACTGTTGAAGAAGTTAAGAATTTAGCTTTAGCTGATATTGATGCAGCTTTGGCAATGATGTCTACCAGTTTAGATGGTTCTAAAGAATTCATTACAACAAGTGCTGCAAATGCAATTAAAGCAAGAATAGCTCTTTATTTTGGTGATATGACTACAGCTGCTACAGCAGCGAAGTCAGTTATAGACTCAGAAAAATTTTCTGTGGCTAGTGAAACAGAATTTGCATCAACTTTTTCTGAAGATAATGCTGTTAACTCTATTTTTGAAATAGCTATGTCTCCAACAGATAATAGAGGTATAAATGGATTAGCTAATATATTTTTAGATACATCTTATGGTGATGTTGTAGTATTAGATAATTTCTTAACTATTTTTGATGATGATGATATTAGAATTGGTGAAGATTTTATTGAAGTTGATGGAAAAGGTTTCACCAGAAATATTGGAAAATACCCTTCTAGTACATTTGATGATAATATTAGTATTATTAGATATGAGGAAGTAATTTTGACATATGCAGAAGCTATGTTAACAGTAGATCCTGCGGTCTCATTACAATATTTAAATATGATACCTGCTCAAAGAAATGCTAGTCTTTATACTGAAGCGACTCTTGATAATATATTACTTGAGAGAAGAAAAGAATTAGCTTTTGAAGGTGCTCGTTTTCATGATTTAGTAAGAATAGGGCAAGGTATTCCGTTGTTAGATCCATTACAACAAACACATAAAGGTGTTCCTTACGGGTCATTTAATTTAGCATTTCCTATTCCAAATAGTGAGGCAGATGTTAACTCTAATGTTTCACAGAATAAAGGTTTTTAAAAAGAAAACTTATTTAAAAAACTATATTTTAACCGCCAAGAGCAATTGCTCTTGGCGGTTTTTTTATGCTTAAAATTTACATCTTCTTATTGCTTGTTTTTTTACTCAATTAACTAAATAAAATACAAGTGTACGTGTTAAATTAACGTTGGTTCTTCTTACTTCTTATTTTAATTTTATTTACATTAAACTGCATATCATTATTGATTTAACAAGAAATAAACTCTTTTTGTTTTGATTATTCAATAAAAAGCAACTTTTTTTAAGCTTTATTGTAATTAACAAAGTTTTTGTACGACAAAATTCGGCATAGATACTTTTTAAGTTACTGTTTTTCTTATTTAAAAAGATTTTTTGGGTAGTACTATTTCTTTGTAAGACAATGAATTTACTAAGTATCTATATTTTTTATTAAATAATTTTTAGCTAGCATTCATTATTTGTTTTTCAATTTAAAAGATTAATTAAATGTTAATCTTAGATAATCTGCTTAACAAAAGATTGGGAATTAGTTAAAGCTAACTCAAAACTAAATTAAATGAGAAAAAAAGTAACTTGGATTTTAACTCCCTTATTGGTGATGTTAATGAACTTCTCTTATGCACAAGAGAAAACAATTACAGGTAATGTAACAGACCAAGATGGTTTACCTTTACCTGGGGTTTCTGTACTAGTAGTAGGTACAGCAATTGGGACACAATCTGACTTTGATGGTAATTATACCATAAGTGCAAAAGTAGGTCAGGTTTTGCGTTACAGTTATATTGGTCAAAAAACCACAGATAGAACTGTAGGTGTATCAAGTACAATTAATCTTCAAATGGAAGAAGATGCAGAAGCGTTAGAGGAAGTTGTGGTAACCGCCTATGGTGTTCAAAAAAAGGAATCGCTTACTGGGTCAATTGCAGAAATTAAGTCTGAAGAAATTGCAAAAGTAGCTTCTGGTAATGCAGTAACTGGTTTAACAGGTAAGGTTTCTGGTGTTCAAATTTTTTCAAATTCTGGACAACCTGGTACTGCTCCAACCGTAAGGTTTAGAGGTATTGGTTCTTTAAACGGATCTTCTGCTCCTTTATATGTTGTAGATGGTGTTCCGTATAACGAATCTATAACTTCGTTAAATCCTAATGATATAGAATCAATATCATTTTTAAAGGATGCTGCCGCTGCGGCTTTGTACGGTAATAGAGGTGCAAACGGTGTTATTATTGTAACGACTAAAAAAGGTAAGGCGGGTAAAGTAAGTGTGACTTTAGACGTTAGAACTAGTTTTACTAGCAGAGCAACCAAAGATTATGATGTTTTTGATGATGCTGGTGAGTATTTAGAAGCGTACCACAAAATGTTAAAAAATAATGATATTGTAGAGAATGGTACAGATGTAGCTACAGCAGGGCTTAATGCTTCTACAAATTTATTTGATGGGCCTCAAGGTTTAGTGTATAACCCTTTTGGTGGAGATAGAGCTACGGTTATAGATCCTAATACTGGAAAATTAAGATCGGGCAATCAATTATGGACATCAGATTGGGAAGATGACTTATTTAATGACGGTAGTGGTATACAAACTTTATATGCAAGTATAGCTGGTGGAACAGAAAAAGCAACTTATTTCTTTTCGGTAGGTAATGAAGATAATACTGGTTATAACGTTAATACAGGATTTAAAAGGTTAACACTAAATATGAACCTTAGTTCTCAAGTTAGTGACAACATTAGATTGGGAATGTCTGCAAATTATGCAAACAGAGAGCAAACAGGTACTTTAACTAATAATATTACAGGTAATTTTGCTTGGGTTAGAAATATTGCTCCTATATATCCTGTTTTTGCAGTAGATCATGCAACAGGTGCTACAGTTTTAGATGACAAGGGAAATCCTCTTTGGGATTGGGCAGATGTTACTTCTCCTAATGCTACAGCCGGAAGACCATTTAATGGTTTTTCTAATCCTCATGCATTACAAACTTTAAATGTTAACAAATCTGTTAGAGACAATTTAACATCTAGAGCATTTGCAGAGATCAAATTTTTAAAAGACTTTACATTCACGTATAATTTTGGTTTAGATTTAGCTTTTTATAATACTACTAATTATACAAATAAAATTGTTGGTAGTTCTGCTTCTTCAGATGTCAATGGTAGGTTGTCAGAGCAATTTGGTAGAGGAACAACATACACAAACCAGCAACTATTAGGTTGGAAAAAAACAATTGCAGATGATCATCATTTGGATATTTTGTTAGGACATGAAAACTCAGATTATAATTTTAAGTTTTTAGACGCTAATAAAAAAAATCAATTTATTTCTAATGATATTTCTGCTAGTCTTTTTGCAGAAAATGACGGTGCTGGTAATGTAACTGGCGGACCAACAGAATATTTGTTAGAAGGTTTTTTTGCTAGAATGTTGTATGATTTTGATAATAAATACTACATAAATGGTAGTTTCCGTAGAGATGGCTCTTCTGTTTTTTCTGAAGATAACAGATGGGGTAACTTTTGGGGTGCTGGTGTTGCTTGGAGAATATCTAAAGAATCTTTTATGGATAATGTAGATTGGATTTCTGAGTTAAAATTAAAGTCTAGTATAGGTCAACAGGGTAATGACTATGTGGGTTATCCAGATAATACAGCTGTTAGAAATTATGCTCCTTATTTAGATCAGTGGGATGTTACTACAGATGGTGAAGAGTTTAACTTAAGTAAAACTGTTTTAGGTAACAAAGATTTAAAATGGGAAACATCTACCAACTTTAATGCTGGTTTTGAGTTAAATATGTTTGATAATAGACTAAGAATAGAATCAGAATATTTTCAACGTAAAATAACAGATCTAATTTTTAATAGACCATTACCAAATTCATCTGGCTTACCGTCTATCCCAGAAAATGTTATGGATATGCAAAACGTAGGTGTAGAGGCTAGTATTGCTTATGATATAATTAGAAGCAAAAATTTAAATTGGACTGTAGATCTTAATGCTACTCATTATAAAAATGAAATTACAAAATTAGCTCCAGGAAGAGATTTTATAGATCCAGGTACAGTGTACAGGTGGGAAAAAGGTAGTAGTGCTTTTGATTATTATATTAGAGATTTTGTTGGCGTAAACCCTACAAATGGTAACGCAATATGGTATACATCTAGTGAGTTTGAGGCAGATGGTACAACGCCTATAATTAATAACCAAACTGAAGATTATTCAGTAGCATCAGAAACTAATTTAGGAAAATCTGCTTTGCCAGATGTTAATGGTGGTTTTACATCGTCACTTACATATAAAAATTTAGATTTTAGCTTTGCGCTTTCTTACCAGTTTGGAGGGTATGCTTTTGACGCTATTTATAATGATGCTTTTGGTGGCG
Organism: Cellulophaga sp. RHA19; assembly: GCF_002813425.1. Classification (NCBI taxonomy): domain Bacteria; kingdom Pseudomonadati; phylum Bacteroidota; class Flavobacteriia; order Flavobacteriales; family Flavobacteriaceae; genus Cellulophaga; species Cellulophaga sp. RHA19. Next base: position 1,668,845 of record NZ_PHUL01000001.1, read on the forward strand.
GAATTGGAGAAAATCTTAGTAGAGATTTTTATAAGACTTGGACGCATGATAATACTACGGCTAGTTTACCTAGAGTTATAGATGGTTCTAGAAATTATAATACATCAGATTTACTTTTAGAAAAATCAGATTTTATTAGCCTTAACGATGTTTCTATTGGTTATACTTTACCTAATGATGTTGTAGAAAAAATAGGTTTATCTAAAGTTAGAATATATGGTTTGGGTAATAACTTGGCCTTATGGACAGCTTCTGGTAGAGATGGTTTTGATCCAAGAGCAAGTGTTACTGGTGGTAACAACTCTGTTAGGTATGCAACGTTAAAGACGTTTTCATTAGGTTTAAATGTTAATTTTTAAAAGTATTAAAATGAAAAAAATAGTATTAATAACTGCAGTTTTAGCTGTTATGGTTAGTTGTAGTAAAGATCAGTTAGAGTCTGATTTAGAAAACATAGTTACAGATGCTACTATATCTGAATTAGCAGAAGAATCTCCAGAGGCATTATTGTCTACAGCTAGTTCTTTTGATGCAGGAACAATAAATAACATGCGTACTTTTGATGTAGCTGGTACAGGAGGTGATCATAACGATTACGGTCAAAAATCTATTGATGTTATGATGGATATTATGTCTAACGATATGATAGATTCTAACAACGGTTGGTGGTATGACGATTTGTATAAGTACATTGGTAGAACACAAGAGTCTGGTACAGAAACTAATTTAATCTGGGACTATTACTACGAGATTATAAAAGGAGCTAACCAAACAATTACATTAATTGGTGGTTTAGATGAGTCTGTTTTAACAGAAGATTTATCTTATGTTTTATCTAGATCTAAGGTTGTTAGAGGTTTGGCATATTTACAGTTGATACAAATTTACCAAAAAGGGCAACCTGCATTGTCTGATGCTGGTGTACCTATAATAGATCCAACAGCTGATTTAATTAATGGACCAGGTTTTGGAAGATTAACGGTTGGTGATGTCTATGGTCAAATTGAAACAGATTTAAAAGAAGGTTATGATGGGTTAGAAGGCTTTTCTAGACCAGATAAAACAGTTATTAACCAGAATATTGCTGCAGGTTATTTAGCAAGATTTTATTTGTTATCTAAAGATTATAATAAGGCAGTTCAGTTTGCAGAAATTGCAAAGTCTGAAGGAGCTTTAGCTGCAGATCAATTGTTAGATGGTTTTCAATTTATTTCTAATACAGAATGGTTATGGGGTGCAGATATTAATGGTGATACATCATCTTTATTTGCTTCTTTCTTTTCGCAGATGCAATCTTATTCTCCTGTACAAAAAGCGGCTGGTGGTGTAACTCCAGGATACACGGGGCAATTAGGACATCATAGAACAGTAGATGTTAGGTTGTACAATGCAGTATCATCTACAGATATTCGTAGCAATTGGTTTGGTCCAGATAATGGTCAAATAGATCAGCCAAAAGAGGGTCAAATCTATAATTATAAATTTTATGATGATACTTTTTTTGAAGCAGATTATGTTTATATGAGAGTTTCAGAAATGTACTTAATTATTGCAGAGGCTAAAGCAGCTGCGGGAGATGATTCTGGTGCGGCTCAAGAATTATTTAATTTAATTTCTACAAGAGACCCAGAATATACATTATCTACAAATTCTGGTTCTAGTTTAATGGATGAAATTAGGTTACACAGGCGTATAGAATTATGGGGAGAAGGTTTTGGTTTGTTAGATATGAAGAGATGGAATGTAGGTCTTGTGCGTGATTTTGAAGGAACAACACACCCTAACAACCCAGCATCTTTTTATAATATTCCTGCTGGGGATGCAAGGTTTACTTTTCAGATTCCAGAAACTGAAATTAATTTAAATGATGCAATTACTCCTGCAGATCAAAATCAATAATTTAAAACAAGCATAGTTAATTGTTTTAAATAAAAAATAGTCCAAATATTGTTTTGTATTAGGACTTTTAATTTGAATTAGTCAATAAAAAAAGCTCTTAGATTTTTATCTAAGAGCTTTTTCATTATAAAAACTAAAAATTAGTTATTCAACTTTAAATTCAAACACTTCAGAGGACGATGTGTTGTCTTGACTATCTTTTGTTATTACTTTCCAATAATAAACTGTATTAGCAGTAACTGTTGCGTCTAAAGTTGTTTCTGTTGTAACTCCAATGCTGGTAGTTGGGGTGTTATTTGTTCCAAATAATATTTCATAATCAACTATATCATCATCTACATCTTCACCAGACCATTTTAAAGATACTGTAGTTGTTGTTGCAATAGTTGCGCCTCTATTAGGGCTTATAACATCAGCAGGAAAAGGAGCGTAGTTTTCCGTTCCAACTCCTTGGTTATAAAACTTCCAAGTTGCACTTGTAGCTGTTTCTGTTGTACCATTAGCTTTAGATACAATAAACCATTCATAAGGTGTTCCTCTATCAATAGTTATAGCATCAGAAGTAGTGGTGACTGTTTTAGACGAGCTATTACCGGTAGCTAGGTTTTTAATGTTAATTTCATAACTATCTGTATCGGCAGCAGCACTCCAGCTAAATTCAACAGAGCTACGAGTATCGCTTATAATAGCACCTTCATTACACTCGGTGTTGTTTTCAGGAAAAACAAGAGTGGTTGCTTTAGGTGTTGTAATTGGGTCTGGTTCTGTGCCTCCATCATCACTACCGCCGCCACAAGAGGCTAAAAGTAAGGAGCTAATGCAAGTAATTTTATATATTGTTTTCATTTATTTTCTAATTATTTTATAAGTAAGTATTGTTTGGTCAGTTTTTATATTTAACACATATATACCTCTTGCAAGAGAATCTACACTAAATTTTATAGCGCCATTATTAGTTTTATGATCTTTTTTATAAACCTTAGTGCCGCTAATTGTAAATAAAGAAATTTCTACTTGCTCAATATTTGGTTTATTTAACTCTATGGTTAAATCACCTCCAGACACAGGGTTTGGGTAAATAAATATATCTGAGCTAGAAATAATTCGTTCTTCGTATATACCTTGGCAATCTTTGTTAGTCTTAATACTAATTTTGTTTTCTATTTTATCTAAAGGCAATGTTATGTTGCTTTTAGTAGTGCTGTATGTTTTATCGTTAATATTGATGTTATAAACACTGCCGCCAGTTAAATTAAAAGTTACCTTATTTGATATAGAATTTACTGCAGTAGAAACACCTAAAGGTTCTGGTTCTAATATTGAAACTGAAAAACAATTTTCATATCCTGTTTGCCCTTCAACAGTAATACAAACAGTATAAGTGCCTAGTGATAGGTTATTAAAAGAAGCTGCATTAGTAAAAGATTTAGTTTCATTTATGTTCCCAGTTATAGTTGCTGTATAATTAAGTTGTGTTTCAGCAGTAATATCAATAGATCCATTGTTGCTAGATATACAGCTTTCTGCAATTGTTTTTATTCTAAAGTTAGAAGATGGTAAAGAAAATACTTCACATCCATTTACATTTACAACTGTATCTATTGGTGTATTAGGGCAAAGGTCTACACTATCTATAACGCCATCATTATCATTGTCATTATCACAAACATCGCCAATATTATCATTGTCTGCATCTGCCTGGTCTGGATTTGCAATTAAATTACAATTATCGTCTACATCTAGAATTCCATCATTATCATCATCAGTATCGCAAACATCACCTATGCCATCACCATCTGTATCTAGCTGGTCTGCATTTGCAATAGTTGGACAGTTATCATCTACATCTAAAATACCATCGTTGTCATCGTCATCGTCATCTGTTTCTCCGTCTAAAATAAAATCATCAATAACTACACCTTCTTGACTAACTCCTGGGTCAGAATGAAAAACAATTCTAAAAATTATATTTTCTTCAATACTTAAATTAACTTCTCCTAAAGCTGCATTAGCATTAAAATCGTAACTATATTCTGTAAAAGTAGTATTAGTACCTGTCCATTGTTTACCAGGACAATTTTGACAATCATCAGCAACTCCAGATAAAGCATTTGTTCTGTCGCTATTGTACCAGTTAGGCTGGCTATTGATATTACCTAGTACTTTCCACTCTTCACCTTGGTCTGTAGAGTATTCAACATAAACAATATCCCAGTTTTCTTCTAGGTCATAAGCCATTTTAAACTTTAATACTGGATTTGCTATTGTAGCTATGTTATAACAGTTACTAACTAAAAATGCTTTAGTGTTATTTGGATGTTCGCCATCTAAATTTGTTGCATATACATCTGTTCCAGAACTAGCGGTATTTAATAGCGTTCCTGTAGGTGTACCTTTTTCCCATAATGAAAGATCGCTAGACTCGTTAAAACTGATTAAAGCTTCCTCATTACTATCAAATGTGTTTAAAATACTTCCGTTACCTTCTTTATTAATATATATAGTTTTATTTTTTGAATTGTTTGTATTAAAAGTGTCATCAGTAACTGTGGCGGTAACCTGTAATGAGGTTTTGCCAAAACCTGAAGAAGCAATACTTGGTAGGTCTATAGTTGTAGATTCATCAAAATTTAAAGTACCCGTCCAAATAAAATTTTTATCGGTATTGTTTAACCCATAACTAAAAGTTACCTCTGTTATGGTGTTTGTTCCAATGTTTTTTATAGTTGCTGTTGGTGTAATGTCTCCGCAAATAATAGCGTTTACATTTGGAGTTATAGAAGTTAAACTAACGTCATTTTCAGGATCTTTTGTTGGTATAGGGGATTGCCAAACACCTCTTCCGTAAGTGGCCGCTGTAATAATGTTATCTAAGCTGTTAATATCTATGTCTCCAATTGCAACGTTGGGTAGGTTTGTATCATATTCTTCCCATTCTGTAAGTGTATCATCTAACCTGTATATACCTAAACTAGTACCAATAAAAATAGGATTGTCTTGGTGTAACCCTTGATGAGCAATACTAAAATAAGCTTGGTCTGTTGGTAGGTTTAGAGTAATATTCTCTGATGTAGCATCTGTGCCGTCGTTAGTAATTTTGTATACACCACGATTAAATGGTTGGCTAGCTAATTCTATACCCACTCTATTAGATGTTGTTGCGTAAAGTATAGAGCTGTCTGAGTTGTTAATTGCTAAATCAGATATAGCACCTGGTAAAGTTATGTAACTTGAGAAGTTGATGCCATTGTCATCACTTTTATAAATAACATTGTTGTTTACAGCATAAAGAATATCCGGATTTAAAGGATCTGCTTCTAAATCTTCAATTTTACCAAAGCCTGCCGAAGTGCTTACTTTTACCCAACTAGTACCTTCTAATTTATAAATTGCATCAAAGCCAGCAAAAACTTCACCTCTGCTGTTAATTGTAATTGGGGTAATCCAATTTCCTTCAATATCTTTAGTTTCTCCATTAGTTGTAGTTTGTGGAGGTCCAATTTGCGCTATATTTTCTCCTGAGTTAGAAGATATATTTAAAGATCCGCCAAATTGAGTAAAACCGTATATTAAATTGTTGTTATTTGGGTCAATAGCATTGTCCATACCATCACCTCCATGGTAATTATTCCATTGGTTGTTATTAAATACATTGCCGCCATTATCTTGTAATCCGCCAATCATTTTAGACGAGTCATCTTTAGCAACAGATATTCTGTAAAACTGACTTATAGACATTCCGTTTGTTACATCTGTAAATGTTGTTGCACTGTTTTCAGATACATATAGTCCGCCATCACTACCACAAAAAAGTTTGCTTCCAAACATTTTAAGGGTATGTATATCTGCATGCGTATATGAGCTATTATTGGAACTCCAATTATTTCGCCTGCTAAAACTATTTCCTCCATTGGTGCTTCTCCATATATTTAAACAGCCTGTAAATAAAGTGTTTTCATCTGTAGGAGATACTTCTAAAGCTAAATCAAACCAAGCTTGTTTAGATTCTAAAATATCTACAGTGTTAGATGTTTTTGTAAATACAGTTCCGCTATCTGTAGATTTGTAAAATCCTTGAAAAGAATAATCAGTATTGGCACTTAAAACATATACAAGGCCCTCATTTGCAGGTGTAACACCTAAAACTAGTCTTCCAGAGCTAGTAGGTAAATTGCTGGTTACTTGTGCAAAAGTGTTTCCGCCATCGGTAGATTTGTAAAAATTATTAAAATCAACAGCATAAATAGTATTGCTTTCTCCAGGTTTAAGCTTAAAGTCAGTAATATTCTCTTCTAATTTATTGGTCCAAGTTGTGCCACCATCTGTAGTTTGGTAAAGTCCGTTGCTAGAGCCAACCCAAACAATATTACTATTTGTAGGGTCTATTGTAATTTCATTTGTAGTAAAAGAATTTCCAGAAGGGGTTGTACTTGGGTTTAAGCCTGTTTCGTTCCAGGTTGTGCCACCATCAGTAGATTTAAAAACACCAATGCTGTATGAGTCTCTGGCATCATCATCACCTGTAGAAATATATATAATATTAGAGTTGTTAGGGTCTACAGCAATACCAGAAACACCAATTTGCAAGAAGTCAGAAAAAAGGTTTGTCCAGCTAGTGCCAGCATTTGTAGATTTCCAAATTCCACCAGCAGGAGCTCCTGCGTACCAAACGTTTTCGTTATTAGGGTCTACTGTTATGGCGTTTATTCTACCATTTCCAGGTAATCTACCAGGAAAAACATTGCTGGTAGATGGCCCTACTGTTGTCCAGCTACTTGTAGGGTTTACTTTGTTTGCAGTATTATTTTTAGCTAACCAAGAGTTGTATATTTCTTTAGCATTAGGTAAGGTTCCATTAGAGTTTTGGTAATAGCTCCAGTAGTTTTGCCACCTCATAAAAGGTTTGTATCCACTACCTTTTTCATTTTTGTTTCTGCTTTCCCAGTAAGTGTCAAAAGAAATTTTTAAATCGTCAATAGACAAATTAGAGTTATTTCCTTTTAATGATGTGCTTGTTTTTCCTTTTTTTAAATTTTTCATCCAAGGTGCTGCTTCATTAAACTGAGCAAAAGCAAAGGAGAAACTTAGTAGAAAAAGTAGGAATAGTTTTTTTGTCATTTTGATTTATTTGGTCTTTGTTATTTTATATGAGTAAACAATTTTAGTTTTCTTTAACATTTTAATATGCTATAAAAAGCTAAATATCCTAATTAATAGTGCTGTCTACAAGCTAATACGTGTTTATTCGTTAAAAGAATCTTAAAATTGAGTAAATCTCTAAACAAAACGCTTGTTAATAATCAGTATATTTTTGTTAGTTGTTCTTTGGTCAGTAAAACGTAACAAAACTTTCACAGATAATTAAATGTAAAAAATTACCTTTGCTTATATTTTTTTATAAATGAGATATATTATACTTGTATTTTTACTTTGGGGAACTGTAGTTTTTGCTCAAGATCCAACTTTGTCTAATAAAGATTTAGGTAAAAAACCTGGTAAAGTTTTAAAAGAGGGAGAAGAGGAAAAGCCTAGTGTAGAGGAGTATAAAATTTTTACAATTAAAAGGGATACTACTTTTTTAGACACAACACTTACAATACAAAAGGAGTATAAATACAACTACCTAAGAAAAGATGGGTTTGAGTTAATGCCATTTGCAAACATTGGTAAGCCAGCTAATGAGTTAGGTTTTGATTTTGATAACGAATCTATGTATCCTGCTTTGAGTACATCAGCATTAAATGCCAATTATTGGAGTGTTAATGAAATTAAATATTATAATGTTCCTACGCCTTTAACAGAGTTAATGTTTAAAACTACAATGGCTCAAGGTCAATTGTTAGACGCTATGTTAACTTTTAATATGTCGCCTCAGTTAAATATATCATTAGGTTACAAAGGCTTTAGGTCTTTAGGTAAGTACAATTATGATCAAGCTTCTTCAGGTAATTTTACCTTTACATCTAATTATACCTCTAAAAATAATAGATATTTATTGTTAGCACATATAGCGGCACAAGATGCAACGTATCAAGAAAATGGAGGACTAATAGACGGTGAAACTCAATTTGAAACTGGAGATGATGAATTTACTAGTAGAGATAGGTTAGATGTAGCTTTTATAGATGCGGAAAGTGTTGTTTTAGGAAAAAGATATTTTTTAGATCATCAGTACAAGTTGATTAAAAAAGCAGAAGACTCAACAACCAGTTCTATTGCTACGTCTATAGCAGTAGGACACCAGTTTAGTTATGAAACTAAATTTTCAAAATTTAATCAAGATGATCAGTACGATTATTTTGGAGATTCATTTCTAAAAGAAACTAATGATAAGGCTCATTTACAAACCACATACAATCAGTTAAACGCAACATTTTCTAATAGATTACTGGGGAAACTAAAAGGTTATGTAGGTCTTTATAATTACAATTATTTTTTTAAGAGTCTGCTTATCACCCCAACGGGTACTATAAGTAATCAATTAAAAGGTACAGAAGTTTCTTTAGGAGCTGCTTATAGTAAACAAATAGGGGAGTTTAACTTAAAAGGAGATGCGGCGTATAATATTTCTGGTGATTTAGGAGGTAGTTTAATTAATGCAGAAGCTACCTATATATATAAGGATAAACATCGTTTTACCGCAACCCTGCATAACGAGTCTAAAATGCCCGATTTTAATTTTCTGCTCTACCAAAGTAATTACCAAAACTACAACTGGCAAAATACCTCAAACTTTGATAAGCAAAATATAAACAGTTTGGCTTTTAAGTATAGTTCCAAGGCATATGGTACATTGTCTGCAAAATACACCAATATAGATAAGTATACTTATTTTAAATCTACGGCCACACAAGAACAGATAGATGCTGGTCGGGAAAATGCATATATTAAACCTTTTCAAGAGAGTGCATCTGTTGGTTATTTAAAATTAAAATATGGAAAAGAGTTTAAATTTGGTCGTTGGGCTTTAGATAATACAGTAATGTATCAAAATGTAACCCAGTCCAATTCCGTTTTAAATGTGCCAGACTTTGTAACCAGAAACACACTTTATTTCTCTAAAGATGTATTTAAGGGGGCAATGTTTTTACAAACAGGAGTTACGTTTAAGTATTTTACTGCTTATAATATGAATGCCTACAATCCTGCTTTAGGGGAATTTTACATTCAAGATCAAGAAAAGTTAGGTGCATATCCTATGTTAGACTTCTTTATAAATGGAAAAGTAAAGCAAACAAGAATCTATTTAAAGGCAGAACACTTTAACTCGTCCTTTACGGGCTACGATTTTTATTCGGCTCCAAATTACCCTTATCGTGACTTTGTTATACGTTTTGGGTTGGTGTGGAACTTCTTTTCTTAATCTAATATTAGAATAACTCCCATTTATTACCCATTATACAAATAATTCTATAGGTTGATAATCGCCATTCAATAGTTAAAGTAATAGAGTTTAAGAGCGGTTAAAACTCGTGGGCAGATATTTTTTAAAAAAGCATCAAAAAAGAATAGGTTTTAAACGTCTGAAAAATAGCGCAGTAAAGCTTGTTTTAAAAATACTTTTAAAAAAGATGTAAAAAAGACTTGTGGTGTTAGAAAAGCTGCCTATATTTGCACCCGCTAACGGAAAAACATACGTCATTAAAGTTAGCAAAGTTCATTGAGAAAAGCGTAAAATTAGTTTAAAAATAAGGTTAAGAAATAAGTTAAAAAAAAGCTTGTTTGGTAACAATTAAAAGAACTACTTTTGCAGTCCGAATTTGACAAGGTTGTTAAGCGGAAATAACCAGTAAAATAATTTAATTTTTTATTTTGTCAGTTTAAAAAAACGTTTTACATTTGCAACCGCTTTCAGAGAGGGCAAAACGATAAGAAATTTTGGAATGATTTGTTTTGAGAATCAGCTAGTTCGAGTCTAGTATTTCTACAAGAATTAAAAGTTCATTTGACATATTGAAGAGACAGCAAAATAATACTACTTGTAGTGTTATTGAATTAAAAAAGAGAATGAGTTTAGTTGAAGACGATTTTAGGTTGTTAAGAATATTTACAAAACAACGATGAAGAGTTTGATCCTGGCTCAGGATGAACGCTAGCGGCAGGCTTAACACATGCAAGTCGAGGGGTAACAGGGGAGCTTGCTTCTGCTGACGACCGGCGCACGGGTGCGTAACGCGTATACAATCTGCCTTACACTAAGGGATAGCCCAGAGAAATTTGGATTAATACCTTATAGTTTATTAAGATGGCATCATTTTAATAATAAAGATTACGGTGTAAGATGAGTATGCGTACCATTAGTTTGTTGGTAAGGTAACGGCTTACCAAGACTACGATGGTTAGGGGCCCTGAGAGGGGGATCCCCCACACTGGTACTGAGACACGGACCAGACTCCTACGGGAGGCAGCAGTGAGGAATATTGGACAATGGAGGAGACTCTGATCCAGCCATGCCGCGTGCAGGAAGACGGTCCTATGGATTGTAAACTGCTTTTATACAGGAAGAATAAGGACTACGTGTAGTCTGGTGACGGTACTGTAAGAATAAGGACCGGCTAACTCCGTGCCAGCAGCCGCGGTAATACGGAGGGTCCGAGCGTTATCCGGAATTATTGGGTTTAAAGGGTCCGTAGGCGGGCCATTAAGTCAGGGGTGAAAGTTTGCAGCTCAACTGTAGAATTGCCTTTGATACTGATGGTCTTGAATTATTGTGAAGTGGTTAGAATATGTAGTGTAGCGGTGAAATGCATAGATATTACATAGAATACCGATTGCGAAGGCAGATCACTAACAATATATTGACGCTGATGGACGAAAGCGTGGGTAGCGAACAGGATTAGATACCCTGGTAGTCCACGCCGTAAACGATGGATACTAGCTGTGTGGTTTTCGGACTGCGCGGCCAAGCGAAAGTGATAAGTATCCCACCTGGGGAGTACGTTCGCAAGAATGAAACTCAAAGGAATTGACGGGGGCCCGCACAAGCGGTGGAGCATGTGGTTTAATTCGATGATACGCGAGGAACCTTACCAGGGCTTAAATGTAGATTGACAGGTTTAGAGATAGACTTTCCTTCGGGCAATTTACAAGGTGCTGCATGGTTGTCGTCAGCTCGTGCCGTGAGGTGTCAGGTTAAGTCCTATAACGAGCGCAACCCCTGTTGTTAGTTACCAGCACATTATGGTGGGGACTCTAGCAAGACTGCCGGTGCAAACCGTGAGGAAGGTGGGGATGACGTCAAATCATCACGGCCCTTA
>NZ_PHUL01000001.1:1985000-2110000 GCF_002813425.1 Cellulophaga sp. RHA19
AAAGGAGCTAAGGCTTCGTCTCGTAAATCATCACCATTGGCAATACTATGCCTGTACGGATACTCTGGCAAAAAACTTTTAGGCAAACTAATGTCTTTTACATTATACATATCTTGATATGCTTTTGGAGCCTGCCTAGGATCATGCGGAGCATTAAAAGCCAAATACATAAAAAAAGGTGTTTCTTTTTCTTTTGCTGTATTTATAAACGTAATAGCATCGTCTTTTAAAACTTCACTCCAATGTTTTCCGTCTTTCCAGTATCCGCCTTTAGTATTATCTGTAGGCAACCAAGTTGTATCTGTAGTAGTTTTTGGTCTATTGTAACCATTGGGCATAATTGTTTTAGAATCTGGGTTTTTAGTTTTGTAAAGCGAATCGAACTTTGCTACCATAGTTGCATGGTCCCAAGCATCTTTAGGCATACCAGGTCTTATATGCGCAGTGTTTTTAAAAACTTTTGTTGCTGCAGCATCTACGTGCCATTTGCCGGTCATATACGTGTCATAACCACTATTTTCTAATAGTTTTCCCCATGTTTTATCTAAAGAATCTTGTTTTTTCCAGTTTTGTCTAAAGTTATTAGCTCTCCATACAGATCTGCCAGAAATAAGCATTGCTCTAGATGCAGCACATACTGCACCGCTCCAAGAACCCATATTGTAAGCGTTAGTAAAGGTTGTACCTTGGTGTACAAGAGCATCCATATTTGGAGTCTTAATTTCAGAATTTCCTAAGGCATTAATAGATGTGTATGTTTGGTCATCTGTAAAAATAAAAACAATGTTAGGTTGTTGTTTTTTTGACTTTGGATTGCTTTTTTTACCACAAGCACTAAGTGTAAGTACTAGTATTAAAACAGCTGCATAAATCTTCATAACTATATGTTTTACCATAAAATTATTGTGCACACTAAAGTTGTGCGCACAATAATAAAATTAACTCCTATGTAACAAAGTTGAGATTTGTAGCTTTAAAAGCAGTATACAGATGGTTTTAATAATAAAACATATGTTTTTTACTAAAGTCTATTCTTTATCTGTGGTGTCTTCATTATTAATTCTTATGTATTTGCTAGGGACAACTCCAAATTGTTTTTTAAAACATTTAGAAAAGTATGATGCTGTGTTAAAACCGGTCATATACATAATTTCTTTTACAGATAAATCGCTTTTTTCAAAAAGCTGTACAGCTCTTTTTAATCTAATATTTCTTATAAATTCACTAGAAGAAAGTCCCGTTAATTCTTTAATTTTTAAATACAAGTTACTTCTACTCATATTCATTTCTTTAACCAACATTTCTACACTAAATTCTGAGTTCATCATATGTTTTTCTACAATTTCTATGGCGTTTTGTAAAAAAGTCTCATCAGAAGATGTAACTGTAACTTCATTTGGTTGCAGTGTAATTTCTCTGTTAAATTTTTTCCTTAATTTTTCTCTGTCATTTAAAATATTAGAAAGTTTAAGCTCTAGTAATTCTAAGTCAAAAGGTTTTCTAATGTAAGCATCTGCACCTGTTTTAAGCCCCTCAATTTCTTTTTCTTGAGATGTTTTTGCTGTTAGCATAACTACAGGAATATGACTGGTTTCTTGTGTAGATTTTATTTGGTTACAAAATTCTATACCATCCATAACTGGCATAACTAAATCTGTAATCACAATATTAGGAATAAACTTTTTGGCAAGTTCTAGTCCTTTTTCTCCATTTTCAGCTTCGTAAACGTAGTAACTTTCACCTAGTCCCTTTTTAATAAAAGACCGTATGTCTTGGTTATCATCTATAATTAATAATATAGGTAGTTTAGATCTAGACCTAGTCATATTTTGGTCTATAATATCATCCATAAAACTAATTGCGTGTGACTCTGCATCTACCTTACTAATAAATGTATTTTCCTCAAAAACTTCATGAAAGTTAAGTTCTTTCTTTTCTTGGTAAGTTTCTTTATCTTTTGGCAACCAAACATAAAAGGTAGATCCATTTTCAGAGTCGCTCTGTACTTTTATAATACCTTGATGCAGTTCTACCAAGTTTTTGGTAAATGACAATCCAATGCCTGTTCCTTTGGTGTTTACGTGAGTTGTAATACCAATATCTGTATAAAAACGCTCAAAAATATGTTGTAACCTGTGTGCAGGTATACCAGGTCCAGAATCTTTTACTTGTATCACTATATATTTAGACTGATCTATATTAAGATCTATATCTGTAGGTTTTATAAAGTCTTTGCCATTAAATATATCTAGTTTAATACTACCATTTTCTGGAGTAAATTTAAATGCATTGGAAAGTAAATTGTTTATAATTTTTTCAACAGCATCAGGATCAAACCAACTTAAAATAGATTCATTAGAAACATTAATTTTAAAATTGATATTCTTTTTTCGACTTAAAAACTGAAATGGTTCACCAACATCCTTTAAAAACTCTACAATATTATTTTTACTTAGGTTAAGACTCATTTTACCGTGGTCCATTTTTCTAAAATCTAATAGTTGATTTACTAAGCGTAACAAATAATCTGTGTTTTTGCGCATTAACACATATTGGTCTTTTGCTTCTTTAGGGCTAATGGTATCTGCTTTTTTTAATAAAAAATCTAAAGGGCCTTTTATAAGTGTTAGTGGAGTTCTAAACTCATGAGATATGTTTGTAAAAAACTCTAGTTTTAAACGGTGAATTTCTTCGTGTTTTTCTTTCTCTAGATGATCTAACTCTAGCTTATGTTTTTCTGCAGATCTTATAATGGTGTATCTTCTAAAAGCAAGTAATAGTACAACTGCAAGCAATACGTATAGCACTTTAGCAAGTGTTGTTCTCCACCAAGGTGGCGTAACATCTATTTTTAGCTCAATTGGTGTCTCATCCCAAATATAATCGTTATTAGATGCTTTTATTTTTAGCACATAAGATCCTGGTTCTAGATTTGTATAGGTAGCATATCTATTTTTTGATGTTGTGTATATCCAATCCTTGTCAAAACCTTCTAATTTATAAGCATATTTGTTTTTTCTAGATGCGGCATAGTGTAATGCAGCAAACTCAAAAGAGAAATTGTTTTCGCTATATTTTAGTTTTATTTTATCTATAGCGTTTATAGACTTGTCTAGAATTACTCTTCCGTTTATACGTTCTCCAATTGCAACAGGTTTATTAAAAATAGAGAAGTTGGTAAGTACAGTTTCAGCTTTAATTTTGTTACTTATTATTTCTTCAGGATAAAAAGTGGTAAAACCATTTACACCACCAAAAAATAACTGACCTTCCTTGGTTTTTAAAGCTGTTAGCTCGCTAAACTCATTACTTTGTAATCCGTCATTAACATCATAATTCTGAAAACTTTCATCAGTAGGGTTAAATTTAGATAATCCATTGTTTGTAGATATCCATAAATTACCTTGGTTATCTTCTAAAATACCTTTAATTACATTATTGGGTAACCCTTCCTTTTCTGTGTAACGTTTAAAACCTATTGTTTTATCTTTATTTACAATTAGTTTATTTAGTCCGCCTCCAAATGTACCAACCCATATGGTCCCCGATTTACACTCAAAAACAGTTAGTATATAATTATGACTTAATGTTGTATCATCATCAGGATTATTTTTAAAGGTTATAAATTTAGGGTTTTTAGAATTTTGTTGTTCAGGAGTTAACTTACTTAAACCATTACCTGTGGCAAACCATTTATTTCCTTTAGAGTCTTCAAAAATATCTCTAATAATATTATTAGGTAAGCTATACTGTTGGTTGTTATTCTGTTTTAAAATATCTTTAGTAAATGTAGAGCCATCTTTATTAATTAGCCATCTGTGTACACCGTCATTATAAGTTCCTATCCATATATTTTTTTCTTTGTCTTGTAAAATAGAAAACACACTACCAGATATGTCTGGGATTAATTTTAAATCGTTTTCAGATAATTTTTTATCATTAGTAACATCAATCTCATAAAGTCCTGGAGAAAATTCACCTCCAATGAATATTTTTCTTTTATTTTTTAATTCTATTTCTTCAATAGCAAAAATTTTGTTGACATTATTAAAGTGTTGAAACTGATTAAAATCTTTGGTAATGTTATTCTTTTTGAGAAAATTTAGCCCGCCACCTTCTGTTCCTATCCATAAGTTTTGACGACTATCTTCAAATATAGCACGCACTTTGTCATTACTTAGGCTATTTGGATCTAAGCTCTTTTTTATATGAGAGAACTGCTTTCTATGCGGATCAAATTTATTTACACCGCCACCATTGGCACCAGCCCAAATAATTCCAGTATGGTCTATAAATAAAGATTTTATAGCATTTTTACTTAAACTATTGCTAGGGTTTTTAGGATCGTATTTATAAACACTAATTAACTCTGGCTTAGCAGTGCTAGATATGTTAGAAAACTCTAGTAAACCGTTATCTCTACCTGCCCATATATGATTGTTATTTATAGAAATAGCGTTGTATGTACCTTCTTGTAAAAGTTCAATTTGGTTGGTGTCTTTATATGGTGAGTACTTGTATAAACCGTTACTGGTACCTAACATTAAATTACCATAACTATCTTCTGCAATAGCTTTAACATTAACGCTAGGAAGATTAATAAGGTGGTTAACAGACTGAAAGTAAATGTCGCCATTATTATCTCTAGATAATTTAGACAACCCGTTTATACCACCAATCCAAACTTGATGTTTACTATCCTCAAAAAATGAACTAACATTGTTGGTGTTTTTTATTGGTCTAGAGCTGTTTTGGTATAAGTTGTAGTGTTTAAATTTTAAGGAATCTGTAGGCTCATTTAAATCTACCATACTAACACCTTTAACTGTACCAACCCATAGCCTATTACTACTGTCTCTAAAAAGTACAGTAACATAGTTGCTTTTTAAACTGTTATCATCATTAGGGTCATGTTTGTATGTTGTAAATTCTTCTGTTTCTCTATTAAAGTAATTTAATCCTCCACCAGTAGTTCCAATCCATAAATCGCCTTTTTTATCATCAATAATTTTCCAAATTAAATTACTGCTAATGCTTTTTTTGTTTTCAGCATTGGGCTTAAATACCTTAAAGTTATAGCCATCATATCTATTTAATCCGTCATGAGTTCCAAACCACATAAACCGATCAATATCCTGAAAAATGACATTTACATCACTTTGTGATAAACCATTTTCTGTTGTTAAATGCTCAAACTTTAAAGAATTTTGAGCATAAGTAATTGCAGTTAATATTAAGAATAAGCTAAGTGTTAGTAGCTGTATTCTATGGTAAGGGTAAAGTTTAGTAGGGTTGCTGGTCATACTAACAAATATATCAAAATAGTAAATACAATAGATCATATGTTTTATTACTTAAATAGGTGATAAAACATATGTGTTGTGTGTAAGGTGTTGTTTTTAAGTTGTTTGTGTGTATTTGGTTGATGTTCTATAGGGTGAACAAATAACATATGTTCTAGTTTTTAAATCATTTACTGTAATTAACAAAAATGATATAAACGAACTTTACCAAAGAACTAAAGATCGTATTTGGGTAGTAATATCCAAATAAAATTAAACGCAAAATAACGCCATAAATAATGAAATATATAGTTTGTGAAAAACCAGGTGAATTTCTTTTAAAAGAGAAAAATGCACCAGTTAGAAAAGAAGGTGAAGCTCTACTAAAAATAAATAAGGTTGGTATTTGTGGTACAGATTTACACGCGTATGGTGGCAACCAAGCTTTTTTTACATATCCAAGAATTTTGGGTCATGAGTTAGCGTCTGAGGTATTAGAAATTGGAGAAAACCCAAAAGGTATTAAAGCAGGTGATAAGGTAGTAGTAATGCCATACATAAGCTGTGGAACTTGTATAGCTTGTAGAAACGGAAAAACAAACTGCTGCACTAATATCAAAGTTTTGGGTGTGCATACAGATGGTGGTATGCAAGAACAAATTACCGTACCTGCTAGTATTTTAATACCAGCTAATAATTTATCTAATGATCAAATGGCAATTGTAGAACCTTTGGCAATAGGAGCACACGCTATTAGAAGAGCAAATATTACAAAAGGAGAAACTATAGCTGTTGTTGGTTGTGGTCCTATTGGTATAGGAATTATGAAACTAGCACAAATTGCAGGTGCCAAAGTAATAGCTCTAGATTTAAACGAGCAACGATTGCAATATGCTAAAGAAAAAATAGGTGTAGACTACACTGTAAATGTTGCAGATGATCCTGTTGCTAAAATTACAGAGATTACAAATGGCGATTTATGTACTGCTGTTTTTGATGCATCTGGTCATAAAGGAGCATTAGAAACTTGTCCGTCTTATATGTCTCACGGCGGAAGATTTATACTTGTTGGCTTGTCTAAAGGAGAGTTAACCTATACGCACCCTGCAATACATGCTAAAGAAATGACATTAATGTGTAGCAGAAATGCAACAAGTCAAGATTTTGAACACGTAATTAATGTTTTAAATCAGTTTCCTACAGAATCATTTATTACTCATACTGTGCCTTTTACAGAGATGATTTCAAATTTTGATAGTTGGCTTAATCCAGAAACAGGAGTAATAAAAGCAACTGTAAATTTTTAAAAAATAGCAATGTCTAAAAACTACATACAAATAGATGCTAAAGACAATATTATAGTAGCTATTACAGCATTAAGTAAAGGTACAGTAGTAACTATAGCAGGTAAACAAATAGTTTTGCCACAAGACATAAAGCAAAAACATAAGTTTGCTTTACATGATTTTAATACTGCAGATAAAATTTATATGTATGGTGTTTTAATTGGTAAAGCAACAACAACTATTAAAGCAGGTAGTGCAATTACAATAGAAAATGTAAAACACGCATCATCAGACTTTACAAATAAAAAAGAAGAGTTTGTTTGGAGTGCACCAGACATATCTAAGTTTAAAAACAAAACATTTAACGGGTACCATAGAAAAGATGGTAAAGTAGGTACAGCCAATTATTGGTTGGTAATACCACTAACATTTTGTGAAAACAGAAATATTGATGTTTTAGAAGCTGCACTTGCAGAGAAACTTGGCTATCAAACAAAAAAAGATTTTGCTGTAGATACAGATGCTTTAATTAAGCAGTACAAATCTGGAGCAAGCAAAGATGCTATTTTTAATACGCCTATAATTACTACTCACGAGGAAATGGCTAAAAATAGAGTATTTCCTAATGTAGACGGAATTAAGTTTTTAAAACATGATGGTGGTTGTGGAGGCATACGTCAAGATTCTGAAACTTTATGCAGACTATTAGCTGGGTACATTTGTAACCCAAATGTAGCAGGAGCTACAATTTTAAGTTTAGGATGCCAAAATGCACAAATTTCTATGCTGCAAGATGCCATTTTAGCCATAGACCCAAAGCTTACTAAACCAGTAAACTACTTAGAGCAACAAGGTAGTTTAAGTGAGCGTAACTTTATAGAAGAAGCTGTAAAACATACGTTTTTAGGTTTAATAGAAGCCAACAAAATAAATAGAAAACCCGCACCGCTTAGCAAACTAATTTTAGGGTTAGAGTGTGGTGGTTCTGATGGGTTTTCAGGAATATCTGCAAACCCTGCTTTAGGTTATACATCAGATTTATTAGTAGCATTAGGAGGTAGTCCTGTTTTAGCAGAGTTTCCAGAACTTAACGGTGTAGAACAAGAAATAATTAATAGGTGTGTAACAGAAGAGGATTCTAAAAAGTTTTACAATTTAATGAGAGCGTACTCAGCTGCTGCTGTTGCTGTTGGTTCTGGTTTTGAAAACAATCCGTCTCCCGGAAATATTAAAGATGGCTTAATTACAGATGCTATGAAATCTGCAGGAGCGGCCAAAAAAGGAGGTACATCACCAGTAGTTAGTGTGTTAGATTATACAGAGCAGGTTACAAAGCCAGGTTTAAATTTATTATGTACACCAGGTAACGATGTAGAGTCTACTACCGGTTTGGTTGGTTCTGGTTGTAATGTGGTTGTATTTACAACTGGCTTAGGAACACCCACAGGAAACCCAGTTGCTCCTGTACTAAAAGTATCTAGTAATAGTGATTTGTACCAACGTATGAAAGACATTATAGATATAAACGCAGGTACTGTTATAAGTGGAGAAGATACTATAGAAACTATGGGAGAAAAATTTTTAGAACACATTATAAAAGTAGCTAGCGGAGAAGTAGCATCTAAAGCAGTAATACACGGTAATAACGACTTTATTCCTTGGAAGAGAGGAGTTTCTTTATAAATAAGATTTACGTAGTAAACAACGCATTGTAAAAATGACAACAAAAGAAAAAACTATACAATTATTAGACAGGTACACAGCTCAAAAACCAGTTAAGCATCCCGTACGTGTTATGCAATTTGGTGGAGGTAACTTTTTGCGCGCCTTTTGTGATTGGATGTTTGATGTGTTAAACAAAACAGCAGACTTTAATGGTAGTGTAGCTGTAATTAAACCAACAGAAAGAGGAGATTACACAGCTCTTAGGGAGCAAGATGGTTTGTTTACTGTAGCCTTAGATGGTATTAAAAATGGAGAAACAGTATCAGAAGTTACTTTAGTAGAGTCTATAAGTACCATTATTCAACCTTACACAGAATGGGATAAATACTTAGAGTTGGCAGAGTTACCAGAATTAAGATTTATAGTATCTAACACTACAGAAGCCGGAATTCAGTTTTCTGAAAATGATAAAATTACAGATTGTCCTCCTAAAGAATTCCCTGCAAAACTAACATTATGGTTACATCATAGATTTAGTTACTTTAATGGAGACAAGGATAAAGGCTGTATTTTTTTGCCTTGTGAGCTAATAGAAAATAACGGTGAGGCTTTAAAAGAAACAGTTATACAGTATGCAAAACATTGGCAGTTAAAACAAGAGTTTATAGACTGGATTTTAAATTGCAACCATTTTTGTAGCACACTGGTAGACCGTATAGTATCGGGTTATCCTAAAGATAGGGTTGCGTCACTAGAGAATAAAATAGGCTTTAAAGACAAGCTTTTAGTTGCTGGTGAAGAATACCATAGCTGGGTTATTAAGGCAGATGAATTGGTACAAAAAGAATTGCCTTTTTCTAAAACAGATTTAAACGTACAGTTTGTAGATAATTTAGACGATTACCGAGAAATGAAAGTGCGTATTTTAAATGGTGCACATACTTCTTTAGTTCCGGTTGGTTATTTAGCCGGATTAAGAACGGTAAAGGAAAGTATGGATAATGATATAGTTAGTAATCATATTTTTCAAATTTTAGCTACAGAAATTAAACCTACGTTAACTAAGTTTTCTTTTAACGAAATAGATGCTTTTATAAACGCTGTGGTAGACAGGTTTAAAAATCCTACGCTTCAACATTTTTTAATTGCAATATCATTAAATAGTACCTCAAAATTTCAATCAAGATTATTGCCTGCATTTAAAGACTATAATGAGCTAAATGGTTCTTTTCCTAAACGCATTGCTTTTTCGTTGGCCAGTTTAATTCGTTTTTACAAAGGCAGTTTTAATGAAGAGGATATAGCTATTAAAGATGATAGCTTGGTAGTTGAATTTTTTAAAAATCAATGGCATATGGTAGATAATAAGTCGCAATCTGTAACAGATTTAGTTACGCATACTCTAGCAAATAAAACTATAGTAGGTAGTGATTTAACTAAATATAAAGGGTTGGTAAACTTTATAGCTAAATCTATTTTAGAGATTGAAAAAAACGGAATAGAAGAAAGTCTTAAAAGTTTAGAAGAATAATATGATAATAGATGCTCATCAACATTTTTGGAAATATGAACCAACAAAACATAGTTGGATAGACGATACTATGGCTGTAATTAGAAAAGATTTTATGCCAGCCAAACTAAAAAAAGTTTATTTAGAAAATAATATAGATGGTTGTGTAGCTGTACAGGCAGACCAAACAACTTTAGAGAACGACTTTTTAATAGACCTGGCTTCTAAAAATAGCTTTATAAAAGGTGTTGTTGGTTGGGTAGATTTTAGAGCTAAAAATATTGATGAGGTTTTAAAACATTACAGTAAAATAAATATAATAAAAGGCTTTAGACACGTAGTACAAGGTGAGCCAGATCATAATTTTTTATTAAGAACAGACTTTTTAAACGGAATATCAAAATTAGAAAAATACAATTTTACGTATGACATTTTGGTTTTTCCGCATCAGTTAGGAGCAGTATTAGAGTTTGTAAAAAAGTTTCCTAAAATAAACTTTGTCATAGACCATATTGCTAAACCATATATAAAAGATGGTTTTTATGATGGTTGGGCAAACTTAATGTTGACAATTGGCGCACAACAAAATGTGTACTGCAAACTATCTGGTATGGTAACAGAAGCAGATTATATAGCGTGGACACCAGAAACTATACAACCTTATATGCAATTGGTTTTAAAAGCTTTTGGAGTAGATAGGTTGTTATTTGGATCAGATTGGCCTGTGTGCTTAGTAGCGGGCAACTATAAAAAAGTAAAAGAGTTAGTTACAGATTTTATTTCCCAATTAAGTGCAGAAGATCAAGAAAAGATACTTGGGTTAAATGCTGTAAAATTTTATAATTTATAAAAAGATATAAAATGGATTTAGGATTAAAAAATAAAGTAGTTGTAGTAACAGGAGCTGCCGGTATAAAAGGTAGTATAGGAGAAACAATAGTACAACATTTAGCGGCAGAGGGTGCAATACCAGTTATAGTTTGTAGAAATGATAGAGGTTTTGGATATGAAAAAGAACTTAAAGAAAAAGGTATAGATGCTTTGTTTGTAAAAACAGATTTATCAGACCATACACAAATTGAAGCTGCAGCTAAAACAATAGAAGAAAAATACGATAAAATTGATGCCTTAATAAATAATGTTGGTGTTAATGATGGTGCAGGTTTAGATGCACCTATAGAAGATTTTATGTACTCTCTTAAGCTTAATATGGTAAGTTATTTTGCAATGGCCAAATACTGTTTACCAATGCTAAAAAAAACTAAAGGAAATATTTTAAATATTGGGTCTAAAGTAGCACTTACAGGCCAAGGAGGTACATCTGGCTACGCAGCATCTAAAGGAGGTGTATTTGGGTTAACGCGTGAGTGGGCTGTAGATTTAATTAGCTACGGGATACGTTCTAATGCCATTGTTATTGCAGAAAGTTGGACACCTGCTTATGAGGCTTGGATTAAAACTTTAGAAAACGGAGAAGAAAAACTTCAATCTATTGTAAAAAAAATACCATTAGAAAATAGAATGACTATGCCAGCAGAAATTGCAGACCAATGTTTGTTTACAATATCTTCAAAATCATCACACACAACAGGACAGTTTATCACAGTAGACGGTGGTTATGTGCATTTAGATAGGTCTTTGTTAACAGAGTAAAATAATAAAACATTTGTTCTATTATTTAAGCCAGTAGTGGCCTTTACAAGTAGCTATCATTTTTAATTTTATATCAAAGTAATTACCTAAGTATGAATCAACCAAAAGTTAACCCAATAGTAAAAAAGGAATTGTTATTTCCTTTTATAATGATAACTTCTTTATTTGCTTTATGGGGAATTGCAAATGACTTAACCAATCCTATGGTTTCTGCGTTTAAAAAAGTAATGCCAGAATTGTCTAATATGCAGGCTTCTTTAGTACAGTTTGCTTTTTATTTTGGGTATTTTTTTATGGCATTACCAGCAGCTTTATTTATTAGAAAGTACAGTTACAAATCTGGTATTATATTAGGGTTGTGCTTGTACGCAATAGGAGCTTTTTTATTTTATCCGGCAGCAGCTTTACAAGAGTTTAATTACTTTTTAATTTCACTTTGGGTAATAACATGTGGTTTGGCATTTTTAGAGACCACCTCTAACCCATTAATATTGTCATTAGGAGCAAAAGAAACTGCAACGCAGCGTTTAAATTTAGCACAAGCTTTTAACCCAATAGGATCTTTAATTGGGATGATAGTAGCACAACAATTTGTAATTTCCTCTTTACGTTCTGATGACAAAAATGAAGCAGGAGAGTTGGTTTATGATTCCTTATCTACTTCTGCAAAAGCTGTTATAAGAGAAAACGATTTAAACGTAATTAGTGTACCATACATTATACTTGGTGTAGTTGTTTTGTGTATTATGGGCATTATATTATTTATTAAAATTCCTAAATCTGTAGACGGAGATAAAATGTCTATTTCAGATTCTTTTAAAAAATTACTAGCTAATAAAAACTACATTTTTGGAGTTGTAGCACAGGCATTTTATGTAGGAGCACAAATTATGTGTTGGACCTATATTTTTCAATATGTAGATAACATAAATGAAGGTTTACATAAAAACGAGGCATTAACAGCTACGTGGTATAATGTAGCAGCAATGATTATATTTTTATCTGGTAGATGGATAGGTACAGCTTTAATGAAAACATTAAATCCGTCTCGTGTATTACTATTATTTGGTTTAGGAGGAGTATTGTTTTCTGCCGGTGCAATTTTAATACAAGGCCAGTTAGGTTTATATTCATTGGTTACAGTGTCTTTATTTATGTCTATTATGTTTCCTACCATTTATGGTATTGCACTTAAAGATATGGGAGATGAAGCTAAAATAGGATCTGCAGGTTTGGTAATGGCAATTGTTGGCGGTGCTTTAATGCCAGTTTTACAAGGAGGAATTTTAGATTGGGGAGGACCTGGTTTTTCAGATGTAAAAGTGTTAGGGTTTATACCAGAAATTAATTTTTCATTTATACTACCACTTATATGTTTATCTGTAGTTACTGCTTATGGGTATGTAACTTATAAATCATCAAAAAAAATATAATAATGAGTACCAAAAGATATTGCTATTCTTGCGATTTAAAAGACGACTCTAAACTTATAGAAGAGTATAAAGCATACCACGCAGCAGGTAAAGCTTGGCCAGAAATTACTAAGAGTATAAAAGATGCTGGTATTGTAGATATGCAAATTTACCTAACAGGTAATAGAATGTTTATGATAATGGAGGTAGACGCAACTTTTGATGCTAATAAAAAGGCTAAAATGGATGCAGAAAACCCCAAAGTACAAGAGTGGGAAAACTTAATGTGGAAGTACCAACAAGAATTGCCATGGGCAAAAGATGGTGAAAAGTGGATTGCTTTAGAGAAGATATTTCAATTATAAAAAGTTAGTTTTTTTAGTTCTTTTTGTTTAAGTTTAGGCTGTTTTTATTAACAGTCTAAACTTTTTACAGTTAAAAGGCCTGCTTAAAAAAGCAGGCCTTCCTTACAAATAAAACTAAACTAACTACAAGTTTTGGTTTTAAACTATACTGTTGCTATAAGCAACTATTACAATACCAATTACCATACAACTAAGTCCTAGGTATAAAAAGTTTCTTGCTTTTTTAGATGCGTTAATCCACTCTTTGGTTATTATACCACTTAAAATTGCTGTTACCACACATGAAGTATTAAAAATTGCGTAACCAACAGTGTTACCCGAAGCTCCTAATTTATAAGCTGCAAATGCAAATAGGGCAGAAGCGGCATAGTGAAAAAATGCCATTACTAATATTAATACAAAGTTTTTACTAAAAGCAGGCGTTTTAAAATCTTTCCAAGCTTTTTTACTGTTTAATTGCCATAGAAAATAGGCAGTCATTACAATACCACCACTAATAAAAATAGGAAACATAACAGCAACAGCAGTAATCCACTCAGCATTTCCTGCAGCTTGGCTAGCCTCATGTAAGTAAGGTCTTCCTGCTGCATTAGCATAACTAAAGCCAGTTGCTAACAAACCGCCAACTACAGCAATTAAAATACCTGTGGCCATAGAACCTTTTTTTAAAGTATCATCTTTTGTGTTTTTTTCTACTTTTTCTCGTATAAAACCAGCTTTTCCGTTAGCAAATATGCCTATTAAAACAACAAACAAACCAATCAAAATTATTGATAGTTTATTAGTAGGGGGTAAGCCATCTTCAATAAAAGGTAATACAGAACCTACTAAAATTATGGTTCCAATAAATAAAGAAAACCCTAAAGACAAACCAATGTGATTAATAGCCTTGCTCCACATCATAACTCCAACTCCCCAAAGAAAACTTGTAAGTCCCATTTTTATCCATATATCTGTTGGCATATTTCCAAAAATATCACCAAACCCTTTTATTAAAGTTATTGATGCAATTATTGGAACAACAAACATTGTTAGTAGAAAAAATAAGCTCCAAGTATTCTCATATTTAAAATCTTTGGTAAATTTTTCTGGTAAGGCATATAGGCCCAACATTAATCCTGCAAAAATTGCTAGTAATACTCCTTCTGTCATAGTTTGGTTGTTTTTTTGAGTGAATTAGTTATTGTTAAAATGAAAATTTAAAGACGGTTGTGCTCTTAAAATTTTCACCAGCTTTTGTGATAGATTTTGGTGAGTTTTTAATATTTGGTCCGTTAGGATATCTATGAGTTTCACAACAAAAACCTCTGTATTTGCCGTATTTAAGTCCGTTTTCTCGTTTTAAATTATTGGCAGTGTATTTACCTGTGTATAAAAGCATACAAGGCTCTGTAGTAAAAACATCTAAACTTAATTGCTCATTTTCATTGGCTACTGTTGCCACTTTAGTTACTGTTTCTCCAGTATTATCAAAAACATAAAAATGTTCAAAACCATCATTCATTGCATTGTGTGCGTCTGCAATTTTTTTTGGGTTTCTTAAATCATCTACATCATTAGAAACATCTACTATTTCTCCTGTTGCCGCACCAGTATTATCTAATTTTAAACGTTTATTTGTAAATACTTGAGCTGTATGGTTCTCTATAGATGTACTAAAGCCAGACAAGTTAAAATAGGTGTGGTTTGTTAATGATAATGGTGTATCTGCGTCTGTAAAGGCATAATAATTAATAGTAAGTTCATTATTCTCTGTTAAGGAGAAAGTTACAGATACGCTGACATTTCCAGGAAAACCTTCTTCTAAATCTTTACTTATTAAAGTTAGTTTTACTAAGTTTTCATTGGTACTATCTAGACTCCATAATCTTTTGTCAAAACCCACTGTACCTCCGTGTAAATTATTAGGGCCGCAATTTTTCTCTAATTGATATTGTTTACCGTTTAAAGTAAAATTAGCATCTTTAATTTGTGAGCAATACCTACCTACGGTACTTCCAAAATAAGGAGCATTTTCTTTATAGTCATCAGAGAAATAACCATCTAAAGTATCAAAGCCACAAGCAATTTCTACTAGGTCTCCTTTTTTATTAGGTATTTGTATAGACGTAATTGTTGCTCCGTAATTGGTTATTTTTACCACCATTCCGTTTGCATTTTTTAAAGTATATAAATCTACTTTTTTATCATCTATAAGTCCAAAATTGCTTTGTATTGGTTTCATACTATTTTTTTTATTGTTGATAAGGAGCTAGTTTTTCCCAGTTAAATACTACGCCTGTTCCAGGTTCGTTTGGAGCCACAGCTCTATGATTTTTTACAACAAGTGGTCTAGTTGTGTATTCATCTATAGGAAAACTATGTACTTCTGCCCAACCTGCGTTAGGTTGGGCAGAAACTAAACTTACGTGCAGTTCTTGCATACCATGTGAACAAGCAGGAACTCCTTGTTTATCTGCTAAACGAGCAGCTTTTAACCAGCCTGTAATACCACCACAGTTAGATGCATCTGGTTGTATAAAAGAAAGCTTTGCTTGCTCAAAAGCATACTCAAACTCATGTATAGTGTGCAGGTTTTCTCCCATAGCTAAAGGAAATCCAGTTTTATCAACTATTTCTGCAAACCCTTTGTAATCATCAGGGATAATAGGTTCTTCAAACCAAGTAATATCATATTGTTTAAAACCTTCAATAGCTTTAATAGCCTTTTCTATAGACATAGAATAATTGGCATCTACCATAAAAGTAACGTCTGGCCCAATAAATTCTCTAACAGCTTTTATTCGTTCTAAATCTTCATCTAAATTTTCTCTTCCTATTTTAATCTTAACAGCATTAAATCCGTTAGCTAAATAGGTTTTCATGTTATTAAGAAGCTTTTCTATTGGAAACTGTAAATCTATTCCGCCACAATAAGCTTTACATGTGTTATCTGTACCGCCAGCCATTTTCCATAGAGGAAGATTGGCTTTTTTACATTTAATATCCCAAAGAGCTATATCTATAGTAGAAATTGCAAATGATGCAATGCCACCACGACCAACGTAGTGAATATGCCACTCCATAAAATCGTATAAACCATCTATATCTGTGCCATCTTTACCAATTAAAACAGAAGCAAAGTCATATTCTATCATTGCTTTAATTGCGTGTCCGCCTTTACCACCAGTATAAGTATAACCAGTTCCTTGGCTGCCATCTTCTAAAGTAATAGTAGTAGTTACTAACTCAAAATGTGTGTGGTCACCGTGTTTGGCATCATTTAAAACCTCTGGCAACGGAACTTTAAATAGTTTAGCAACTACATTTTTAATTTTTGTACTCATTTTAAATATATAAAGTTGCTATTATGCTTTGTGTTTAATGTAAAAAGTCTTTTTCTCCATATACTGTTCAAAACCATATTTACCATCTTCGCCACCCGAACCAGAAAGTTTGTAACCATTATGAAAACCCTGGTGTTGTTCTCCGTGACCACGATTTACATAAATTTCTCCATATTCTAGTTCATCATTACATTTCATAATGGTATTCATATCATTGGTAAAAACCATTGCAGCAAGTCCATATTCGCAGTCATTTGCATAACCAATAACTTCATCAAAAGTTTTAAACTTTAAAACAGGTAAAATAGGACCAAAAGATTCTTCATGAACAATAGTCATATCTTGTGTTACGTTGGTTAAAACAGTAGGCTCAAACCAGTATCCTTTTTCAAATTCTGCTCCTTCTGGTCTTTTACCACCAGTAGCTATAGTTGCACCTTCTTTTACACTAACAGCAACTAAATGCTCCATATGTTTTAACTCGGCAGCATTTACTTTAGGACCCATATCTGTATTCTCTAACATAGGATTACCAACTTTTAATGCCTTAGTTTTTGTTATAAATTTTTCCATAAAAACATCGTAAATATCTTCATGCAAATACATACGTTCATTACAGGTGCAAACTTGTCCGCAATTATCAAATCTAGAATGTAAAGCAGCGTCTACAGCAGCATCAATATCAGCATCTTTAAAAACTATAAAAGGAGCTTTACCACCAAGCTCTAATTGAACATGAGTTAAGTTATTGGCTGCATTTTTTGCTATTTGCTGACCAACAGGTGTAGAACCTGTCATTGTTACCATTTTTGTAATAGGACTTTCTACCAATGCGTTACCCATAGCTCTGCCAGGACCAGTAATAATGTTTATAACACCAGCAGGTATCCCCACTTTATTTGCTAAGTTTCCTAACTCTAGTGTTGCTAATGGTGTTTCTGATGTAGGCTTAATAACAATACTATTACCAGCAACTAAAGCCGGACCTAGTTTACGGCCAGCTAAAGCCAAAGGAAAATTCCAAGCTGTAATTGCAACAACAACACCACGAGGAACTTTTTGAATCCAAATTTGTTCATTAGGATTGTCAGAAGGGATAATATCACCTTCAATTCTACGTGCACCCTCACAGGCATATCTAATAAATGAAGCAGTAACAGCAACCTCAAAACGGGCAACCTTTAAAAGTTTCCCTTGCTCTTTAGTTAATAGTTGAGCCAAATGTTCTGTATTTGCATCAATTTCATCTGCCAATTTATATAACATATCTGCTCTAGAACGGGCAGGTAATTTTTTCCATTCCTTTTGGGCTTTGTCTGCAGCTTTTAATGCATCTAAAGCTTCTTCAGCTGTTCCGTTTTGTACATTTGCTACCACTTCTTCTGTAGATGGGTTTACAATGGCTATGGTTTCTCCAGATGTAGATTTTACCCACTCTCCGTTAATAAATAACTTGTATTCTTTAGTTGATGACATAGTATTTGGTGTTATTTTTTTGTGTTCGTTTTTTTATAAGCATCCATACGCTCGGCAGCGTGGCCTTCAAACTCTCTTCTTAATTGCCAAAGAGGTCTTTCTAGGCTTAGTTCCCAAGCAAATAGTTGCTTGTATAATTTTTTAACTTTTTTAGGATATTGTGTTGCTAAATTGTTTGTCTCAGAGACATCTTCTTGTAAGTTGTATAGCTCTGCAGGCCTATCTGGAAATCGTATTAGTTTCCAATCCATATTCCTAATAGCTCCTCTGTTTTCTTTTTTCCAGAAAAGAACTTTATGCGGTCTTTCTTTATCTTCTCCTTTTAGATAAGGTATTAGATCTACACCGTCTAATTTTTTTAAGCTTGATGATTCTCCGTTTGCAACATTTAAAAATGTAGGAAAAAGATCTAAGGTGCTAATTGGGTAGTTGTATGTTGTATTTTTCTTTAACTGACCAGGCCATGACATTAAAAAGGGAACTCTAATACCACCTTCCAAATGGTTAGCTTTTGTGCCACTAAGCGGATTATTGTTAGATTGGTTTGAGTCTGATGGTCCTCCGTTATCATTGGTAAATACAACCAATGTATTATTAGCTAATCCTTGCTTTTTTAACTCATTTAAAACAGTCCCAATAGCTCTGTCCATTGCTAAAGTCATTGCAGCTAATGTTTTTCTTTTTCCGATAAGATTTGGAAATTTATCTAAATCTTGTTTTGTTGCCTGCATTGGAGTGTGTACAGCATTAAACGATAAATAGATGAAGAACGGGTCTTGTTTGTTTTTTTTAATGAATGATATTGCTTCTTTAGCCAATTCATCTGTTAAATAGCCATTGTGTTCTAAAAAGTTTCCAAACCCTCTTTCTAATCTGTCTTCATTTTTAGTTAGTACATTATTTTCGTTATAGGGTAGGTAGCTACGAGCACCTCCTCTAAAACCATAAAATGTATCAAAACCACGTTTTGAAGGGTGAAAACGGTCTGCGTTACCCATATGCCATTTTCCAAATAAGGCAGTGGTATAACCTTGTTTTTTTAAGTAATCTGCAATAGTAAGTTGGTTTGTAGGCAACCCCATATTATCACCTGTTAAACCAGAATAGCTCATATAACCGGGTACGTTATTTTCTTCAAAACCAAATTTTTGTTGGTATTGACCTGTTAACATACCGGCTCTAGACGGTCCACAAACAGCTGCACTTACGTAAGCTTGTGTAAATTTTACACTCTTTTTAGCAAGTTTATCTAGTTCTGGAGTTTTAAATTCAGTACTACCTTGAAAACCAAAATCTGCATAACCAGCATCATCAGATAGTATAAAAACAATATTAGGTTTTTGCTGGCCAAATAGTAAACTCACCTCTAAAAGGACACAAAAAAGAACTGCTATTTTTATATTTTGATGATGCATTGTTATACTATATAAATTAATTATCTACCCATCCATCCGCCATCTACTAAGACGATAGAACCACTCATATAATTTGCAGCTTCAGATGCTAAAAAGACTACAGGACCAGCAAAATCTTCTGGTTTACCCCATCTTCCTGCAGGTATTCTTGCTAAAATAGATTCTGCTCTTTCTGGATTATTACGTAAAGCTTCAGTATTATCTGTGGCAATGTAACCAGGAGCAATAGCGTTTACATTTACTCCTTTACCAGCCCATTCATTAGCAAATGCCATAGTTAACTGGCCAATAGCGCCTTTACTAGCAGCATAGCCAGGAACTGTAATACCACCTTGGTATGTTAATAATGAAGCTGTAAAAACAATTTTTCCGTTACCTCTAGCAACCATTTCTTTACCAATTTCTCTAGTAAGTATAAATTGTGCATTTTGGTTAACTTCAATTACTTTATCCCACATTTCATCTGGATGCTCTACGGCCGGAGCTCTTAAAATTGTACCAGCATTGTTTATTAGAATATCTATTTGTGGATGATCTTTTTTTACCTGATTTATAAATGTGTATAATGCTTTTCTATCAGAGAAATCGCATTGGTATGCGCTAAACTTTTTGCCTTTAGCTTCTACTTCTTTAGCCACTTTACTGCCCGTTAACTCTAAACTTGCCGAAACACCAATAATGTTTGCGCCAGCTTCTGCTAAGCCAATAGCCATAGCTTTACCAATTCCTCTTTTACAACCTGTAACTAAAGCTGTTTTTCCTTCTAATTTAAATGTATCTAAAACACTCATTTTCTTATTTCTTAAATTATAAACTACAATCCATTAATACTTTCATCCCAGAAGGATTTTTATCTATATTTTCAAATACATCCTGAATTTTACTTAATGGCTGTACATCTGTAATCATTGCCTCAAAAGGCAGTTTGTTTTCTGTTATTAATGCAATAGATTTTTCATAATCTTCTTTTTCGTAAACTCTAGCTCCAATTAAGCTTAGTTCTTTCCAGAAAAATTTAAAAAGATCTACAGGCTTTTTATCTCCGTGTATAGCAACCATTAAAATTCTACCTCTAATACCAGCAACCTCACACATAATATCTAAAGCAGGTTGTACACCAGCTACTTCAAAAACTACGTCTGCTCTTTTATCATCAGTTTTGCTTTTAACGTATTCTACTAAATCAACCTCAGTAGGGTTTACAGCATCAAAACCTAGGTCTTTAGCCATCTTAATTCTGGTAGGGTTAACCTCAGAAATTATTACTTGTGCACCAACTTCTTTAGCAACCATAGCAACCAACATACCTATTGGTCCACCTCCTAAAACAACAGCAGTTTCACCTTTTATAAGTCCGCTTCTACGTACATCATGTGTTGCTACAGATAGTGGTTCAATTAAAGCAGCTAGTTTTAAATCTGTTTCTGGTTTTAATTTATGAAGTACAAATGTGGGAACATTCCAATACTGTTGCATAGATCCAGGACTGTCTATACCTATAAATTTTAAATCTTCACAGATGTGGTTAAATCCCTTATCAGAAGCTTTAACTTTTCTGTCATCTAAAGGTCTAACAACAATTTTTTCCCCTACTTTGTAATCGGTTACATTTTTACCAACAGCATCAATAACGCCAGACATTTCATGACCAATTGTTTGTGGTATTGAAACTCTTTTATCCATCATACCGTGGTAAATGTGCACGTCGGTACCGCAAACACCAGAGTAGGCTACTTTAATACGTACTTCATCTTCAGTAGGTTCTTCAATTTTTTTATCAATTATGGCAAAAGTTTTATTGCCCTTGTATTGTGTTGCTATCATTTATTTAAGTTTCAAATAGTAAACTAGTTTCATATTTGAAACAAATATACATTTTTTTATAAGATATAAACTATCTATATAAACTTAAATTAAGTGTAATGTGTTAAAATATAGTAGTGTAGGGGTAAACCCTTTATTAAATAAGGGCTTGTAGATTATGTGTGCAATTTATGTATTGTATTATAAAGCTTGCTTTTACTGAGAAATAAAACCAAGTTTTACAGAAATATTTAAGGCATATTTTGCTACAATTTGCCCTTTTTTATGAAAATCTTCATGAGGTAATCTACCATGTGGAGCTGTTATCCAAAGCGCAGCTACTGGGTAACCAGACTCATTAAATATTGGTGCGCCTATACAGTGTATACCTTGTATATCTTCACCATTATCTATAGCATAACCATTTTGTTTTACCAATGCTAATGTTTCTTTAAACTCCTTTTTAGATGTAATGGTGTTTTTTGTGTACTTAGTAAGTGTTGTTTTTTTTAAAATTTTATCTGATTCTTCTTTGGGTAAAAAAGCTAAAATACATTTACCTCCAACCGAGCTGTGCAGGTTAAATTGCGTGCCAGGTTCTACAAATAATTTAACAGGATATGAAGATGAAACTTGTTCTAAAATTGTTCCTTTGCTGTCTAACAGAACCCCTAGCATTACAGATTCTTTTAGCTCGTCTCTTAAGGCTCGCATAACATCTATAGACATCTCTACAATGCTCTGTTCGTTCATTGCAGATATGCCTAGAGTAAGCATTTTTCTGGATAAAGTTATTTTTTTTGTAGTCTCGTTTTTCTGAAGATAATTTTTAAAAATAAGCGTGCTTACTACTCTAAAGGCAGTAGTTTTTGTTAAAGCAAGAGCTTCTGTAATTTCTGCAAGAGTTAAACCATCTTTTTTTGT
The DNA here is from genome assembly GCF_002813425.1 of Cellulophaga sp. RHA19. Classification (NCBI taxonomy): domain Bacteria; kingdom Pseudomonadati; phylum Bacteroidota; class Flavobacteriia; order Flavobacteriales; family Flavobacteriaceae; genus Cellulophaga; species Cellulophaga sp. RHA19. The sequence goes on from NZ_PHUL01000001.1 coordinate 2,007,118, forward strand.
AGCTAATATTTCTATAACCAATAATCCTTTTTCTAAATTAGGAACATTGTATTCTGATTTTAAATCTACTTTAGGTTTGCTCATAAGACATCTACTTATATACCGTAAAATTACTACTATTTATTCAACTACAAATAGAATAAAAAAAGGAACAATGTATAACTGTTCCTTTTTAGTGTTTAGTTTATAGTATTGCTTATTTAGATTTTACACCTTTTGCTTTGTGCGAAGTTTTTTTAGCAGAGGTAAAGCTCATTATACTTTGGTAGTCACTACTGTTGTAAATGTGAGTTAATCCCCAGCGTAAAATTTCGGTAGGATCTTTTTCTGTGTCTGCAGATCTGTTTAAGCCTATTGCATGTGCTGGTACGCCAGGAATAACAGATTTAATTTCAAAATTAATACCATCTGGAGCCCATTGTATAGTGTTTTTCTCCGGACCATCTGTAGTAATTAATGATGCAATACCACCATTATATGGCCAAACACAAATTTCATGACCACTATTACTTATTGGGTTGTATGGCGATTTTACATAAGGACCTAAAGGGTTGTCTGCAATAGCAACTCCATGGCGTATTTGTCTACCGCCAAATGTAATTTTTTCGCCCATTTGTTCTCCTTTATAATACAAGTAAAATTTACCTTTGTATGGTAAAATACAAGGGTCATGTACTTTATGACTATCAAAGTCACCTTTTTTCTCTACTGCAAAACGGTCTTGCTCTTCACCTTTCCAAATACCGTTGTCTGCTGGGCTAAGAATAGGTTCTTTGCTTTTTGTCCATGGTCCATTAGGAGAATCTGACCAAGCCAAGCCAACTTGGTTTTTTACACGTACATTGTATGGCGATTTTACAGTTTGATAGCATAGATAATATTTGCCTTCATATTTCATTATTTCTACAGTAAAAACAGATCTATCATCATAAGCACCTTTTTCACCTCTTGCTACAGCAACACCTTCTTCTTTCCAAGTTTCACCATCTTCAGACGTGGCGTACCAAATATCACACCTATCCCAAGGAAAAACTTTTTCATTTTCTATATCACCACCAAAACCCTGAGACGGGCCTAAGCTTTTACTGTACCAAACGTAATATTTACCATTTTCTTTAATAATAGCACTAGGATCTCTACGTACAACACCTTCTTCATAAGCTAAATCTCCTTTTAAAGGTTTTAAGTTAGAAAACTGTATAAACCAATTGTTACCCAAATCTGCTGGCCACTCTAATGCTCTTTTAGTAGCACTGCTTAGTGAATCTGGATTTGTAATACCTAATTCATCAATTTGCTCTGGAGTAATTTTTGTTTTAGATTCCTTTGCAACACTGCTATTGTTTGTGTTGGTATTGTTTTTACATGCTGTAATTAAAAGTAAATAAGTAAATGCACATAATAATATTTTATTTCTGTTCATAGTATTAATTGTTGTTTGGTTCTATAGTAATTTTTATTTCGTTGCTATTTATTGTGTCAGAGTTTACTTTAATTGTAATTGGGTTTGTCTTGTCTTTTAAAGACTGAATAATTAAAAGAGCTTTTCCTCTATAGGTTTTAATTTTATTATTTTTAAAATACTGTGTATTGGTTATACTACCATTATCTACACCAAGTAATTTGGCATCACCAATAATTTTAAAATCTATAGTCTTGTCTTCTGATTTTATAGGGTTTCCGTCTTTATCTTCAATTTGCGCAACAATGTGTGCAACACTATAACCGTCTGCTGTTAATATCTCTTTGTCTGCAGTTAGTTTAATTGTAGTAGGCTCTGATGTTGTAATTATTTTGGTTTCTACTTTTTTATCAGCTTTTAACCCTACTGCTTTTAAAGTACCTTTTTTAAAAGGAACAGCCCATTTGTATATATGATCTTCAAAATCACTTAGTTTTTTTATCCCTAATGATTTGTCATTCAAATAAAGCTCAACCTCTTCACAGTTAGAGTATACTTCTATAACTGTAGTTTCATTTTCTTTATAGTTCCAGTGTTCATTTACGTTATGCCATTGCCATAAAGCAGTTTTCCATTTGCCTTCTTTTTTTTCTACAGGATTGCTGTTGGCATCTAGTTTGTAAATAGATTTATCTAAAATTTGAGAAGTAATGTAAATATTTGGTTTGTTATTCCATAGCGTATTAAACATATGGTATGATGGTTTTTTAAAGCCAGCTAAATCTAACAGACCACTAGAGGTACCTTTTTTTGGCCAGCCTTTGTTAGATTCCCCCATGTAATCTATACCTGTCCATAAAAATGTACCAGAGATAAAAGGTCTTTCCATTACAGCTTTCCATTCATGCCATTGCCCTAAATTTTCTGTTCCCATAACAGGTAAATTAGGATAGTTTTTGTGTCCGTAGTCATATATTACTCTACGGTAACTAAAGCCAATAATATCTAAAGCATCTGCATAACCAGACTCATAACTAGAAGAAGGTAAAATGCTGTTTGCAATTACATATCTAGTAGTATCTAACTCTTTAGTCCATTTTGCTAGCTTTTTGGCTGTTTCACCAATATCATATTTAGCTTTAGGTAGGGTGTTTAATTTTTCTTTTATGGTGTTAATATCGTTAGGTGGTAGTGACCAAAAATAGTTTCCACTCCAATCCATATTATTAAAAAAGCCTGTAGATTCTGCATTTCTTGGATATGTCCATTCAATTTCATTTCCTATGCTCCATTGAAAAATTGACGGATGATTTCTGTGTGATAAAACTGTGTTTTTTAAATCTTTTTCTGCCCATTCTTGAAAATGTTCTACATAGCCTCTTGTGATATAGTCAACACTTTTTTCGTTCATATTTTTTCTCTTGTCCTTTGGGTTGTCCCATTCATCAAAAAATTCATCTTGTACAAGAAATCCCATTTCATCGCATAAATCTAAAAACTCATTAGAAGCAGGGTTGTGAGATATTCTAATAGCATTACAACCTATATCTTTTAATGCTTGTAATCTTCTTTTCCAAACTCCTTTTGGTACAGCTGCACCAACAAGCCCAGCATCATGGTGTAAACAAACACCTTTAATTTTTCTGTTTTTTCCGTTTAAATAAAAGCCTGTATCAGCATCAAACTTTATACTGCGTATTCCAAATTTTGTTTTTTGAGTGTCAATTACATCATCATCTAACTTAATTATAGTAATTGCAGTATATAGAGTAGGGTTGTTGGTATCCCATAACTTAGGGTTATCAACAGTAATAGCAGTTATGTCTTTTAATAATGCATTTTTAGCTACAGATATTTTTTTGGTGTCTGTATTTACAACTATATCATTTTTGTCATAAATAGTTGTGGTTAGCTCTGCTGTTTTTGTAGTGTTGTATTTGTTATTTATAGTTGTTTGTATGTTAACAGTAGCTAGTTCACTAGTTATGCTAGGTGTTGTAATAAAAGATCCCCAAATAGGAATATGTAGCTTGTTTTTGGTTATAAACTTCACATTTCTGTATATTCCAGAGCCAGTATACCATCTACTATCTGCGTATCTAGTCCTATCTACTTTTACGTTTATAGTATTTTCTTTTCCATTTTCTTTTAGAGCATCAGTAATATCATAATAAAAGGGAGAGTAACCATAGGGGTGAAAACCTAACTTGGTGTTGTTTAATGTAATAGTTGCATTGTTATATACACCGTCAAAAACAATATATGCTACTTGGTTATTATTTAAATTTGCAGTAAATTTTTTCTCATAATATCCAATTCCACCTAATAAATAACCTGTAGCACCTTCACCTTTTATAGAGTCAAATTTATTAGAAATACTCCAATCGTGTGGTAATCTTATTTTTTGCCAATCGTTATCTTTAATGCCTGAGACAGAATCTTCAAGTTTAAAATTCCAATCAAAATTAAAGTCGTTTTTTGGAACTACAGTTTCTTGTGTACTACAGCTAATTGCTGTAATTAAGAATAGAGTAATAATAGCTATTTTGTATTTCATTTTACAATTGTTTGTATTCTAAAACTTTTAGGTGTTATGGTAAGGCTATACTTGTGTCAATTCTAAAATGAAAAATGTATAGTCAATAATGCAAATATGTATATATATTGATACTAAAATATATATAAGGACTAGACAATAACTGAACAACACACAATACGTTCTATCTTTTTAAACATTTGGACTAGACATTAATTTAACAACTTAAAAAATGAAGACTTTAAGTAGAAAATATTTTTTTTACAGTAAAATAACAGAAGCTTAAAATATAGAGTAAAAGAGGTGTGTTATATCTTGGGAAGCAAATGGTAGAAAAACAATTTATTATAAAATAAAAAAACCTTGCAGAAAAAATCTGCAAGGTTTAAAGTAAAGATTTCTCTTTGTGACCGGGCTGGGGCTCGAACCCAGGACCCTCTCCTTAAAAGGGAGATGCTCTACCAACTGAGCTACCAGGTCATTATTCCAGCGAAGCAGCATATTGCTGTTTGCGGGTGCAAATATATAACCTTTATTTTATTCTGCAAGGGTTTTTCTTGTATAAATACATTTAAAATATAATAAAATTTGTAACCCCTTAACAAAGAATAAATTAAAATAAATAATATTAAAAATAAAGCATAAAAAAAACCGAAAGTTTATACTTTCGGTTTTTGTGACCGGGCTGGGGCTCGAACCCAGGACCCTCTCCTTAAAAGGGAGATGCTCTACCAACTGAGCTACCAGGTCATTATTCCAGCGAAGCAGCATATTGCTGTTTGCGGGTGCAAATATATGACCTTTATTTAATTTCACAAGGACTTTTTTAAATTTTATTCTATTTTTTTTATTTCGATATAAAATAGAGCATCTTTGTATAAAAAAGATACATGCAGATAGTACTTATTGGTTATATGGGGAGTGGAAAATCTACAATAGGGAAGGAGCTTTCCAAACGTTTGAAAATCAATTTTTTGGATTTAGATTCTTATATAGAACAAAAATATGAAATGACTATTTCTGAGCTCTTCACTGCTAAAGGAGAAATATTTTTTAGGAAAGCAGAAATAGTATGTTTGAATGAGATTTTTGCCTCAAAAGAAGATTTTGTACTCTCTACAGGAGGAGGAACTCCTTGTTATGGAGATAACATTAACGTAATGACTAGTAATACCAATAATGTATTTTATTTAAACGTACCTATCCCAGAATTAATAAAAAGGTTAGTAAAAGAAAAAGAACAAAGACCGTTGATAGCTAATGTCCCAGAAAACGAGTTACCAGAGTTTATAGGAACGCACTTGTTTGAGCGTAGTTACTTTTACACAAAAGCACACCATACTATTTTAGTACAGCAGAAAGAGGCATTTAAAGTAGTAGATGAAATTGTAGAGAAACTAGTTTAAGTAAACAGCATCATCATTATCTTTAAATTCTACTTCTATATGTTCTTGTAACGATGTAGATAAAGAAATTCCTTTGTAGTCTGCCTTTACAGGATATTTTTTGTGATTTCTATTTACTAAAACCCCTGTTTTAAGCTGGCGTAATGGTACTTTTAAAAAATGAAAAACACCATAAATTAATGTGGTTCCAGAGTTTAGTACATCATCTATTAAAACAACAGATTTGTTTGTGTATTCTTCTTTTGTGATAGATGTAGTGACACCACTTTCTAATGGGTTTTTTTTGTTCATTTTTACAGTGCAAAGCGTAATTTTTGCAGTTGTAATATCTTCTAGAACAGCACTAAGTTTTTTTGCAAATTTGAGCCCGCCACCTTCTATACCGGCAATTATAATCTCTGTCTCTTCAACATTAGCTTCGTATATTTGGTAAGCTATGCGTCTTATTTTATGCTGAATTTGGTTGTGAGATAATATTTTGTTCTGCATTTGTGCTTTAGTTTTATATAGTCAAAGATAGTAAACACTTTTTAAGTGTTATTCTTCTTCTGTAGAATTTGTGGTCGTATAATCGTCTATTTCTCTACGGTCTTTTTTGGTAGGTCTTCCAGTTCCCTTTTTTCTGTAATAATCCTTAGAGTATTTTAGTAAGTCAGAGTGCTCAAAAGCTTCTTTAGGTGTAGTATCTTTTCTGTACATATCTACTAATTTTGCTCCAACTCTGTTTGGCGGTACATCTAAAATAGTAAACTGGTAATTAATTTGGTTTTTGCGTACTGTTATTTTATCCATAGGAAAAACATCTCTAGACGGTTTAACTACTTTATCATTTACTTTAATATGTCCTTTTTTACAGGCCTCAGTAGCAATATTTCTTGTTTTAAAATAGCGTGTGCACCATAAATATTTGTCTATCCTCATATTAACTCTAAATTCTTTGTTAACTACTTCTGCAAAAATAGGGGAAAATTGTATCTTGCGACTCATAAATTAGAATAGATGAAATTTAAGAACATATTTTTAGTTGCGTTACTTGTCGTAATACTTTGGGCTTGTAATAGCGATGATAATGGTTTTACAATAGAGCCTCCAAAAGCATTAAGTGAAATAGTAGACCAAGATAAAGACTCTATAGTTAAATACTTGGAAACACACTTTTACAACTATGAAGAATTTCAAAGTCCACCAGCAGATTTTGATTATAAAATTGTTTTAGGTAAAATTGAAGGGGATAATGCAGATAAAACTCCGTTAATAGATATGATGACGGCTGTTAAAACAACGGTGCGCTCTGAAGAAAGAGGTATAAATGATGATAAAGAGGTAGAGCATACCTTTTATTATTTAGTTGCTAGGGAAGGAATAGGGCAAACAGCACAGACTGCAGATTCTACCTATATACATTATGAAGGTTTATTGTTAGATGATACAGTTTTTGATGCATCTACATCTGCACCTTTGTGGTTGGGTTATACTAATAGAATTAGAGGAATTTCTGAAGCTGTACAGTTCTTAAAAGCGGGTAAAGTATTAACAAATGATGATATAAATGATGATGGAACATTTGAAGTAAGTGATTATGGGGTAGGTATGATAATTTTTCCTTCGGCACTTGGTTATTACAACAGTGCTCAGCCATCTATACCTGAATATAGTCCTTTGATTTTTAAAATTGATTTAATAGCCGTAAATAAAGCAGATCATGATAATGACGGTGTACCATCATATTTAGAAGATTTAAATGGAAATGGTTATTTATATGATGATAATACAGATTTAAAATCAGAAAACAGTTCAACATCAATAGCAACAACACCAGACTTTTTAGATACAGATGATGATAATGATGGTATATTAACTAGAGATGAAATTAGTGATGAAGATGGTAATATTATTTTACCTTACCCAGATACTGATGGTGATGGTGTGCCAAACTATTTGGATCCAAATAACTAATAGTATTAACACTATTTAGTATAGTAAAATTAAAAAGCCCTAGAAATTAATTTCTAGGGCTTTTATAATTTTAATTAAGTTCTTTAAAATAAAATACTGTTATAGTTTTAAAGATAAACTTAATATGAGTTGATCTGGTCTGGTGTCTATTCTGTCTCCTCCATTAATTAAGTTGTTGGAGTTTAGTATAGAAACTTCATTATCACTAAATCCTCTTTCATACCTTACGTCAACTCCTAAATTACCTAGGTTAACACCTACGCCTACGTTAAGACCTACGGTAAAGTCGTTATCTACATCGCCAATAGTTATACCATCATAATCTGTATCTAAAATATACTGGAAAGCAGGACCTGCAAATACGTTTACAGGGCCAATAACTTTTGCGCCAACTAAAACTGGTAAATCTAGTTTTTGCATTTTAAAATCTTCAGCATATCCAGATTTTAAAGATGTGTACACTAATTCTGGTCTTAAATACAAGTTGCCACCAGTTTGTGCAAAAATACCAAAGTGAAAACCTACATTTTTGTCAGGATCATTATATGCATCTTTTGCAGAGTCATAATAATCTCCGTTACCACCATAGTTTAAACCTCCTTTAATACCAAAACTTGCATCAGTTTGGGCAAAAGTTGTTAAACTTGCCAAAGCCATTGTAATTACTAAAAGTGTTTTTTTCATTTTAAAAGTGTTTTAAACAAAAAGAGAGCGACTGTAAAAAAACAATCACTCTCAATATGTTATTAATTAATATGTAAGTTAAGTATCAAAAACGATACCATTTTCTTACTTGCGTTCTATAACTTTTAAAACGGCTTTTTCTATAGCTTTATTGTCTAAACCGTATTTTTCCATTAACTGTGCAGGAGTACCACTTTCTCCAAAAGTATCATTGGTACCAATAAACTCTTGCGGAGTTGGTTGGCTAGTTGCTAAAACACGAGCAACACTTTCTCCTAAGCCACCTAAAACATTATGTTCTTCTGCAGTTACAATACAACCTGTTTTTTTAACAGAGTTAATAATTGCGTTAGCATCTAAAGGTTTTATTGTGTGCATATTTATAACTTCTGCAGAAATACCTTGACTTTCTAAGTTTTCGGCAGCTACTAAAGCCTCCCAAACTAAGTGACCAGTAGCTACAATAGTAACATCTGTACCTTCTGTTAAGTGTAATGCTTTACCTATTTCAAATTTTTGATCTACAGGAGTAAAGTTAGCTACTTTTGGTCTTCCAAAACGTAAGTATACAGGACCTTCATATTCTGCAATTGCAATGGTTGCAGCCTTTGTTTGGTTGTAATCACAAGGGTTAATAACTACCATTCCTGGTAACATTTTCATTAATCCTATGTCTTCTAGTATTTGGTGTGTAGCACCATCTTCACCTAGAGTAACACCAGCGTGAGAAGCACAAACTTTTACATTTTTACCAGAATAAGCTATAGATTGGCGTATTTGGTCATAAACTCTTCCTGTAGAAAAGTTTGCAAAAGTACCCGTAAAAGGTATTTTGCCACCAATAGTTAAACCTGCAGCAATACCCATCATATTAGCTTCAGCAATACCTATTTGAAAGAATCTCTCTGGATTTTCTTCTATAAATTTATCCATTTTAAGAGAACCAATTAAATCTGCACATAATGCAACAACATTAGGATTTGTTCTTCCTAATTCTGCTAAACCTGCACCAAAACCACTTCTAGTATCGTTTTTTCCTTGATCTATGTATTTTTTCATATCCTTTATGATTTTTCTCTGTGTAAGAGAAGGTAGATTTAATTTTTATTAGTAGTCTCCTAAAGTTTCAGGATTTTGTGCTAGTGCAGTCTCTAGTTGTTCATCACTAGGAGCTTTACCATGCCATGCGTGTGTGTGCATCATAAAATCTACACCATTACCCATAACTGTGTGTAATAAAACACAAATTGGTTTGCCATTACCTGTCATAGACTTCGCCTTTTTAAGACCATCTATTACAGCTTCAAGGTTGTTACCTTCTTTAACATCTAAAACGTCCCATCCAAAAGCTTCAAATTTAGCTCTAATGCTACCCATATTTAATACAGTGTCAGTAGAACCATCAATTTGTTGACCATTTAAATCTATAGTAGAAATTAAATTATCAACTTTATTGGCAGAAGCATACATCATAGCTTCCCAATTTTGACCTTCTTGTAACTCGCCATCACCGTGTAAACTATACACAATGTTGCTGTCTTTGTTTAGTTTTTTAGCAAGTGCTGCACCAATAGCTACAGACATTCCTTGTCCTAATGATCCAGATGCTATACGCACACCAGGTAAACCTTCATGTGTAGTTGGGTGTCCTTGTAGTCTAGAATTAATTAGTCTAAAAGTGTTAAGCTCGTCTACAGGAAAATACCCGCTACGTGCTAATACACTATAGTAAACAGGAGAAATATGACCGTTAGATAAAAAGAAAAGGTCTTCACCTTTACCATCCATGTCAAATCCTTCGTTTAGTTCCATTAATTCATTGTACAGGGCTACAAAAAATTCTGCACAACCTAAAGAACCACCTGGGTGGCCAGAGTTTACTTTGTGCACCATTCTTAAAATATCCCTTCTCACTTGCGTGGTCAAATCTTGTAATTCTTCCAGTCTTGGCATTTTATATGTTGTGTTAATTCGCGTGTAAAAATAAGCTCTATCTTTTGCGTGTACAAGGCTAGTTATTATAATTTATTAACTACTTTATAATTAATACAGAACTTTATTTTTTTGTTAGCAATTTTTTGTAGATGAGTTGATTATATTTGCGGTTATAAATACTATAGTTTTTGAAATTTACATTAGAAAAAAAAGACCCGCAGAGTAAAGCACGTGCAGCTACAATGGTAACAGATCACGGTGTTATAGAAACACCTATTTTTATGCCAGTTGGTACAGTAGCTTCTGTTAAAGGGGTTCATCAGAGAGAATTAAAAGAAGAAATAAATCCAGATATTATTTTAGGAAATACATACCATTTGTATTTGCGTCCTAAATTAGATATACTTGAAGCTGCTGGTGGTTTGCACAAGTTTATGGGCTGGGATCGTAATATTTTAACAGATAGTGGTGGTTACCAAGTTTATTCTTTATCTGCGAATAGAAAAATAAAAGAAGAAGGTGTTAAGTTTAAATCTCATATAGATGGTTCTTACCACTTTTTTACTCCAGAAAACGTAATGGAAATTCAGCGTACCATTGGCGCAGATATTATTATGGCTTTTGATGAGTGTACACCTTACCCTTGCGATTATAATTATGCAAAGCGCTCTATGCATATGACGCACCGTTGGTTAGACCGTTGTATGAATCACTTAGAAAAACTACCTTTTAAATACGGATACGAACAAACATTTTTTCCTATTGTACAAGGTTCTACGTATAAGGATTTACGTAAACAATCTGCAGAGTATATTGCAAACGCAGGTGCAGAAGGTAATGCTATTGGCGGCTTGTCTGTAGGTGAGCCAGCAGAAGAAATGTATGCAATGACAGAGGTTGTTTGCGATATTTTACCAGAAGAAAAACCAAGATATTTAATGGGTGTTGGTACACCAATTAATATTTTAGAAAATATTGCTTTAGGTGTAGATATGTTTGACTGTGTAATGCCAACGCGTAATGCACGTAATGGTATGTTATTTACAGCGCACGGAACTATCAATATTAAAAATAAAAAGTGGGAAGCAGATTTTTCTCCTATTGATGAAATGGGAATTACATTTGTAGACACAGAGTATACTAAAGCTTATTTACGCCATTTATTTGCTGCTAATGAGTATTTAGGTAAGCAAATTGCTACCATACATAATTTAGGTTTTTATTTATGGTTGACTCGTGAAGCTAGAAAGCATATTATTGCCGGAGATTTTACCGAATGGAAAAATATGATGGTAAAACAAATGGATAAAAGATTGTAATAGTTGAGTATATTAGATAAATACATATTAAAACGCTACCTGCTTACCTTTGCGGTAATGCTACTGTTATTTGTGCCAATAGGTGTAATGCTAGATTTGGCAGAAAAAATAGCTAAAATGGTACGTAATGAGGCACCAACTATAGAGATTTTAAAGTATTATATGAACTTTATTATTTATATAGGTAGCTTATTATTTCCTATATTTTTGTTTTTATCTATCATCTTTTTTACATCTAAACTCGCCTCAAATACAGAAATTGTCGCAATATTAAGCTCAGGAGTTTCTTTTGGTAGGTTTTTAAGGCCTTATTTTATGGGTGCTACCATTATTGCTGTACTAATGTTTGTAATGGCAATGTTTATTGTCCCCAAAGCCAGTTTAGATTATCATGAGTTTATATTTAAGTACTTAAAGAAAGGTAAAAAGTTTCAGGAGACCAGTAATATTTATAATCAATTAAACGAAAACGAATTTCTTTACATTAGTAATTTTGACCCAAATAGGCAGTTAGGTAGCAATTTTGTGTTAGAACATTTTAATGATGATGATAAATTAGCATATAAGCTTACAGCTTCTAGTATTAGATGGATACCAAAAGACACTGTTTATAGATTAACAGGTTTTACATCTAGAGTATTAAAAGAAGATATAGAAGTGGTTGAAAAGCAGAGTAGACTAGATACTATTTTTAATTTTAAAATAGATGATTTAACTCCTGTTAGTTACGTAGCTGAAACTAAAAATATTTTTGAGTTAAACGAGTTTATTGAAGATCAGCGCAAAAAAGGAGCGTCTAACATAAATACATATGTAATGGCTAAGTATAAGCGTTGGGCATTACCTGTAAGTGCTTTTATACTAACTTTAATAGCAGTATCTGTTTCTTCAATAAAGCGTAGAGGAGGTATGGGGTTAAATTTAGCATTTGGAATTGTAATTGCCTTTGTTTACATATTTTTTGATAGAGTTTTTGCTATTCTTGCAGAAAAAGCAGGTTTGTCACCCTTAATAGCTATCATAATACCTAATGCAATATTTGCAATCATTGGCTTATTCTTGTTAAAAAATGCTAAGCGATAAATTTAAAAACTATCTACACTTACACTTTATTGTGTTTGTTTGGGGCTTTACAGCTGTATTAGGTAAATTAATAACTATAGACGCGCTACCATTAGTTTGGTATCGTATGTTTTTTGCAGCTATTTTTGTGCTGCTATTTATATTGGTACGTAAAAACAGATTAAAAGTTAGTCGCAAAACATTATTGTTACTGCTTGGTACTGGTGTAATAATAGCCTTGCATTGGGTAACTTTTTTTTCCTCTATAAAAGTCTCTAATGTATCAGTAACATTAGCAACAATTTCTTCTGGGGCATTTTTTGCAGCTATTTTAGAACCAATTTGGTATAAACGTAAAGTTATTTGGTATGAGATTGTTTTTGGACTTGTGGTTATTGGCGGTTTAGGCTTAATATTTAATATTGATGCATCATATAAAGAAGGTATTATACTGGCATTAATTTCTGCATTTTTAGCCACAGTTTTTTCTTTAATGAATGGTAAACTTATTAAAGAGCACAAACCTTCAATTATTTCTTTTTATGAGCTTGGAGCAGGTGTAGTGTTTTTATCAATTTATATGCTTTTTCAAGGTAATTTAGAACAAGTAAGTTTTAAACTATCAACATCAGATTGGATTTACATTCTAATACTAGCATCATTTTGTACAGCTTACGCATTTATTGCATCGGTTAAAATAATGAAATTTTTAAGTCCGTACACTGTAATGCTAACTACAAACCTAGAGCCTGTTTACGGTATTTTATTAGCGTTTATAATTTTTGGAGATAGTGAAAAAATGGACCCTATGTTTTATTTAGGAGCATTTATTATTTTGATAACAGTAATTGCAAATGGTATTTTAAAAAATAGAACGGCCAAAAAGAATTTAAAAGCCGCTAACAAGCAAGTAGTTGTTTAACTTTTTAAGGTTATAAACTATCTTTGTTGATATCTACCAAAGTTTATTGCTGCTAATTTTATGGATTACATTATTTTTGCGTCAAAGCAAAAAAGTATGAGTTCATCTAATAGCGAAAGATATAACCAAAGAGGAGTTTCTGCATCTAAAGAAGATGTACATAATGCAATTAAGAATATAGATAAAGGTCTTTTTCCTAAAGCGTTTTGTAAAATTGTTCCAGATTACTTAACTGGCGATAAAGAGCACTGCTTGGTAATGCACGCAGATGGTGCAGGTACAAAATCGTCTTTAGCATATATGTATTGGAAAGAAACAGGAGATATTTCTGTTTGGAAAGGCATAGCGCAAGATGCTTTAATTATGAATATTGATGACCTTGTATGTGTTGGAGCAACAGATAATATAATGTTATCTTCTACCATAGGAAGAAATAAGAATTTAATTCCAGGAGAAGTTTTGTCTGCTATTATAAATGGTACAGAAGAACTTATTGAAGATTTAAAAAATCACGGAATAGTAATACATTCTACAGGTGGTGAAACGGCAGATGTAGGTGATTTGGTACGTACAATAATTGTAGACTCTACTGTAACAGCAAGGCTTAATAAAAAAGATGTTATAGATAATGCCAACATTAAAGATGGCGATGTTATTGTAGGTTTAGAGTCTTTTGGACAAGCAACATATGAAACCGAGTATAATGGTGGTATGGGAAGTAACGGACTTACCTCTGCAAGACACGATGTGTTTTCTAAATACTTAGCAGAAAAATACCCAGAGAGTTTTGATGCTGCTGTACCTGAAGATTTGGTATATTCTGGCGCTGTTAAATTAACAGATGCTGTAGAAAACTCTCCAATAGATGCAGGTAAATTGGTATTGTCACCAACTAGAACGTATGCACCTATTATTAAAAAAATATTAGAAAAGTATAATGCAGCAGACATACACGGTATGGTGCATTGTAGTGGAGGAGCACAAACAAAAATTTTACACTTTGTAGATAATTTACACATTGTAAAAGACAACCTTTTTCCTGTGCCACCTTTATTTAAATTAATACAAGAACAGTCTAAAACAGATTGGAAAGAAATGTACCAAGTTTTTAATTGTGGTCACCGTATGGAGTTGTACGTAAACCCTGCAGTAGCAGAAGACTTAATTGCTATTTCTAAAAGTTTTGGTGTAGATGCTAAAATAGTTGGTAAAGTAGAGGCTAGTGCAACTAAAAAATTGACTATTACTAGTGAGTATGGAACTTTTGAGTACTAACTAACAACAATTTTCACCTTTTAATCGTTGTATTTATAAAACAACTAATTATGGAAAGAAAACAGTTTTTAAGAACCTTAGGAGCAGGTGCGGCTTTTGCTTTAACGTTTCCTTGTTTAGGTGGGTGTTCTAGTGATAGCGACAGTGAAGAAGGAGATAAGAAAGAAGTACCTACTAATGTAGATTTTACAATAGATTTGGAGTCTAGTGAAGCTTCTAATTTACAAAACAATGGAGGTTTTATTTTGAAGAATGATGTTGTTGTGGTTAAAAATTTAGAAGGTGAGTTTGTAGCTGCTACTCAAATTTGTAGTCACGAAAATTATGACCAAATACGTTTTGCAGATGTAGATGGTGGTATTTTTTATTGTGACGTTCACGGCTCTAGATTTAGTCAAACTGGTGAGCCTTTAAACCAAGTAGATAGTAAAGCAGCAAAACCATTAAAAGTGTACCAAATAGCACTTACTGGTACTATGCTACGTGTATTTGAGTAGTTTGGCAATATTTTTGTTTTTAAATTGATATGAAAAATTTAATATTAGTCTTTAGCTTATTATTTTCTGGAATAATAACAGCACAAGAGTGGAGTACTAGTTTTTCTGATGCAGTAAAAAAAGCAAAAGAAGAGCAGAAGCAAGTATTATTGGTTTTCTCGGGTTCAGACTGGTGCGCGCCTTGTATAAAGTTAGATACTGAAATTTGGAAATCATCAGAATTTAAAAAATATGCAGAAGAACATTTAGTTCTTTACAGAGCAGATTTTCCTAGAAAAAAGAAAAATAGATTAGCTAAAGATATAGAATTAGCTAACAAAGAGTTAGCAGATACCTATAACCAACAAGGTTTTTTTCCGTTAGTACTACTTTTAGATGCAGATAAAAATATTTTAGGTAAAACGGGATATAAAAACGTTTCTCCATTAAAATATATAGCGCATTTGACTACTTTTGTTAAGTGAAAAAATTAGTATTCCCCCTGTTTTGTTTTTTCTTTATGCTTACAGTTGCACAAGAAAAGCATATTACTGCCCACAGAACTGTAAAATTAATGGGCAATAGATTTGATTTTACCATAGTAGCAAAAGAAACAGCTACAGCAAATGCATATATAGATGAATGTATTGCAGAGGTAAAAAGAGTAGAAAAAATTATTTCCTCTTGGGATGCAAATTCCCAAACTACACAAGTAAATAAAAATGCAGGTATTGCTCCTGTTAAAGTGGCACCAGAGCTTTTTGGTTTGGTAGAGCGTGCTATGCAAATATCTAAGGTTACAGATGGCGCTTTTGATATTACATATGCGGCTTTAGACAATGTTTGGAAATTTAATATAAATACGGAGTATTTGCCTACAGACTCTCAGGTTGCAAACTCAATTGCAAATGTAGGTTACCAAAATATTATTTTAGATAAAGAAAAGCAAACCATTTTTTTATCAAAAAAAGGAATGAAAATAGGCTTTGGAGCTATAGGTAAAGGCTTTGCAGCAGATAAAGTAAAAGAGCTAATGATTGGCAAAGGTGTTGTTGGTGGTATAATTAACGCATCTGGAGATTTAACAACTTGGGGAACGCAAGTTAGTGGTAAAAAATGGTTGGTAGGTATTAGTAATCCGTTAGATGCAGATAAAATATTTTCTTGGTTACCAATTGTAGAGTCATCCGTGGCAACATCTGGTAATTATGAAAAATATATCATTTTTAAAGGAGAAAAGTACTCGCATATTATAGATCCTAGAACCGGTTGGCCTTCTAAGGGCGTAAAAAGTGTTTCTATTTTTGCTAAAAAAGCAGAACTGTGTGACGCACTTGCAACATCAATATTTGTAATGGGAGTAGAAACTGGCTTATCTGTAATAGAGCAACTAAAAGGTGTAGAAGTCATAATTGTAGACCAGAACAACCAAATACATAAAAGTAAAGGCATTGCTTTTCAGAATAATTATTAAATTTAAAGTATGAAAAAATTATTCATTCTTTTTTGTTTAGCACTTTCTGCAACATCTTGCGTTACCGTAAAAGGGTATGATAAGGTATATCTTAATGATGAAGAAATGACCTTGGCGGCAAAAAACATAGAACGTTACGAAACTAATTTTCAGGTTTACAGGGAGTCTGCTTCAGGGGCTAATGGCGGTAAAACCGGTGGTGGCTGTGGCTGTAACTAATAAAAATTAAAGTAATGCAAAAGGTTTTTATACTAATGGCTATGTTGTTTTCTGTTGTTTTTTATGCGCAAGAAACAGAAGAAGCTACTTATACTAAGCGCGTTTTAGAAGAGACAGAAGTAGATTTACTTTTTAGTTATTATGACCAAGACGGTGATAATGCAGCTGTAAGTGGTGGCGAAGGTACACAAGAATTAACAGACGTAACATCTACAATTGTTGTAAAAATGCCTCTAAATAATGATGACGTACTTACTGTAGATGTTGGTATATCTGCGTATACGTCTGCTTCCTCTAGTAACGTAAACCCTTTTGATGTCGATGTAACAAAAAAAGCAAGTCCTTTTAGCGCATCATCTGGTGCATCTAAAAGTGATAAATTGGTACACATTAAAGCAGGTTATGAGCATAGTTCTAAAGACCGAAACCAAATTGTAGGCGCAAACTTTTACGCTGCCAAGGAGTATGATTATAGTTCTTTAGGTTTAGGAGTTAGTTATGCATATTTATTCAACGAGAAAAATACAGAATTATCATTCTCTGGACAAGTATATTTAGATACTTGGAAACCTCAATATCCGACGGAATTAAGAACTGGTTTTTTTGATAATAGAATAACAGGCACAGGTACATACAACCCTAATTTTACAGCATTTACAGATAAAAACAGAAATACCTATTCTGTTTCTTTAGGTTTATCTCAAATACTAGGTAAAAAAGTGCAAGGCTCTTTATTTGCAGATGTTATTGTACAAAGCGGATTATTAAGTACACCTTTTCAAAGGGTGTATTTTGGAGATGTAAATAATTTTTTTATAGATGATTTTCAATTAGCTGATGATGTAGAAATTTTACCAGACAATAGAGTTAAAATTCCAATAGGAGGTCGTTTAAATTATTATGTAAATGATGCATTAATAGTACGTACTTACTATCGTTTTTATACAGATGATTGGGGAGTAAGCTCTAATACAGCAAGTATAGAGTTGCCTATAAAGTTAAATAATGCCTTTACATTATATCCTACATATAGATTTTACAACCAAACGGCCGCAGATTATTTTTATGAAAAAGAAGCAGCTGTATCTACTTTAGATTATTATACATCAGATTATGACTTAAGTAAGTTTGTATCTCATCAATACGGTGCCGGATTGCGTTACAAAGATATTTTTGCAAAACAGAAGGTTTTTGGTTTTGGTTTAAAAGCTGTAGATGTAAGAGGTACAATGTATAATAGAGACAACGGACTAGACTCTTTTATAGTTAGTTTGGGTGCTACTTTTGTAAATATGAAGTAGTAAAAAGCTCTTTTTTATTGTCAACACTGTTTTGTTGTTTATAAATCTTTAAAAATATCGTAAATTCGCAGTCCAAGCGAAGCACGGATTATGATTGACAAATTAAATATAGTAAAACAACGTTTTGATGAGGTTTCGGATTTAATTATCCAACCAGATATTATATCAGATCAAAAACGCTATGTAGAGCTCAACAGAGAATACAAAGATCTTAAGAAGTTATGTGACAAAAGAGATATTTATCTTGAGTACACAAACAATATAGAAGAAGCTAACGAAATTATAGCAGACGGAAGTGATGCTGAAATGGTAGAAATGGCTAAAATGCAGCTTGAAGAAGCTAAAGCAGGTTTACCTCCGTTAGAAGAAGAAATTAAACTATTGCTTATACCAAAAGACCCAGAAGATTCTAAAAATGTTGTGGTAGAGGTAAGAGCAGGTACTGGTGGAGATGAAGCTAGTATTTTTGCAGGAGATTTGTTTAGAATGTACACTAAGTATTGTGAGTCTAAAGGTTGGAAAACCAATGTTATAGATTTAAGTGATGGTACCAGTGGTGGTTATAAAGAAATTCAGTTTGAAGTTACAGGTGATGAGGTTTACGGTACATTAAAGTTTGAAGCTGGTGTACACCGTGTACAACGTGTGCCACAAACAGAAACTCAAGGTAGAGTGCATACAAGTGCAGCAACAGTAATGGTACTACCAGAAGCTGAAGATTTTGATGTGCAAATAGATCCTAAAGATGTACGTATAGATTTCTTTTGTTCTTCTGGACCAGGTGGGCAGTCTGTAAACACAACTTATTCTGCAGTACGTTTAACTCACGTGCCAACAGGTTTAGTTGCGCAGTGTCAAGATCAAAAATCACAACACAAAAACAAAGAAAAAGCATTTAGAGTATTACGTTCTAGATTGTATGATTTAGAATTGGCTAAAAAGCAAGAAGAGGATGCGGCTAAACGTAACTCACAAGTTAGTAGTGGAGACCGTTCTGCAAAAATTAGAACTTACAACTACCCACAAGGTAGAGTTACAGACCACAGAATTGGTTTAACTCTTTACGATTTGCAGAATATTATAAATGGTGATATTCAAAAAATTATAGATGAATTAAGACTGGTAGAAAATACAGAGAAATTAAAAGAAGCATCTGAAATTTTCTAATAAAACATAATTCTAATAAAAAGAAGAGATTTTGTACGTTGATATATTGAAGAATGAAGAAGTTCAGATTCAAAAAAAATCAATTACAAAATCTTTTTTTATACACTAAAGTCAAAAAAAACACAAAATGACAACAGAACAGTTAGTAGCACAAATACATAAAAAAAAATCTTTTTTGTGCATAGGTTTAGATGTAGACTTAACTAAAATTCCGCAGCATTTATTAAAAGAAGAAGATCCTATTTTTGCTTTTAACAAAGAAATTATAGATGCTACGCACCATTTATGTGTTGCCTACAAACCAAATACAGCTTTTTATGAAGCATATGGTATAAAAGGTTGGATGGCTTTAGAAAAAACAATAAAATACCTTAATACCAACTACCCAGAAATTTTTACTATAGCAGATGCTAAACGCGGAGACATAGGAAATACCTCTACAATGTATGCTAAAGCTTTTTTTGAGGACTTAGGGTTTGACTCGGTAACTATTGCGCCTTATATGGGAAAAGACTCTGTAGAGCCTTTTTTAGCCTTTACAGACAAGCATACAATATTATTAGCTTTAACATCTAACGCAGGTGCTTTTGACTACCAAACAAAGCTTGTAGATGGTAAAGAGTTATATAAACAAGTATTAGAGACCTCTAAAACATATAAAGGGGCTAAAAACTTAATGTATGTTGTTGGGGCAACTAAAGCAGAATATTTATCTGAAATTAGACAAATAATACCTGACAGTTTTTTGTTAGTACCAGGAGTAGGGGCACAAGGAGGTAACCTTGCTGATGTTTGTACTTATGGGATGAGTTCTAATGTAGGTTTATTAATAAACTCATCTAGAGGTATAATTTATGCTGGCGCCGATTTAAATTTTGCCGATAGCGCTGCAAAAAAAGCTCTAGAGTTACAACAGCAAATGAAAGTAGAGTTAGAAAAATTAAACTAATTTCTCTAAAGTTCTCCTTGTTTTAACAGCCTTTACTTGTAAAAACTCTGCCAACTTAGTGTTACTATTTCCTATCTGAGCAGCCATTTCTACAAAAGAATTGTATCTGCGTTCTAGAAGAGAAACCATATTTTCTTCGTTAGTTAAAGGAGTAGTTGTGCCTACTTTGCAATATTGATTTTTCATAGCTAATGTTTTGTTCTTTACAAAGATACGTTTCAATTAGGGGTTTTGGTTCACTGGAAAAGTGGTGTACAGCTAATAAATAGGTTATTTATCTTTTTTTTAACTTTAATTTCTGAAAATCCTAACATTGTGATACAATCAACATATAAAATTCCTATTTTTACGTGCTTAAAGCATCATCAATCAATACAAAAATATATTGCTTAATTATACAACTTATAGACACAAAACTTCTGAGAAATGGGTTACGTTTATTCACGGAGCAGGAGGTAGTTCTTCTATCTGGTTTAAACAAGTAAGAGCATTTAGGAGTGAGTTTAATATACTACTTATAGACCTTAGAGGTCACGGTGGTTCTAAACACAGTTTTAAAGATGTGTATGATAAAAAGTACACCTTTAATTTTTTAACTGAAGATATTGTACAGGTACTAGAGTTTGAAAAAGTTGAAAAATCGCACTTCATAGGTATATCATTAGGTACAATTTTAATTAGAAACTTAGCAGAAAACTATCCAGAAAAGGTAGAGAGTATGGTATTGGGAGGTGCAATACTAAAATTAAACTTTAGATCGCAAGTATTAATGCGTTTAGGAACCATTTTTAAATCTGTTGTTCCTTATTTATGGTTGTACAAGTTTTTTGCGTTTGTAATAATGCCTAATAAGAACCATAAAGAGTCTAGATCTCTTTTTGTACGTGAAGCTAAGAAATTATACCAAAAAGAATTTATACGTTGGTTTAAGCTTACGGCAGACATAAATCCGTTGTTGCGTTTTTTTAGAACAAAAGATATAAAAATACCTGCGTTATACATTATGGGGCAAGAAGATTATATGTTTTTACCATCAATAAGAAAAGTAGTACAGCAGCATAAGTCATCGGAACTGGTAGTAATTGAAGACTGTGGACACGTAGTAAATGTAGAGCAACCAGACGTTTTTAATGAAAAAGTTATAAAATATATAGCATCATTTTAAATACAAAATGCTATAAAAAACAAAAACCGGTGCTCCCACCGGTTTTAAACTAACTAACTCAAAAAAATACTAACTCAATTTTTTTACAAAAATCGAAAATTTTGTAATATCCACGGTTAACTAAACATTAATAATAAGTTAGATAACGCGTTTCATATTTAGATAACGTCCTTATTTTTAGATTATTGTAAAAGAGTAAAAAAAATTAGTAATATTTTTAATCTTGTAGGGCAAATACTTTTTTAAGAAGATCTGTAGACCTAGAAGACACTTTGTTTCTTATTTCTTTTTCTTCAACAGCAATCATTGTAAATACACCTTCTAAAGCTTGTTGTGTAACATAGTCTGTTAAATCTGGATTTACAGGTTGTACCAATGGTATGTTGTTGTATTTAGTAATTAATTGTGTCCAGATTTTATCTGCACCAACTTTAGAAAAAGAGCTTTTAATTACAGGATTAAATTTATTGTATAATGCCGTTTCTGTATTTGTAGTTAAATATTGTGTAGCAGCATTATCAGAACCAACTAATATATTTTTAGCATCTGTAAAGCTCATATTTGTTATCGCGTTTACAAAAATAGGAGTAGCCTCACCAACAGCATCTTCTGCAGCTCTGTTAATAGCTTTTAAACCTTCGTCTGCTAAATTACCTAACCCAATTTTACGTAAAGTGTTATCTACTTTTTGTAATTCTTCTGGTAGTAATATTTTTACAAGTTCATTTTTATAGTAGCCATCTTTAAGAGTAAGCTTGCTAACTTGTTTTTGTACACCTTGGTTAAGTGCTGCGGTTAAGCCATTTGCAATTTCTTGGTTGCTTAATACAGCTCCGCTTTGTGGTAATTGATTAACTACTTGTTGTAACTCTGCACAACTAACTAAGCTAAAAATAGCAAAAAGTAATAGTAATTTTTTCATAATGTAATGGTTTGTGTTTTTTACTGTCCCATATTAAGGAGGTACAAAAGTAATAAAAGCCCTGAGTTTTATGTCTTTTTTTAACCTTAATTATAAAGTCTTATAATTTCACCATTACGTTTTCCTTTTACGCTCCTAACATAAGCACCAACTAACTTGTTCATAGATATTGGCATATTACCAGGAAAAAAATCTTTGTACTTTTCATAAGCATCTTCTACAACATTAGCAGACACGGCATTAACTCTTATTCCGTTCTCTATTTCTAATGCTACAGCCATAACAAAGCTATGTATAGCTCCGTTAACCATAGCTGCACTGGTTGTTTTAGCTATAGGATCATCTGCTAAAATACCTGTGGTTAAGGTAATAGAGCCATTTTTATTTAAATAGCTTTTACCTATACGTACAAGGTTTACTTGTCCCATTAGTTTGCTATTAAGTCCAATATGGTAATCCTCTTCGGTTAAGTTATTAAATGTATCCCATTTGGCTTCACCTGCAATAGATATTATAGCATCTAGTTTTCCTATTTTAGCAAACATTTCTTTTATAGAGTTGCTATTGGCAATATCAACAGTTATATCACCACTTGTTCTACCTGCAACAAGTACCTCTGCTTCATTTTTAAAGTGTGTTGTTACTTTTTTACCAATTGTTCCGTTACCACCAATAATTAGAATTTTCATATCAATATATTTATAATTACACATTTCTTTTTTGTCTGTGCGTATTGCTTTTTCGTTTTTTGTAAATTGTTAATGTAGCTATTATGCTCCATAATAAATTAGTTACAAATGGCGGAATTGCATTGTAATAGTAACAGTTTAGAGCAATAAAAAGTCCGCCTATTAAATTAAGATACTTACCGTAGTCTAAATACTTTACATTCTCTATAAGGGTAAGTGCATAAGCTAAAATAATTAATACAGATCCTGACCAACCTAATATATCTATTGTTAATTTCATTTTATATATTGTTATATCTATATATGTCTATATGATAAAGTAAAAAAATACTAACTAATAAAGTTAGTATACTCTTTAACAGTTTTTTCATTACGCTTAAAATAAGCCCATTTACCGTGCTTGGTAAGTATTAACAACCCACATTTTTCCATATTTGTTAAATAGGTAGATATTGTAGATTGAGATAATCCAGATTTTTCTTGAATATAAGTTACACAAACCCCGTCATTAAAATGTTTTAAGGTTTCGTGAGGTGGAAAATTAGCTTCAGGTTTTTTTAACCACTCCATAATTTGAACTCTGGTTTGGTTAGATAAGCATTTACCTATTTCTGTGGCTAATTTTACATTCATATTTCAAATATATCTATAATTCTAGATATATAAAAATGAGAAGTGTAGTTTAAACAGGATTTTAACAAATAGGTTCCCAGTAGTTTGCGTGTAGTAAAAAGTTTTTAAACGTAATAGTTTTAGGTTTGTCTCCCTTTTCTTTTATATAAAATGCAGCTTTTTCTTTATCCCAACCTAAAATTATATAACTGTGTTTTATACTTAAATAAGATTGATAAACATTTTTTAACTCTTCAAGTGTAGAAGAAAGTTCTTTGGTGTTAGAAAAACTTTTGTTTGTTATACTAGTTTTAATAATTTTTAGATCGTGTACATCTATACTGTCTAAAGTACCTAATATTAGGTGGTCTAATGTTTCATCATTTTTAATACTATTTACAATCTCTTTAATTGTAGATATAGATTTTGGATTAGCATTGTTTTGATCGTAATTAAATACCCAAGCACTTTTTTTATCTACGTTTAACCCAAAAGGTATAAGTTCTGGTGTAACTTTGGTATCTGTACCTTCTCTTGGTATGGTAAAGTTTAAATAAAAAGCAGGACTTTTTAAAAAAGGAATTATTTGAGCAGAAGAAAAACTATTAAAGCCAAAATTATCTGGTAAAATTGAAGATATTTCTTGATTAGAGCTTACACTTTTTGTCCAGTTACAAGTTTCTTCATTTGTTTGCAGAAATGTGTAGTTTTTATTAGAGTCTTTGTAAGCTGCAACTATGGCACTACAGTAGCAACCACAAGTAGGGTAGGTACCGCAAATTTCTAAGTAACCATTTTTAGCATCATCTATAATATCTAAATTCTTTTTCTCTTCTTTATTTAGATCCTGAAAATTAGAATAACAACTTTTTACTTTTTGCCAAAGAACTTTATTTAAATCAATTTTTGTTTGAGAATAAATAGTGTTGGTAAGTAGTATAGCTAAAAGAGTAATAACAATTTTTTTCATAGAGTCTAAATTAATTACACTTGTATTTTATTTAAAAGTAGACAATTTTAGCTCTATTTAAAAACGTCTGTATATTTTATGGTAACCTTTCTTAGATTTTCAGACAGTGTTTTTAACCAAACCAATTGGTTAGATATTAAGTGGGACTCTTGTAGATTTAGCAAAGTGTCTTTATCTATTTCTGTTTTTCCGGCTTCAATATCTTTATCTCTAGCTAAGGCTAAGGCATCAAAATCTTTAATAAGTTTTTGTTGTGCTTTGTCTACTTGTAACTCTTCTTCAACTGCAGTAAAGTTTACTTTTTCTAATGTTAAAGCCGAATTTTTTAATGAAGTATTTATACTAGAAACAATAATATCAAACTCCTTAGAAGCAGGAGTAGTCTTGTGGTTTAAAATATAACTTCCTATAGACGCAATAGCAGATAACATTGTATGGTTAAGCGTAACAATGTCATAAATTAAAACAGATTCTTTTTGTTTAGATTTTGGATCTTGTGTTAACCTTTGGAAAGCAGCATTTAAATTACTCATAGCCAAAAAAGCTTCTTTTCTATAAACTTTATATTCTAAAGTGTTGGTTTCTTTATTTTGATATAACTTTTTTGTTGCCTCTAAATAATCTCTATTAGACAATATTACTTTTAAAATTACAGTATCTAAGTTTTTATACTCCCAACTAGGAAAAACAACATAATTTGCAAGTAAAGCAATGCCAGCCCCAATAACAGTATCTATTACGCGGTACTGAATTACAGAAAAAGCGTTGGGGTCTAATAATGCATATACAAAAACAATGTTTAAAGTAATAAAAGCTGCCCCAGCTTTGTAACTCTGCTGTATTAATGAAAAGGCAAAGGTTAGTGAAATAACTGCCAATACCATATAAACTACAGTATTCTGTGTAATAAGTATTATAATTGTTGCAATTACAGCTCCAATTATAGTTCCTATAATTCGGTTTTTAGAGCGCTCTTTGGTTAACCCATAATTGGGTCTCATAATTACAATTATGGTAAGCACTATCCAATAGGCATTTTTTAGATCTAAAATACTACCAATTAAAAAACCAAAAACAATAGCTAAAGACAAGCGCAGAGCGTGCCTTAACATTGGAGATTTAAAACTAAAATGCTGTAAAAGAATATTAAATTTGTACTCTTGCAGCGTTAAAAACTTTTTAGATTCTTGTGTTTTTGGTAAAACCTTATCAGCATTTTCTGAGTTGCTTAATACACGTCTAATAGCTTTAATTTCTGCTAAAAGTTGTTTTTGGTAATCGTATAAATTACGTAATGTAATAGCACCGTCTCTAGCTTTTGGCAATTTTACCTCTGCCACAAAAGCATTTATAGACTTGTTACACTCCTTAAAAGTTTTATTTAATATGGCTATCTCTGGTAACTTATCTTTTTTAAGTAGTAGTTCTGATAATGTAATAAGATGATTTCCCATTACTTTATTCATTTTTTTAAACGACTTAATATGATGTTTTTGAAGCTCAAAAAGAGAATCTATTTTAGAATAATCTAGATTATTAGCAAGAGCAAGTTCAAAAATGTCTACCAGCGAAATAAAAATTAGTAATCTTTTTTCGTTTGATAAAGACCTGCCAGAACGCTTACGATCTTTTAATAAAAGCTCTCTTAGCGTTTCGTGTTTTTCACTTATCTGTGTTTGTATAACAAGTGCTTTTGTAGAGAATTTATCTCTTTTTGCAGGCTTAGTTAAAAGTTTGGCTCTTATTTTTAAATACTTACCGGTAAGCGCAGAAGTGTCTGATAATAACTGATCTACATCTTTTTTAGGAGAAATCCACCCAGAAATTAAGGATACAAATAAATACCATAATCCACCAATGCCAAGTAAACCAACGTGTTGCCAAATTTCACTAGCTTCTGGTTTTTTAACAGCCAATCCTAAAACAATAGCAAGTAAACCAGAAAAAGAGACCAAAGAAGCTCTAAAACCGTAAGCAGAAATTAAAGCAATTATAAAACTTAATATTGCAATAGAAATAAGCAGTACTACAAAAATAGGTTTTGTAAAAAGTATAATAGTAGTAACTAACATTGTTAGTACTATGCCAATTAAAATGCCGTTTATTTTACGTTTTAAACTACCAGGAACATCACTTGGCGCATTTAAAAAAGCACCTAAAACAATTGATGGCGCGTATTCCATTTGTCCAATTGCGTAAAAAAATACTAAAGGAATAACAACAGATATAGTTAGTACAATGCCTCTATAAAAGCTAGACCCTTTTAAAAAGAGTTCAATGGTTTTTAAATAAGAGGTAATCTTTTTTTGCATTGCAGACAAAGATAGTCTAATTGTTTTTAGCTATTTTACCTATAATGTTAGCTAAATGTATACAAACTATTAGGTTTATAATATTACAATTATAGGTAGTGTATGTTTATAAAAAAACACCCTAAAAACAATATCTAGAGTGTTACTTTAAAGGCTATAAATTTTTAGCTAAATCTGTTAACTTATGTATTACTGTTGTAGGCTCTATTCCCCAAGGATCCATAATAGCATCTGGCGTACGTTGTACCCAAGCAGAATGCATACCAAACATTTTAGAGCCAATAACATCAAAATTATTGCTAGATATTAACCAGCTTTCCTCTTTTTTAGAGTTTGTAGTTTCTAAAAAGTAGTCATACACAATAGGGCTAGGCTTAAACATTTGTACATTTTCTACACTAATTACAGCTTCAAAATAATGAATAATATTAGCGGTGGTAAGTAATTTTGTAACAGCCTCTTTACTACCATTAGAAAAAGCAAATAAACGATGACCAGCATTTTTTAACTCCTCTAAACCATTTGCAACATCATCAAAAACAGGTAATGTTTTATACTCGTTTAATAGTGCTTTTTTTTGGTCACAACTTAAGTCTATTGCAAACTTTTTACAAGCGTAGTTAAGTGCGTTGTCTGTACATACAGAAAAATCAGTATACTTATTCATTAATCCACGCCTAAAAGAATACTCTAATTGCTTGTCTCGCCAGGTATCCATAAAAGATTTAGCTACATTTTTGTCAATTAGTTTTTCTAGTGAAGCAAGTACAGCAGATGTATTTATAAGAGTGCCGTAAACATCAAAAGCTAAAGTAAATTTCATAATTAGTTTTTTGCTAATTCAATTTTATTAACTGTAAACTCCATATCAGAAATATTTGCGGTTACCTCATTTATTCTAGAGTTGGTATAATATAAATATCCATTGTATATACTAAAGGTGTCTGCCCATTTTACAGCATCACCCTTAAGCAAAGTATGTGTGCTACCGTCTGGTTTACGATACATAATTTTATTGTGTTCTAAATCTGCGTAATATAAGTTTCCATTTTGGTCAAAAATCATTCCGTCAGGAGCAGATGTTTTAGCTTCAAAAGTTACTTCTTTTTCTAAAGCAACACTATCTTTTAAAATTAGTGAAGCAGTAGGTATGCTATATAAACTATAACCTGTAAGTGCATGGTAGTATAATTTATCATTTTTAGTATCTAAAGCAATCCCGTCAGAATTTACAGAATTTGTCCATTTTTTATCATCAAAAGTTAAAAAGCTAACTTCTGCCTCGGTAGAAGAGTGATTGTCTAAAACTCTAGTAAATTTCTCAGTATTTAAATCTAAAATTACGAGTCCAGAATTACCAGAATCTGTAAAGTAAATTTTGTTATTCTTTTTATCTAGTCGTAAATCATTAATATAAGAATTAGCGTGATAAGTGCCTTTATCCAAAATGTAAGTATGCTCTAATGTTTTGGAGTCTATATTAAATACAAAGATCCTAGGTGCATCTAGTACTTCTTGAAAAAGAGGACTTCTAGTATCTAAAACATAAATAAGGTTATCATAAACAACTACAGATTGCACACCAACAAATTTAGTAGCTTCTACTGTATCTCCAATTTCCCAAGAGTTCCACTCTTTGTTAGGAAAAGGCGAGTTAGAACCATTTGTTACTTCTACTACAGAATTATGAACTCCTTTCCTCCATCTGGGGAAATTTACAAAAACACGCCCATTATTGCTTACAGTTACACCAGTTACTTGCTGCCCTTTAAAAGTTGCTATTTGAGTAACTTTTGATATACTAGCCTCTGTTTTATTAACATTGGATTTTACTTTGTCTTTTGGTTTCTCTTTACACGCAATAAATAAAATACTAATTGCAATTATGTAGCTTAATTTTTTCATTGTTTAAGATTGTAATAATTCCGTTAATACTTGCTTGTACACACTTACAGGTTGTGCGCCGGTTAATGCACTTTTACGGTTAAAAACAACTGTTGGTACAGAGTTTACACCTAAACTTTTCCAATAATCTTCTTCAGATCTAACTTTGGTTCTTAGTTCTTCATTATCTAATAAAGCAAAAGCTTCTGTAGTATTTAAACCAACAGTTTCAAGTTCTTTTTTTAGAATATCTCTGTTAGATACATCTTTACGTTCACCAAAAAAAGCATTCATTAATCGCATTTTTAGCGCTGTTTGTTTGCCTTGTTTTTTAGCGTAGTCTAATAAAACGTGGGCGTCAAACGTATTTGCCATACGCATACCTTTAAAATAATCAAACTTAAAATTAAGTTCAGCGCCAAAATCTGTCATACGCTCCTGTGACTCTTGTTGCTGTTCTGGAGTAGAACCATATTTTTCTGTAATATGTTCTTCTACATCCTGACCTTCAGCAGGCATATTTGGGTTTAACTCAAACGGTTGCCATTCTAGCTCTATCTTATCTTCTATATTAAGTTCATTTATGGCTTGTTCTAAGCGTTTGTAACCAATGGCGCACCAAGGACAAACAACATCAGAAACAACATCAATCTTTATTTTTTTATTCATAATTTAAAATGTAACTAGTTCACTAATTTGTAATTTTCCTTGTACATTGCTGTAGTTTTTTACATCTGCTGCAAAGTTTTCAGAATGTGGACCAAAAGATGCTTTAAAAGAAGCAATATCATCAAACTTTAAATGTGCAATAGCTACATAAGGAGCAGGTTCTCCGGGAACTCTACTGGCTATTCCTAAGTCTAATTCTAATCCTTTTAATGCACTACCAAGAGCGTCTACTATCATTGGTAAATGTTTAGTTTTATAATACTCAGTATTAAACTTAACGTCTTTACCATTAGGGTACATTACAGATACTTTTATCATAACTTATTTGTAAAACTTTATATTATTATACACACAGAAATAGTACTCTTATAAAATTACAAATTGTAAATCTCTATACATACTTATTTGTGTTTTGTTTGAGTTAAAAAAAATAACCTTCCGCGGGGGCACGGAAGGTTAAATACCGCTATCTTCTTCATAGCAAATCTACATATTGCGGTAATTTTTTATTTTTTAGACCAAGCAAATTTTTTGAATGCATCATCTACCGGAGTATTAGCAATATGATTTGTGTAGTTGCTAATTACTTTTTGAGACAGACCTAAAATAATTTCTAATACTTGTTGCTCACCATATCCAGCAGCATAAAAAGCTTCTAAATCTTCTTTAGAAACATTACCACGGTTACGCGTTATAGCTAAAGTCATTGTACGTAATGCTTCTAATTTAGCATCAGCAAGAGGGGTTTCATCACGTAGAGCATCAATAATGGCATCATCAACCTTCATCATTTTTGCTATACCTGTATGTGCAGGAACACAGTAATGACAAGCGTGTTCTACGTTAATTGTTTGCCATACAACAGTAAGTTCATCATTATTAAAAGATGTCTCTGTAAATAATTGGTGTAACTCTTGGTAGGCTTTTAGTAGGCCGGGAGCAGCCGCTAAAACACCGTGTAAACCAGGAATCATTCCGTATGCTTTGTTAGATGCCTCTAGTAATGGTTTTGCTGCTTCTGGTGCAGATTCCATATTGTGTACTTTTAAAGTTGTCATAATTGTTAAATTTTATGTTATTAATTTTTATTTTAAATTTATATCTAAGCACTCGCTTAGTTATGAAGCAAAAAAAACGTTACAGGTTTGTAAATGTAACTTCTATTATATTTTCTAATTGTTTTTTTGTAAATACTTTAGATGAGATAGATAATCCTAAAAGAGTATTCATTAGATAATCTGCTTGCTCTTGTATTAAAGTTTTTTTCTTTTTGTCGTCCTGTTTTAAATTACTTACAAATAAATCTCTTATTTCATTTGCAAATTTTTTGAGCTCTGTCATTACTTCAGGTTCGGCGTCTTGTTTAATCTCATTAACAGTATTAGTTACTAAGCAACCTTTGCGCAAATTACCTTCTGATGAAAACTCAATAAAATCATAAAAATATTGCTTAAGACCAATAACACCGTTGTTAGATGTTTTTAGCTTCTCTTTAATGGTATTTATTTGAATTTTATAATATTTTACACTTTCTAAAAACACTCCTTGTTTATTTTTAAAACTAGAGTAAATAGAGAATTGGTTAATACCCATTTCTTTTTCTAACATACGAACAGAAGTAGCCTCATAGCCATTACGCCAGAAAAGACCCATTGCTTTTTTTATTACTTCTTCTTCGTTATATTGTTTTTTACGTGCCATTATTAAATAACTACAGCACAAAACTAAGCACTTGCTTTGTTATGAAAAAATATTTAAGATTATTTAACACAAAATCAAGATAAATGATTGTTTAAAGGCTTTAATTATCATTGTAAACAGGTTTTATTATTGGTATTTCTTTAATAAAACAGTTTGTAGTGTCTTGCTTTTTTAAAAATAGAGGTGTAAAGTTTTTTAATTTACTTGTAAGCTGTTTTTTAGTAATTGTTGTATTGTATGAGGTAAAGTAGAATAGGTGAGTTGTATCTTTTAAATTAATTCTGGGTCCCATAATAAGTTTTAGCCCAGATTCAATTTTTTTATTTTGTAGTTCTGTTTCTGAAAAAATAATTTTTCCTGACTGTAGGCTGTCTAGCTCGCTTATTTTTTGCTCTTTAGATTTAAAAGCAGAAATATAGTTTTTTCTTGTATTTATTAAATTGGCTAATTGTTCTTTTTCTTTTTGATTGTAATAAAAGCTAGAGTAGGTGATATAACTTGTTTCTTCCTTTGTATTGACTATGTTTTTAATAAAGAAATTAGTCTTACTAGTTGTTAAAATAACTTTACAGCCCAGGGAGTCTCTATTTTCTAAAAAATTATTTAACTCATTAGTTATTTCAGTGTTTTTACTAATTACAGTCTGAAAATCATAACTATCAAAAACATCATAGTTTAAATTGGGTTTAATTATAGCTTCTACATTACTAGTGTCATTGGTATAAATAAACAAACTACTATTTTTAGAGGTAACACTATCTGTATAGCGCCTAAGTGCCATAACTGCTTTGTTGTAGTTATCTATAGACTCATTTACTTCAGACTCGTCTCCTCCGTAATGAATGTTTTGAAATTCTTTATTTTGTTTGTAATTCTGAATAATTCCAGGTCCAAACCATTGGAATAAATAGAATAATATTACACCACCAATTATTGCAGTTTTTAATAAGAGGTATTTTATATTGTCTTTATTTTGGTTTTCCTGTTGCATATTACTTTTTTAATATACCCCAAAGATAACCCGCATCTAAAGCAATAAAACCACTGTTTACAGCTAAATTTAATATCCGTAAAACAGGTTAATAATATAAATGTAACGCTTTAATTTTTTTTAAAAAGTACCTACAATACCAATTTGACTACCAGAAAATTTTAAATTCCAAGTAACTAGTTTTGGTTTAATTGGGTAGTCATATAACTTTTCTTTAAACAAAAATTTATCAATACCATCTACAACAAAAATGCTAAAAGCAGCACCAAAGGCAACATCACTTAGCCAATGAGATCCATTGACCATTCTAGAAATTGCTGGCACACTACCAACAGTATAAATACCAATTTTTGCCCAAGTATTATCAAACTGTTTAGCAACAGAATGTGCTACCGTCATCCCTAAAACGGTATGTCCAGATGGAAAAGAAAAGTATTCTTCTGTACCCTCAAAAGGTTTAAAAGTATATGGGTCTTTACCAGAATATGGCCTTGCACGCCCAAAAGCAGAACGTGCCATAATTTGTAAATATCCAGCAGTAATAGAAGATGATATTATTAAAACACCTGTTTTACGTACTTGTTCGTTTTTAGTAAATAAGCCAACACCATAAACACCTGCATTTAACGCAAAATAGTATTGTGGCTTGGCAAAGTAAAAACCAAATTCTTTTACAGCGTGTGGTAAGTGTGGTTCTTGATTTATAAAAAAATCGCTTGTTTGTCTGTCGGCAGCAGAGATAATAGCAGTACCAACAAATAAACTACCAAACTTTGCAAAATCTTTACCTTTCCAGTGTAACGGTCTAGTAACAGAGTGTTTTATACCTCTCCAAGATGAGTTAGCATCATACTTAAATGTTTTCCAAATAGTAGTACTATCTGTAGGTTTGTTTAGCTGTTGTGCAAAGCTATTTATAGAACAAAAAAGTAATAGTAGTATAAAACCTAAACGCATAACTTGTGGTGTGTATTAGTTAATAATACTAATTTGTACTTACTAATTTAAGACAGTAATAAGCAATATTAGTATAGGATTTAGCTGGCGAAATTAGCACTATAAATCTACAGTAACAACGTAATTTAGCTAATTTATTATGTATTTAAAGTCTTTTATATTTTTTTAAGCCTCTAATTTAAATAGTAAAAGCTCTTCAGTATCATTGGGTAGGGTTGTGGTCCCCACTAGTTTTAAATCTAATTTTAACAGCAAATTTTGAGATCCTAAATTATCTTTAGTTGTTATAGCACTAATTGTTTTAAGATTAAATATATTAAATGCTGCTTCTTTTAATTTTTTACTAGATTCATATGCATATCCTTTTTTTTCGTATTTAGGTAAAAAGGCAAAACCTATATCTATGCCATCCAAACCGTCTCTGTTGTATAAACCACAAGAACCAATTTTAATATTATCTTCTTTTCTAATAACAGTATAGTTAGAGAACCCCAATTGGTATAGCTGAGGTAGCATTTTCTCTTTTATATACGTTTTAGCATCAGTAATATTGCTAATATTACGGTCACCAATATAGTGTAACCATTTAGGTGAATTTAAAAGTTGAAAAATAAATTCGGCATCTTCTTCTGTAGTAGGCTTAATGTATAGTCTATCTGTTTCAAATGCCCTGTAGTTTTTCATTTTAAAACAATAAATTATAATTGATTAGTTTTCTCAAAATATTTATTCAATACAAGAAGAGATATTAGATCTTCTCTTTTTTTATTTTTAAATTTTTGCACGTATGCATTTGCATTTTTTACAATTTCTTGTGCCTTATCTGGGTTATCTATATAAAATTGCAGTTTTTCTTCTAAATCAGAATAATCTTCTTTTATGGCAACATAATGGTAGTCTGGCACAAGCGAACCTTCCATAAACCAAGTTTCAAACTTAGCTTTAGGCATAACAGCTAAGGAACCAGATGACATAACCCATTTAAGGTTACTAGCTACATCATTGCCTTCTAAACATAATATAAACTTATAGTGTAAATGTTCTGAAATTGTTAAACGTTCCACTTTCCATTTAGGAATACATCTTCTGGTATTCACCATGCCAATATCACACATAGGGTGATCAAAATACATTTCCAAAAACTTAAGTCTATTTGTATGCTTTTCAAATATTTGACCACGACTAACTAGAATATTTTTCTTTTTAGCAAAGGGTATGTTATCATTTTTAACAAACATAAAGTGTCTAACCTTATTCCATTTAAGTAAAATAGAATTCTGGTTATTGTCACTAACTGGTCTACTTTTAACAAAGGCAGGTTGTTTTGGTATGTGAGTTATATCTCCAAAAAGAAACTTACCTGTAAAAGTTTGCTTAAAATATCTGGTATATTCAAATGCATCAAAATAATATTCTTTATATCCTTTTTTTAAAACTAATTCTGATAGCTTTTTAATGTTTAAAGGTAAATCTTTATTAGTCTCAAGCTTATTATAATAATTTACTCTAGCATTAATTTCTTCAATTTCATCACTACTTAAATCGTTAATACAATTTAATTTTTTTTGTAGCTTTTTTTGATAAAAACTTAAAGGTATAAGCTGTCTTAAATAGTTTTTTCCATAGTATTTTATTTTACTATTTTTATGTTTATAAGACAACCTTTTTAATTCCATTAGTTTAAATTTAGTTAAAGACAACTTAAATGTACTAGTAATAATACCAGATAATTTTACAAATATAAAAGACTAGTTTTATATAGGGTTAAAAATTAATACAAACCATACATAAACTTTTATTACAGTAATTTTGATTTAATGTTTTATAGTTAAACCAGTGCTCCGTTAGCGCCAATCACTTGTCCAGATATCCATTTAGAGTCATCACTCGCTAAAAATAACACAACTCTAGCTATATCTATGGGTTTGGCTAGTCTGTTAAAAGCATTCATACTGCTTAATTTATCTATTTGTTCTTTAGATTTACCTGTTAAAAATAACTCGGTTTCTGTTGCTCCTGGGGCAATTGCATTAACAGAAATACCTCTGCCAATTTCTTTAGCAAATACTCGTGTCATTTGTTCCACAGCTGCTTTTGTAGCAGAATAGAGAGCATAAGTTGGTAGCATTAATTTTGTAGTACTAGAAGAAAAATTTATTATAATACCATTATCTGCTAGTTTACTATCAGCTTCTTGCAGGGTATTAAAAATCCCTTTTACATTTACATTAAATTGAGTATTGAAATCTTCTTGAGAATTATCTTTCAGTTTTTTAGAAATCATAGTACCAGCATTATTAATTAATACATCTATTTTTCCAAAGGCTTCTAAAGATTTATCAAACAACTCTGTAACTGCTTTTTTATCGCTTACATCTGCCTTAATTACAATTGCTTCCCCGCCATTATCTTTAATAGTAGTTGCTGTGTTGTTAGCTTCTTTTTCGCTATTAGAATGGTTTATAATTACTTTAGCTCCATTTTTTGCTAATAAAATAGCAACTTCTTTACCAATTCCTTTAGAAGATCCGGTTACAATAATTACTTTGTTATTTAGTTTTTTCATAATAATTTATTTTAAGGCTATAAGTTTATCTGCTACTAGTTTTAAATTATTCTCGTTTATTTCTGGTTTATCTGCAAGCGGATACAATTGCGCTCCAGGTCTGTTTATAAATGCGCCTCTCCAATTTGCCCATAAAGCACCAGCAATGTCCCATCCGTGCGCAGCAATTAACATACATTCTTCTGGTTTAACTTTCATTTTGCGTGCAGCCCAATCGTATGCATCTGTATGTGGTTTAAATTTTCCGATATCCTCAATACTTAATCTGTCATCAAAATACGAAGTTAAACCAGCGTTTTTAAATTGTGTTTTTACACCTATGTTTGATGAATTTGTAAAAGAAACAATTTTATAACCAGCCTTACGTAGCCTTTCTAAAGACTCTTTTACCTCTGGGTGTGCAGGTAAAGATCTAATTGGAATTAAAATAGCATTTTTTGCTTCTTCTGATGTTAGTTTAATATTGTTATTTGCAGCTACCATTTCTAAAGTAGCTGCTCCTATAATACCAAAATCATTATATTGCCTGCCAACGGTACTAACTAATGAGTATTGTAGCATTGTTGTAAACCATAGTTTAAGTAAATCCTTTTTACCTCCTAAGGCTTCACCAACACTATTTTTCATAGCGGTTAAGTCTAATAATGTTTCGTTTACATCAAAAAATAAAACTTTAGGTTTTACGTCACTATAAGTAATTATTTTATTTGCTGAAGAAGCAAAATTCAAATTAGGAATAGTTGCCGCACCTATACCAGCTGCTGTAGCTTTTTTAATAAAATTTCTTCTGTTTTTTGTCATAATTGGGGTTTTAAATAAAAACATTCTATACGGTATGTTTTTTGGGTAAAAAAATTAATTTTTTATTTGGTTTAAGTACAATTTAAGGCCCTTAATATATTCGTTTAAAATAGCGTCATCATTATATAATTTTCTAATGCCTCTAATACCTTCAAAAGCACTAATTAAATAAATAGCTACGGCAGTAGAGTCTATATTTGTATTTATAGATTTTTCATTTTTACCTCTTTCAATTACATTTACTAAGGCTGTTTTCCATTCTTCAATTATACCTTTTAATGCCTGTTGGTATGCAATTTCTGTGTTTCCTATTTCATTAATAAGATTGTTCATTGGGCAACCATTTTGCTTGTCAATAAAGGGAAAAGACTTTAAACGATTAATAAAAACTGTCTCTAAAATTTTAAAGGCATTACCAGAGTTTAGCAATGGAGCTATCATACCATCTACAACTCTTTTTTTTACTTTAAGGCTAATAACAGCAGTACCTAATTCTTTTTTGTTTTTATAATGATGATAAAAAGCACCTTTACTCAAGGTAGTCTCTTTCATTATTTTGTCTATACTAGTTGTTTTAAAACCATCTTTATAAAACAAATTAAAAGCCTTGTCTATTATAAGTTGTTTAGTAATTTCTGATTTTAATTCTTGTTGCATACTACAAATGTAATAAAAAATACTAACCCGAATGTTTTTAGTTTTGTAGATAGATGAAGAAAAAGGCTATAGTTTTAATTAGGTATACAAATCAACTTTACTAATAATAGCATTTTTTACAGTTACGCTTATTGTAGGGTAATTTACGTTATGTGTTGACTTTAAAGTTAATTCAAAATGTATAGACTCTAAAGTTAATTCAAAATCTAAGGCTTTGGCGTTATTAGCGTAAATGGCAGAGAGATAAAACTCATTTTCCCAATTTTTTAATTCTTCTTTTTTTGAAAAACCTTGAGTGTTTATTTCTTCTTCAATTTTTAAAAAATAGTCGTTTTTCCAATTTTGCACTAATTCAGATATAAAACTCAACTGGTTATTATATGGGCTATTGGTATTACCATTAATAAAAAGAGATGTTGCAAACTCATCTCCGTTATTATTAACTAAACAAGTGTCTCCAATCCAATAATAGGTTTTAAGAGAATTATTACTCTTTATTCTTTGGCTAGTAAAATTACCTAAATAAGGGTGGTTAAAAACTTTTTTACGGCCAAAAATAAGATCAATTAATCCCATTTAATTATCAATTTTCTTTTGATTATATTTTCTTTTCCTTTTAATTAATTTGTACCTAAAATCATCGTAAAACAAACTAATTAATAAAATAGCTGCAGCAATAATAAGCGTATTTAATTTAAAATTTAATTTAGAGAAAAAGAAACCACCAATAAGTCCGCCTCCAAAAAAGAATAAAATAATATAAACTCTTAGTTTTATAGTAGATTTTAGGTTTTGCTTATGTGGTGCAGATTTTATAAAAAACAACTGAGAAATTTCTATTCCTAAGTCTGTAAAAAGACCTGTTAAATGTGTAGTTCTAACTATGGCATTAGATATTTTAGTAACATAGGAGTTTTGTAAACCCATTGCAAAAAGTAATAAGCAGGCAATAGTATTGGGGTATTTTATCTCTATAAAATTGCTAAAAAGGGCAATAGAAATTAAAATTAAAGACTCTATAACTGTAGGAATTACAAAAACATTTAGTTTTTTATTTACTCTGTATTTTTCAATAAGAAAGCTAGAGGTAAATGAGCCAAACAGAAACGAGAAAATATATAAAAAGTAAATAGTTCCTTTCCAAAAATTAAAATTAGTAAGGTCATTTATAAATAGCGCAAAGTGCCCAGTAACATTTGTTGTTAATTGTTTAAATTGTAAAAAACCAGAAACATTTACCATACCAGCAACTAATGACAGTACTGTTGCAATTTGTAAGTTATGTTTATAGGTTCTGTTTTTGTTCTGGTGTCTAAACATTAAATTTTACTTAGTGAACTACAGTGATAAATAGTGTTATTAAACAAACTATTTTATGCCACTAATTTACTAAATACATACAGTATAATACTACTATAAACATTAAAAAGCAAAGAACCTTAATAACTAGTTTTTTGCTTTTAAAAGTACATTATATAATTTTATTTAGCATACGCTCCAGAGGAGTAAGTTAACTCATAACTGTGAGTGTAAATTTCAAAAACAATTTCAAAGGGATAAACTGGTTTTTAGAAAAATATATCTGGTAGTACCGCCAAAGGTAGAGTACGGGTTAACACCTAGAGGAAAATCCTTAGAACAAATATTAAGGAGTCTAGACCAATGGGGTTTAAAAGATTATACAGAGCTTAAAGGGTAGGTGTAAAAATTAAATTAGTTGCGCAGCAATATGTTTTAGTAAAAATGTTTCGCGTTCTATAGACATACCTTTTTTAGTGCTAGTAGCCATTGTGTTTTCATTGTGTTTAATAGCATCAAAAATGTTAACCCATTTTGCAGACATACCGTTTGTAATCTCATAAGATTCCATTTTAGAAGCACCCAACTCTTGGTTAATAGTACAAGTGTAACAATATGATATCATGTGCTGAATATCATAATCTGGCTTGTGCCAAGGTCTGTATTCTTCATAAGCACCAAAAGGCTTAATATCTGTAATGTCTTTGGCTCCAGTTTCTTCAACAAGCTCACGGATCATACCAATTACTTGGTCTTCATCCTTATCTAAGCCACCACCAGGTAAACTGTAATCTTCGTATCTTTCTGTGTATAGTAATAAAATATTAGCTCCTTTAATAGCAATACTTCTGGTAGCTAACCTAGTAAAAACAGATTTGTTATCTAGTGTTTTAATGTCTGGGTGATAATGAGTTTTTAAAACTTGCATGCAGTAATTCTAATTTTTACAAAGGTAAGGCAACCTGCTATTTGGTTTAGGCAATTGTGCAGTAAAAACTCTTTTGTTTAAATTTTTAGTAAGACTATTTACTATTATTTTTTTCAATAATTTTAATAATTCTGTTGTATGATATTTCAGATAAGTTCCAGTTGTAGCCACTAAAATCTGTTGTATTTGTAAACTGTACAACAACGGCATCTATATTTTTATGGTACTCTGCAATACTTTGGTAACCCGGTATAAGACCAGTGTGGTTGTATTTGTATATTGATGCGTAAATTTCATTTTCGGTACCAGTAAATAAGTTACCATTATTTAAAGCACGTAAAAATATACCAACATCTTCTGCAGTAGCAATCATAGAACCATAATTTGTAGTTTTTATATCATTATTTATGCCTACGTAATAACCACTCATTAGGTTATCTATGGGAACATCTTTTAAAGATGCATAGGTGTTTTTAAGCGCTAACGGATTTAAAATAACCTCCTTTATATAGTTAAACTTACTTTTGCCCGCTGTTTTATCAATAAGCATAGAAAGTAGCAAGTAATTAGTGTTGCTATACTCATAATCTGTATTGGGTTTAAAGCTTGCAGGTAAACCTTTTACTAACTCAAGAGCTTCTTCAGCATTTTGTGTAGGGTTGTTCCAAAAGTTAGGAGT
The DNA here is from genome assembly GCF_002813425.1 of Cellulophaga sp. RHA19. Taxonomy (NCBI): domain Bacteria; kingdom Pseudomonadati; phylum Bacteroidota; class Flavobacteriia; order Flavobacteriales; family Flavobacteriaceae; genus Cellulophaga; species Cellulophaga sp. RHA19. The sequence continues at coordinate 2,047,003 of NZ_PHUL01000001.1, forward strand.
ATTGGTATAATTAGGAATACCACTACGGTGTTGCACCATCATTTTTACAGTAATTTTATCTGCATATTCAATTTTACCATTAAGTTCAGGAAAATAATACGCTAAGCTTTTATTTAAGTCTAGTTTATTTTTGCCAATGAGTTTGGTAATGGCAACAGCAGTGTACAATTTGTCTATGCTAGCAATTTTAAAAAAAGCATTTGGTTTAGCAGTAATTTTTTGTTCTGTATTATGCCAGCCCTCGGCATAAAAAGCAGGTGGTTTACCAGCAACATCTACGTATAGTATAACACCATCAAAACCATAATTAATAGTTTGGTTTAATTGCTCTTGTATAGTGTTTGGTACAGGTTTAAGCCAAGCGGTTACAATGGGCCAAGGCACATAAAAAAAAGATACAACTGTAGAGACAAGTAGTAGTACTCTAAAAATATTTTTTTTGTTCATTAGTTACATTTTTAACTGTGCATAAACAACCAATATATAATTTTAGCAACTAGTAAGGTTAAAATTATGCCTCCAGGAGCAAAAATATAATTATACCATTTTACTTTTTCTTTAGTGTTTTTCATAATGTGGTATGCTTAGTATTAACTAAGATAAAAAATACAAATTAACACCCAATAAGTACCATTTATAAAGTTATAGCATACAATTACACATATCCGTAATTCTACATTAAAAAAAAGTTTTACATTGTAAGAAAATTAAGCGCTAAAAACAGAAATGTGCGTTTATTACACCAATATGGGTGAATAAACGCAATGAATTGCGTTTATTTATAGTTATGCATAATACAAAAAAACTGATATGAGTGAATTAATTGGAAGTGGACATGAGGAAAGATGGTATCCTATTCCGATACATAAAATAAAGAATCATTTCTCAAAATATGTGATTGACGAAGAATTATGTCCTGATTCGAAATATATTATTGCAAACATCAGTTATAACATACAATACATCCAGTATTTACGAAAAACATTGAATGAATTAAATCTTTCAGAAGTTCTTCAAATTCAAACAATAAAGAGTTTCATAGTTATTAGCACTTCTATTATTGAAGCTATATTTTATTTAATATGTTGCAATGAAAACTTGCGAAAAAAAATTATCTGGAAAGAATTCAAAACTATTGGTAAATCTGAATTTTTACTTGACGGAAAAAAATTAAAAAGTGAAACTAAACTCTTTGAAAAAAATGCTGATTCTGGATTTGAGTCATTGACTTTTGACCAAATGATTAAAAAAATAGAAACAAAAAAAATACTAAAACAAGAAAATCAATTTTTTAAAGATTTGAATCACTTAAGAAAACTAAGAAATAAAATTCATCTTCAGGAAACCAAAACAATAGGAAAAACTGATTACAATTCATTTTGGAGACCAGAATATAATTTATCGAAAAAGAACTTGAGATTATTATTGCTTGATGAAATCTTTAAAGCTGACGAATGGAATATTGAATTGTTTGAATTTTTAAAAACATAAAGCACTATGCACAACAAAAGCTATAATTAATACGGGCTTTGGTGTTTAATTCAGAAGAAAGTGTATTTTTACTAAGTCCGCCAAATCTTTTGATTTGGCTTTAGAACAAAAAAAGATAAAACAAAATTAAAAGTTTTGGCTAAGTGCTAAACTGAAAGTCTCTGACTTTCTATTTCCGTACTAACCATAGCTAAAACGTTAGCTTTAATTTGAAAAATCGTTGAAGGAAGAGGATGAAACGAAGTGAAATTTTAATCATATCCATGACTTTTATTGGATTTGCCTCATTATTAGTATGGTTTGGACACCTATCTTTTGGAATTTTTCAAAACTCGAAACCAATTATCTTGGAAACTCCAATTACTGGAGTTATCAACGACCTAAACCAGTACAAAGGCTTCACTTATATTCAGCTCGAACATGAAAATGAGTATTGGAAAATAGATGGTAGCAAAAATTATGACTATTCAGAGCCTTTTATTGCCGATTTTTTACTGAAAGGAGATTTTTTGGAAAAAAATAAATGCTCGGACACACTTTTTGTTAAAAGGGATAATCAAAAATTTCATTTCTTGATTGGCGACGTACTTTATAATAGCAAAACGCGTTCGAAAGAATTCATTGAATATTGGCGAAATCAAAGACGAATTATAACGGAAAAAAGTGATTGTAAATAAAAAAACTAAAGCTAACATTACCTATAATTCAGTCTTGCCTTTTTCTAAAAATAAAATTTAGTACTTTTAATCCGGCTCGATTCCAATCTTGAAAAATCCTAACGGATTTCCCAGACCGAAATCATAGCCTAACCGTTAGCAACAAGTGCTCAAAAAAATGAAGAAAGTAATACAAGTTTTAATTTTTACAATTGTGCTTACTGGATTTAGCCAAACTGGGTCTGTTAGTGGGAAAGTAATTTTTAAACTTGATTCGCTTAGTGTCCCAGGAGCAACTGTAATAATAAGCGGTACTAAAATCGGTGCTGCCGCTGATATTAATGGAGCCTTTGAAATTCCGAAATTGAAAGAAGGTAATTATGATTTGGTGGTCGAAGCCATAGGTTATGGAAAAGATACTATTCAAAACGTAATCGTTAATAATAATTCGAAAACCAAAATAACACTAGGTTTACCAGCAGGAAAATGTCATGTAAAGACTAGCTCTAAAAAATGTCCAATAGATGGAAAAACTAAAAATGTTATTCCAATTCTTTATGGGTTGCCAAGAGAAAAAACAATACGGAAAATGAAAAAAGGAAAAGTCAAACTTGGCGGCTGTGAAGTTACTGGTTGTGAGCCAAATTGGTTTTGTAAAGAACATAAACAGGAATTTTGAGCAAGTTTGTACAGGTGGACTTCACTCGATCGCAATCACTGTGTTGATGGACTTTCAACTCGGACGGAAAATAATATAAAACGCAAAGTTACGTGCTTACTCGAAAGTGTCGCACCAGTTGCTAACAATGCCTATAATTAATACGGGTTTTGGTGCTTAACCCAAAGTTTAGTGCTTTTAACCAAGTCCGCCAAATCTTTTGATTTGGCTTTATAAAGAAAAAGATAAAACAAAATAAAAAGTTTTGGCTAAGTGCTTAATCGAAAGTTTATTACTTTTAATTCCCGTACTAATTATAACCGAGACGTTGCCAGTAATATGAAAAAACACATTCAAAAAAGAAAGGTTTTATTGAGATTTGCTTATTTAGGTTCATTTTTATTAATTAGCCTTTATTCTTGTATAATGCAAAAGCCTTATTCAGCTAAAATAGCAAAATTTCAACCATCTTTTTTGGGGGAAATTAAAGAAAATAATTTAAAAAGAATTGCAGATACAACAGCTATTCTTATCACCGGAAAAGTGTATGATTATGATAGGCCTGAAGGAGGTATTTCCGTGATTTTTATTAGTAAAGAAAACAAAAGAAAGTTTAGAACAGTCACTGATTCTAAGGGACATTTTAAAATAAACATTGTCAATGGATTGTACAATATACAGCTAATACCTTATAAATATGGTAAGTCTCCATCTTTAAACTTTGAAAATTTAAACTTTAAATCTGGAGAAATACGTGAATTAATAATTTATACAGAATCATCTGCTGAGACTGTATCAATGGATACCATTTTTGAAAGTAAAAGAGCTTATAATGAATATATTAAAAGGCAATAAGAAATACTACAGACAACAATGCCTATAGCAAATGGGACATAAAGAGTTAAATTTTTAGTCTTGTAAACTTTAAGATTGCTAATGCCATTAAGCATTAGCAATCTTTTTTGTTAGAAATTATAAGTTTCTGCAGAAAAAGTTTAATGCCAAATATGAATTAAAAACTAACGAATATAGGTTGATGGTTACATTAGTCTCAAAAATGTTTAATATTTACGTTGTTAACTATACAATAAAACATTATGAAATTAAAAATAGCTTATAGCACGTTCTTTGCCACTTTGTTTTTTACAGTCACATTAAGTGCGCAATACAACCAGACTAATGGTGATGGTGCAGAAATAACTTCTTACAGACCTTTTGAAGTGGCTACTGATTATGCCAACTTTAGCAAATGTATAATGCCTAGTGCAGGAGCACAAAAAACTTGTTTTACAGACAAATTACAAGAGCTTTTTAATGAGAACTTAAAAATGCCTAAAGATTCTATTTCTCAAAACTTTAATGGAAAAGTATATTTTAACTTTTTTACAGATGATAAAGGAGAGCTAGAGTCTACAGAGATTTTTAGTAGACCAGAAACTAAATTTATTGGAGAAAAAATAGATGTGGTTCTAAAAAAATTCCCAACCCTTAAAGTAGTTCAATTAAAAGATACGGCTGTTAGTACAGGTTATGTGTTGTATGCCAAATTTAACCCAGGAGAACCTATTCGTTTAAAGGTTGTAGATATTAAGGTAAGTAAAGAAAATTTAAAAGAAAATGAAAAAGAAGAAAATGATGTACCCTTTGTAATTGTGGATGATGTACCCGTATTTCCTGGTTGTGAAGATATGGCCATAAGTAGTAGGAGATCTTGTTTTCAAAATAAACTAGGTAAACACATTGCTAAACATTTTAGATACCCAGAAGAAGCTCAAGAATTAGGTATAGAAGGTAGAGTAAACATTATGTTTCTTATTGATAAAGATGGATTTGTAAAAAACATAAAAACCAGAGGACCGCACCCTTTATTTGAATTGGAAGGGCGAAGAATTTTTACAAAACTTCCTCGTATGACTCCGGGGAAAGTAAAAGGGAAACCTGTAAGAGTACCTTTTAGTATACCTTTGACTTTTAGACTTAACTAACTACTATTAATAAAGGCTTTTGGAGTAGAGTAATAAAAAACAAAAATGAACTACCATTATAGGCAATAGCTAAAACCTTATGAAAAATCAGTTTATATTTATAATAGCATTCTTTTTTATATTTTTTCAGATCTCTTGTTCTAAGAAAAAAGAATCTAAAATTAACTTTAAAGATTTTGTAATTAATTTATCAAAAGACGAAGAACCACCTTTAATTTTAGAGGTAAAGTCTAAAAATGATATTCAGTATTTTGTAGAGAATCAGTCAAAAAAATGGCAAGGGATAGCTAAAGATTCAGAAACAATAATTAGTGTTTACGATTGGAAATTATTTCCGCATAACAATATTGCTTTTGAATATCCAAGAACATATAGTTTTGAAGCAGATTTGACTACAACTAGCAATATTTGGACTTTATCTGGTAATGATTTCAAGATTATGATTATAAGTCTAAAAAAATCAATATCAGTTAAGGAATATGTAGACGGAATGGTTAGTCAGTTTGGACTGTCTAACTGTTCAACAAAAAAAATAACTAAACAAATAAACTCATATGATTTAGAAGGTATGAGTTTGTTAGTTTCATTAACAGGAGTTAATTTAGAAATGGAAATTTTTGAAGTAGTTGATACTAATGGAAAAAGTAGCTTGCTTGTGTTTCAAGATTCTTTAACAGACGAAAAAGACAATAGTAAAGAGTCTAAAAAAGCTATGAGAAAAATAGACCAAACTTTTAAGGTGTATTAATATGGTTAGTAAAAGCTTATTTGTAGGCCTTTAAATGTTGAATATTAAGTTCTTAAATTAGTTGCATATTTTGCAAAACACACAATAATCGCCATAAAAAATGAATAAAATTATAATAGTATTGTTTCTTTTTATTTGCAATGTTACGCTTGCGCAAAGCTTAAATATTACAAGTAAACAACTAAGTGAAAAAGAAATTGATTCTGTTTTTACAACTAATGTTAAAGATAAGCTTCAAATAAATTTTCCTATTTATAGAATTTATCAATTTAATGATAAAATAGGGACGCATTTTATTGTAATGACTGAGAATGAAACGGAATGTGAAGAGTTAGATAAATGTTTTAAGACCCTAAAAGGGTATTGTTTTTTGCTTAAGAACGATGATTTTAAGCTAAAATGGACTTTTAAAGATTACATACTACCTGATACATATGAATATACAATTTCTCATTGGACAAAGTACTTTAAAATAGATGATTATAACAAAGATGGTGTTGTAGATCCAATTGTTGTTTATGGTACCAAAGGTATGAATGATAATGATGATGGAAGAATAAAAATATTGATATACTATAAAGGTGAAAAAATAGCAGTAAGACACCAAAACGGAGTACATGACAATGAAAGAAATACACAAGTAGATAAAAAGTTTTACACTTTACCATTAGAAATACAAGCCCAAGTAAAAACTATTATAGAAAATATAGAGGAAAATAATCACGGCATTTTTCCTGCTGGTTGGGAACAGGCTATGAAAAATAAGGAAACTAAGTTTGATGAAAATTGAAAAAAGGAATTTATAATGAGTTTTATATTTAGAGTTATTTATAATTAAGTTTATAGTAACAGAAAAGGCTTTATACCATTCACTAAAGCCTTTTATACTATTTATAGTCTTATACTAGTTTATTTAAGTAGCTCTATGCCTTTTTTATTACGCCATCAATTTATTTTTAAGCTTCACAAAATAAAACCAATACTAACCTTCTGCTTTAATTTTATAAAAATGAATTCAAAATTGTATTTTCTACTATTTCTTATGTTTACGTCTTGTATTTCAATCAAGAATAGAGAAAAATTAATGAATATAGACAGTATTGGGTTGACTGCTAATGAATTGAAATTAAACGGATATTATTATCAAGAAAAAAGTTATGAAACCTATCCCTATTACCGAAACGAATATGGTGGTTACAGCCAAGATAAAAATAAAAAATATAATCAAATAAGAATTTTGCCTATTGTATTATACCCTGATGGAAGTGCCAATAAATTATCATCATTTTCGGGAACGCAAGATAATTCTGCTTTTAACTATGGAATTAAATGCTCTCTTGAAGAGAATAATACAATTGAAAGCGCATACGAACATTTTGAATGTTATTTAAAAAATAGACCAGAAGACAATTATATTTTTATAAATAAAAAAGCTGAAATTTGGAGTCAAGGCGTTTTTAAAACAGATGAAAACAAAATTGTTCTGCAGATATTTTACAATTCAAGAGGAAATTACTATTTGTATGAAGAATCCGGAAAAATTATTAATGATACTACTTTCATCTTAAATAAAGCGAAAGACTTTGAGACAGGAAAAGAATTTGAAATTAATAAAAAATATATGTTTAAGGCAATGAGAGATATGCCTAAAATTGAAAGCTATATTTTGAAAAACAAAAATAAGTTTGATAAAAACTAATGTTAACAAACTAAAAATAAAGCCAATTGTCTACACAACCTAAACATAATACTGATTTTAGTGCAAAACGGAAAAGTTCTTATACATTTACAAAATTGTTAGATTTTAAAACCAATACTTTGGCAAGCTTTTAGAACATTAAAAGCATTGTATTTTAAATATTAAAGTGTCAATGGTGGGTAATACAAAAACAATAAAAATGGAAAAGTATATAAAGCGACTAGAAGAGAATACAAGTGCATTACTTAAAACTGTAAAAGGGTATTCAGTTGATAAACTCACTGTAAAACAAGGCGAAGAGTGGAGCGTGTTAGAGATTTTAGAACACATTTATATAACAGACAAGGTTATTTGTGGTATTGTTCTTAAACCATCAGATAAGGAATCGATAACTAAAGAGCTATTTGGGCAAAATAAGTTAGAAAATATTTTAGTGCACCAAAGAGAAATAAAAATTAAATCACCAAATATACTTCAGCCAAAAGGTAACTTTAAGAACCTTTCAGAATTTAATTCAGCTTTTACCCATTTAAGAGAGTCTTTAAAAGAGGATATCAAAGCAGAGAAACTTATTGTTGATAACAGAATCCATAATCACCCTTTTCTAGGAGAAATGACAATAACAGACTGGTTAAATTTTATATTATTTCATACAGAAAGACATTTAAAGCAAATTGAAGAAAAATAAGTACTTGTCACAAAAAAAATATGAAGAAAAACGGTATATTAATTTTGTTAGGAGTAATAATTATGGGTTGCTCACCAAAAATCAGGAATACTATTTCTAATTCAACATTTAAACCATTAGATTCAAAGTCAGAAATTATAGTTTTAGATAGCACAGAAAGTATATTAGGCTCAATGCTAATTGGAACTTTTAAAATTGGAGATTCTGGTTTTACATCAGATTGTGGTTATAATAAAGTTATAAATGACGCTAAAGCTCAGGCAAGAAAATTTGGAGGGAACATTATTCAAATAACAGAATTAAAGAGGCCAAAAAAATGGGGTAGTACTTGTTATCGTATAAAAGGAAATATCTTAAGAAACTTTGATGAAAAAGTTATTTCAGAACTTAAATCTATATCAAAAAAGAATAATAAATCTCGACTTCCAAAAGGTGCTGATTATGCCAAAGTGTATATTTATAGACCTAAAATGATAACAGGTAGTTTTATAGGGTATAAAGTTAGAATGGACACAGATTCTATTGTTTGTAGAGCTAGAAATGGAGAAAAATGCGAATTAAAAATATATGATTTTGGAAAGCATACCTTTTGGGCTAAAACAGAATCTACGGATTCTGTTACTATTGATATAAAAAAAGGAAAAGAATATTTTATTAGATGTGCAATGAACCCAGGGTTTATTACCGCCAAACCTTATTTAAATGAAATAGAAAGTCATATTGCAATTGAGGAGCTTGAGAAAATGGATAAATAAAATTACTTAAACTTAAGTATAGGGTTAATAAAAACGAATTTTAAATAATAGCAAACCTTTTGCAGTGTACAATTGTTTCTAATTTAACCACTAATGTTAAGTATATGGACTACATTATTCATAGATATTCACTACATTTGAGATGTTGATTGTATGCGAAAATCGTTATCACTTATATCAAACTAAATATACTTAGATGAATAGACAGTTGAGCAAAAGTATTTTTTTATCCTATATATTAGGAGCTCCTATTGTGTTACTTACAGTAATTACAACTATTTTAATACCTGTTATTTATGTAGGTAAAGGCTTAAGCTCAATGTCTATAGTTTTAGGTAGTGGCTTTCAAACAATTGGGTTTGTTTTGGCGTTTTTAGTAGCATTTTGGTTAGGAGGAAAACTAGCTGATACAAATATAAAAAACAACAATCTATTAATTTCAACTTCATTTAAATACTCTGTATTAGTGAATTTAATAATTTGGATTGTTTTTTGTTTAATTGTTGGTCAGTCTACAGGTAATTCTTATTTTTTATTTACACCTCCTGCAATTATAGCCGTTATTGTAAGTACAACAATTACAACATTTACAATTGGACTTCTTATTTCTTACCTAATTAAAAAAATTAACAACTTGTAATAAACACAGTGTTTTTAATTTATTAAATAATGTAATTAGTATAGCTTAAAGTCTGATAATGTTACACATATAAAAACTTTGTAATAAGATTTTGTATTCTATAACACATCAACCTATATAAAAACAATAGTCTTATTATTAAATACCATTGTTTTGCGTTCTATATGTAATTTTACACCTCTTGCCAATACAATTTTTTCTAAATCTCTACCTTTTGCAATTAAATCTGTAATGCTGTGTGTATGAGATACCGTAGTAACATCTTGTTCAATGATAGGTCCTTCGTCTAAATCTGCTGTTACATAGTGGCTTGTTGCACCAATAATTTTAACACCTCTTTTATAGGCTGCGTGGTACGGTTTTGCACCTGCAAATGCTGGTAAAAAAGAGTGGTGTATGTTTATTATTTTGTTAGGGTATTGGTCTATTACAGTCTGACTAACAATTTGCATATACCTAGCTAAAACAATAAAATCTACATTGTATTCTGCTAGTAGAGCCAATTGTTTTTCTTCGGCTTCTATTTTAGTTGCTTTGGTTACTGGTATATGGTAAAACGGAATATTAAATTGGTTAGCAATACTTTTTGCTTTATCGTGGTTGCTAATAATTAAAGGGATGTCTACAGCTAATTCTCCAGAGCTATGTCTACTTAATAAGTCATACAAACAATGATCATACTTACTAACAAAAATGGCCATTTTAGGTATAGTAACCTCTTTATGTACCTCCCATTTCATTTGGTAAGTAGGTGCTAAAGTTTTAAAGCCATTATTAAAGTCTTCTAGGGATAGCGTGTTGCCAAACTCACTTTCTAATCGCATAAAAAAAGTAGCACTTTCTTTATCTACGTATTGGTCTATGTATACAATATTTCCGCCTTTGGTATGTATAAAATTGGTTACAGTGCATATAATACCTGCTTGGTCTGGGCAGTTAATAAGTATAGTTAGCTTCATAAATAATAAAATTAAGCTAACTAATTTAGGGTATTATCAAATAAGCACCCTAGCTTTCTTATATTTTTATAATATTGAATGTTTTTAGTGTAGATTTTTGCAATTTTCGTAAATTGCAAGTCTAAAATTAGCTATTTAATACGAATGGAACAACAGAAACCGTATACCCCAAAAAATAAAATAAGAATTGTTACAGCAGCGGCTTTGTTTGATGGGCACGATGCAGCAATAAATATAATGCGTCGTATAATACAATCTACAGGTGTAGAGGTAATACACTTAGGTCATGACCGTAGTGTTGCAGAGGTAGTAGATTGTGCTATACAGGAAGATGTAAATGCAATAGCAATAACATCATACCAAGGTGGGCATAACGAGTATTTTAAATATATGTATGATTTGCTTCAGGAGCGTGGAGCAACGCACATAAAAATATTTGGCGGCGGTGGCGGCGTAATTTTACCAGAAGAAATTAAGGAATTAATGGATCATGGTATTACTAAAATCTATGCACCAGATGATGGTCGTAAATTAGGCTTACAGGGTATGATTAATGATTTGGTAGAGAAGAGTGATTTTCCTGTGCCTGCATTAAAATTACCAGAAAATACAACGGTATCTAAATCGATAAAAAATAAAGATATAAATACCATTGCGCGTTTAATTAGTCTTGCAGAAAACAGACATGAAGAGTTTGTAGAGTACTTTTCTAAAGTTGAAAAGCCGACTAAAAATGTACCTGTACTTGGTATAACTGGTACTGGTGGTGCTGGTAAATCTAGTTTGGTAGATGAGTTGGTAAGGCGTTTTTTATTAGATTTTCCTGATAAAAAAATAGGATTAGTTTCTGTAGATCCGTCTAAAAGAAAAACTGGTGGAGCACTATTAGGTGACCGTATACGTATGAATGCTATTAACGATGATCGTGTTTATATGCGTTCTTTAGCAACAAGGCAATCTAACCTTGCGCTGTCTAAATATGTAGAGGAAGCAGTAGAAGTTTTAAAAGCTGCAGAATACGATTTAATTGTATTAGAAACATCTGGTATTGGTCAGTCTGATACAGAAATTATAGAACACAGTAACGTATCTCTTTATGTGATGACACCAGAATTTGGTGCCGCTACACAGTTAGAAAAGATTGATATGTTAGATTTTGCAGATTTAGTAGCTATTAATAAGTTTGATAAGCGTGGTGCTTTAGATGCAATTAGAGATGTAAAAAAACAATATATGCGTAACCATAATTTATGGGATACGCCACAAGAAGATATGCCAATTTTTGGTACAATGGCTAGCCAGTTTAACGATCCTGGGATGAACAAGTTGTACACCAGAATTATGGAAACATTGGTAGAAAAAGCTAATGCAGATTTAAAATCTACTTTTAAATTTGGAAACGAGATAGAGGAAAAGGTTTTTGTTATACCACCAGCTCGTACACGTTATTTATCAGAAATTGCAGAAAATAATAGAGGTTATGATGCTACTGTAGTAACGCAAACCAAAGTTGCACAACGTTTATACGGAGTGTATCAAACGATATTATCAGTTTCTAATACAACTAAAACTGAAGCTGCTTTATTACTTAAAAATGGTTTAGATATAGTTGCCATTTTAGAAGGTGTAAAAGAGGCAGCAGACAAAGACTTTTTAGACTTGCTTTTTAAGGAGTTTGATAGGGTTAAAATGAATTTAGATCCTTACAACTGGGAAGTTATTATTACTTGGGATGCCAAAGTAAATAAATACAAGCAACCTGTTTATAGTTTTAAAGTAAGAGATAAAGAAATTAAGATAGACACGCATACAGAGTCGTTATCTCATTCACAAATACCAAAAGTTGCTTTACCTAAGTACCAAGCTTGGGGAGATATTTTAGGTTGGTGCTTGCAAGAAAATGTTCCTGGAGAATTCCCGTATGCATCAGGTTTATACCCGTTTAAAAGAACAGGTGAAGACCCAACGCGTATGTTTGCTGGTGAAGGCGGACCAGAACGTACCAACAGACGTTTTCATTACGTAAGTTTAGGTATGCCTGCAAAAAGGCTTTCCACTGCTTTTGATTCGGTTACTTTATACGGTAACGATCCAGACCACAGACCAGATATTTATGGTAAAATTGGTAACGCAGGGGTTTCTATATGTTGTTTAGACGATGCTAAAAAATTATACTCTGGGTTTGATTTAAGTCATCCTATGACATCAGTTTCTATGACCATTAATGGTCCGGCTCCTATGTTATTAGGTTTCTTTATGAACGCCGCAATAGATCAAAATTGTGAAAAGTATATCAAAGAAAATGGCTTAGAAGCACAGGTTGAAGCTAAGTTTAAAGAAGTATATGACAGTAAAGGGTTAGAGAGACCAGTTTATAACGGGGATTTACCAGAAGGTAATGACGGTTTAGGTCTTATGTTACTGGGTTTAACTGGTGATATGGTTTTACCTGCAAATGTATATGCAGAAATAAAAGCAACTACTTTAGCGCAAGTACGTGGTACAGTACAAGCAGATATTTTAAAAGAAGACCAAGCGCAAAATACGTGTATATTTTCAACAGAATTTGCGTTACGTTTAATGGGAGATGTACAGGAGTATTTTATAGAAAAGCAAGTAAGAAACTTTTATTCGGTTTCTATATCTGGTTATCATATTGCAGAGGCTGGTGCAAATCCAATAACACAATTAGCATTTACACTAGCAAATGGCTTTACGTATGTAGAGTATTACTTAAGTAGGGGTATGGATATTAATAAGTTTGGTCCAAACTTATCATTTTTCTTCTCTAACGGTATAGATCCAGAATATGCTGTAATTGGTAGAGTTGCACGTAAAATATGGGCAAAAGCACTAAAATTAAAGTATGGTGCAGACCCAAGAGCGCAAATGCTTAAATATCATATACAAACATCTGGTCGTAGTTTACACGCACAGGAGATAGATTTTAACGATATTAGAACAACATTACAGGCATTGTACGCTATAAATGATAACTGTAACTCATTACACACAAATGCTTATGATGAGGCTATTACTACACCTACAGAAGAATCTGTTAGGCGTGCAATGGCAATACAATTAATTATTAATAAAGAATTAGGTTTAGCTAAAAACGAAAACCCAATTCAAGGTGCTTTTATAATTGAAGAGTTAACAGAACTTGTAGAAGAAGCTGTTTTATTAGAGTTTGATAGAATTACAGAACGTGGTGGTGTTTTAGGTGCAATGGAAACTATGTACCAAAGATCTAAAATACAAGAAGAGAGTTTGTATTATGAAACATTAAAACACACAGGAGAGTTTCCTATAATTGGTGTAAATACATTTTTAAGTTCTAAAGGATCGCCAACAGTATTACCAGCAGAGGTTATACGTGCTACAGAAGAAGAGAAACTAGCACAGATTGATACTCTAAAAAGTGTACAAGGGAGAGCTGCAAATGCAGAGGAATTATTAGAAGACTTGCAACAAGCCGCTGTTAAAAATGAGAATATTTTTGAAAAGCTAATGGAGGTATCTAAAGTATGTACATTAGGGCAAATAACAAGTTCACTTTTCCAGGTAGGAGGGCAGTACCGTAGAAATATGTAAACGCAATTAGAACAAAATTTATAGAGTATTATAAAGTAAAAAATCACCTAATGTAATTTTAGGTGATTTTTTTTATTCTGTAACTATGTGTATTAGCGTAAAGACCTACGCCAGTTTTTGTATGATTTTCTAAAGCTTCTAATCTCGGTGCGTAAAAGGTTTAGGTATTCTTGTTCTTTTACACCGTGGTGCTCTAAACCATTACAATAGCTTAAGATGTTTCTGGTAATAGTATTGATGAATTTAATGCTGTGTAGTTTTGTGTGCTTACAATCGCTACGTTCTGCTTGCTCTATTTGTATAGGCAACAAAATGGCATCTGTAAGTATAGAGTTGGCCATTATATCTCTTAGGCTACTAGACTTATATAGCTGCAATAAATCTTTATTGTAGCTAAAATAAGAAGCTAGTTCTCTACTAGTGTGGCAAAGCGATAATGCTTTTTTATAAACCGGTACTGTACTAAGATTTCTATATGGCATTGTACTTACTATTATATCATAAAATTACATTCTTATTCTTATTGTTTTAATTATGAATATAAAGTGATTTTTTATATTTACTTTTGATTCTAAATATTTTAAACAATAAAGGCTTTGAATAATAAGATTGATGCAATTAGCTGGAAAATTCTTAGTTACCTGCAAAAAAATGCAAGAGAATCTTTTGCAAATATTGGTAGGCAAGTAGGCTTATCTGCACCGGCAGTTGCAGAGCGAGTAAAAAAAATGGAAGACCTTGGTATTATTACAGATTACAAGGCAATGGTGTCTCATACAGAAACCGGTTACCAGTTAAAAGCAATTATTACTTTACGTGCTTTTATGGGTAAACTAAAGCCTTTTTTAGAACTGGTTGGTACTTTTGATGAGGTCATAAACTGCTACCGTATAACTGGTAACGAAAATATTATTATGGAAGTTGTACTCAGAAATCAATTTCATTTAGAGCAATTTATAGATAGATTAATACAATATGGAGAAGCACGTACACATATTATTTTGTCTGATGTAGTTTCTAATGCTCCCATTAAAAAAATTGAGGGCTAGAACACAGGTTTACTAGTAAATTTGTAATTTGCGCCTTTAAATAAAAACATCATTTTTTAGTATAGTTAAAATGCAAGCAGAAGATTTAGACGTTATTGGAAAATACTTACAGATAGCAACAGATAAAGCGGTGTTTTTTTTGCCACGTATTATTGGTGCAGGTTTAGTTATTTGGATAGGCTTTAAACTGGTTAAAAAAGTATTAAAAATGGTTGGTGTTGCCTTAGAAAAAACAGGCATTTCTAAAACACTACGCCCATTTGTATCTTCTTTAGTTGGAGTACTACTAAAGGGTACAGCTTTATTTATAGCGGCCTCAATTGTTGGTGCAGATTTAACAGGATTAATGGCAATTTTAGCAGCTGTTGGTTTTGCTGTTGGTATGGCTTTGCAAGGTAGTTTAGGAAATTTTGCCTCTGGTATTTTAATACTTACGTTAAAACCATATAAAATTGATGACTGGATTCAGCTTGAAGATAAATTTGGTAGAGTTTCTGAAATAGGAATTTTTAGTACTGATATTATTACTCCAGGAAATAAGGTATTAATTATACCTAACTCTAAAATCACAGATTCTGTTGTTACTAACTTTTCAGAAAAAGGAATGATTAGGTTAGAGCTTTTGGTAACAATGCCATACTCAGAAAGTTTTCCTAAAGTAGAAAAAATTATTATTGACGCGTTGTTAGAGCTTCCTAGCGTGTTAAAAGATCCAATTCCGGATATAGGTATACAAACTTTTGATACCCATAGCATACAGTTATTGGTTAGGCCTTTTGTTAATCCAGATGATTACTGGCCAGTTACCTTTGAGGCTAATAAGGCTATAAAAAACGCTTTTAGTAAGCACGGTATACAAGTAGCTTACTCAGAAGGTGTAGAAATGGGAGCTATAGGAGATTAATTTTTTTTAATAAAGTATTTTCTTTTGGCTAGGTTTTTGATGCTTTATATAGAGTTAAAAACAAATATTAATAGTAATTTAGTTTTTAACATCAACTAACTAAAAACCAAAAGACTTTAGCTTGTGAAAAAATTAGTATTTCTACTGTTGGTATCTCTAAGTTTGCAGATTTCTGCTCAAGAATTAACATTAAAAAAAGGAGCTGTTGTAGACAACATAAAGGTAGGAGATTCTTTGCCGTATAGTTTTTCTCTTTTACTTCCATCAAACTTTACAGTTAATAAAAAATGGCCTGTTGTATTTATTGTAGATTATAACAATAGGGAAAAACAAGTAATACGCTTAATGGCTAATATTGCAGAGGAGAAAGGCTATGTTTTGGCTGCGTCAAACAATTTAAACGATACTATTTCAATCTCTAAAAATATTTTAGCATTTTCAAAAACTTTTAATGCTGTGGTAGGAATGTTGCCTATTGATGAAAATCAAATTTATACATCTGGTTTTAATAGAGCTGGTAGGTTAGCATCTACAATTCCTGCATTTATTTCTAATATAGATGGTGTACTGTCTTACAACTCTCCTGTTGGTAATATTGAAATTATTAACGTTAAAAAGCCTTATCAGTATATTGGTATAGTTAGTAACTATAATTTTAATTATACAGAAATGATAGCTAATAAAGAGTTGCTTAATAAGTTAAAAATTCCAAATCAGTTATTAATAGAAGAGTCTACAAACAATTGGCCTTCTACAAATAATTTGTCTAAAGCACTAGATTTATTTAAAATGTCTGCTATGGCTAAAGGTAATGTGGCTGTAGATAGTTTATTTATAAATAATAATTACAATACTACGCTTACTACCATTAATAAATTAGTTGCTTCTAATAAGCTTAAAAAAGCTAAAAACTTGGTAGACCGATCTATAGTGGTATATAAGCCTTTTAAAAAAATAGATTCTTTAAAGGATAAAAGTAATGAATTACGTAAAAATAAAATTTATAAGTCATTAAAGCGTGCAGAAAATAATGTGTGGTTTAAAGAACAGAATTTAAAAAATGATTATGCATATTATATAGAAGAAGATGCGTACACTTACAATTTTAATAACCTTGGATGGTGGGCACATCAGGTAGAAGAGATTCAAAAATTTAAAAGCGGCACAAACCAGGAGCAGCAAAAAATGGGACACAGGTTGCAGGGGTATTTAAATGCATTAACAGATGACTATATAGACAATGCTTTAGCTGTAGAAAATACAGATTTTGATTCATTAAGTTTCTTGTATATGTTAAAAACCATAGTAGCACCTAAAAATTATGAATCTTACCTAAAAATAATATCTTTAAGTGCTAAGAATGATGATTTTGGAACATCGTTATTTTACTTGGAAGAATTACTTAAAAATGGGTATACTGATGCAGATAAACTTTATAATTTAGAGTCTACCACATTGTTAAAACTTACGCCAGAGTACAACCAGCTAATTGAAAATTACCTTAAAAAAGGACGATTTATTCTTGAGGAAGAATAAGGTGCGGTACTTTGTTTACATCCCAGTCTATAACCAAGCCACCAGCTAATGACTGTGCTACCTTTTTACCGTATAGATATTCACATAGGTAAAGAGCGGCTTCAAAACTTTTGGCTCCACCAGCAGAGGTAATATATTTTTTATCGTGTACAAATAATACATTATCTGCAACTTTTAAATTAGGAAACGTTTTTTTGTATAGCGCAATATCACTAGGAAAGGTGGTTGAGGTTACATTATCTAAAACACCAGCTTTTGCAAGTACAAAAGCACCATCGCAATGCGATGTTATAAATAGAGCTTCCTTATTCACTTCTTTTACAAAATTAAGCATCTGGGTGTCTTTTAAATCAGAATCTAAATGATGCTCTGCGCTTGGTACAACCAATATATCTATTTTAGGTAATTTATCTTCAATATAATTGTAGTCTGGTAAAATACGTACACCTTCAAACGTAGTTATTGGCTCTAAGGTGTTAGCAACTGTAAAAGCATTCATCGCTTTAATATTTTCTCTAAACTTAGTATGCTGAAAAATATCAAAAGGAGCTGTAAACTCAGTATTAAAAGTGCCATCCATAATTAAAAAAGCAACGTTATAACGTGTAGAATCTAGCTCAGGATAAAACCGTTCTTCAGTAATATTTTCAATAATTACTTCTGTTTCTGTAGTTTCTTTTTTCTTATCTGTACAGGCAAAAGCAAGACTAACTAGTGTTGCTAATATTATATAATTTAGTTTTTTCATTTGTTTGTAATTGTTATTTGTTTTAAAATTAAAAGCAACACCACGCCAAGTACAGCTATTCCTGTAATAGTATTCCAGGTAAATATATAACCATTATTTGCAATAGAGTGCATACCAAAGTTATGAGCAAAAATATGCGAAATAGAAAAAGCAATACTGTACAAAGCCATATATTCTCCTTGTTTACCACGTTTAGAGCGCTCCATAGCAATAGCATTAGAAAACGGAAAAGCTATCATTTCTCCCAAGGTCATTAGCAACATTCCAACAACTAAAATTCCTACCCAAGAGAAAATATTAAGTAGTATAAAGCTTAGTCCAACTAATATTAAACCAAAAATAACATAACTAGCCTTAGAGTATTTAAGTTTTTCTAGATATTTAATAAGTGGCATTTCAAAAGCAAATATTAAAAAGCCATTCATTGCTAGTAGTAGTCCAATTTTAAACTCACTAAGTTTGTATGCATCACTATAATATACAGGTACGGTAGAAAAATATTGTACAAAGCAAAAGCCAAATAATATCATAGAAGCAATAAATACCCAGTAATAACCGTCTAAATAGGCAGATTTTGGACTTTTGTTTTTAGTGCTATCCATAACCCGTGCTTTTTTAGGATTTAAAACAACAAGTAGTAAAATACTAGCCAGTACGCACGTTAAACCATCTACCCAAAAAAGACCAATGTAGCCTAAAGATGTAATTATAATACCACCTAAAGCAGGCCCAGCAGAAAAACCAAGGTTAATAGCAAGTCTAATAAGTGTAACAGATCTTGTTTTGTTTTCTGGTTTACTATAGGCAATTAAAGCAACAAAAGCTGCAGGTCTAAAACAATCTGCAACAATCATAAGCACAAAAATACCAGCACAAATACTGTAGTAATCGTGTAAAAATTGTAGTCCAATAAATAAAATACCACTGGTAAATAAGCTAAAAAGCATTACTTTATAATACCCAAATTTATCTGTAAGTGTGCCGCCAAGCCAAGACCCAATTAATGATCCTGCGCCAAAGCAAGACATAACCACGCCAACATTTTCTAAGGTTAAACCAACATCATTTTTTAAATAAAGTGATAAAAACGGAATAACCATTGTTCCGGCTCTGTTTATAAGCGTGATAAGTGCTAGCCACCATACTTCTGTAGATAAACCCTTAAATGAGTCTATGTAGTTTGCGTAAAGTTTTTTCATTTTGGTTGGAATAAAAAAAAGCCTGGCGAAAATTTATCGCCAGGCTTGTTAGTAATATAATATGTTTATTTCAATATTAAATACAGCAGCGCTGGCACCTTTGTAAGGTACAGATAGCAACAGATTTATATATTGAAAGTATTTGCATTTTCTTTTATTGAAAAACAAAGCTAAGTAAAAAAGTAATAAGTTGTACTTTTGTTATATTAATTTAATGTGATCTAATGAGGTATTCTATATTTTTATTTTTAATGGTGTTATTAAGTTGCAATGGGCAAAAAAAATACCACACTAATGAGGTTGAAGAAAAAATAGCGGCAGCAAAATCTGATAAGCTAAAAGGTATTTTAGAGTATCATAAGGAGTTAAATGATGAGTATAAAGATGCTAAAACATCACCATTACCTAACAAATACAGAAAAAATTTTGAAGGGTTAGAGTTTTTTGAGCCAGATACAAATTATATTGTAAAAGCAAGATTAGAATTAGTTTTAGGAGCACAATCTTTTTTAATGCCAACTACAACAAATCAAAATCAAGAGTATAAATTGTACGGTAGATTATTTTTTACTTTAAACGGTAAAGATTTACAATTAGAGGTGTATCAAAATCAACAATTAATAAAGCAAAAAAAGTATAAAGATCATTTGTTTTTGCCTTTTTTAGATAATACAAACGGTAAAGAAACGTATGGAGGAGGTAGGTATATAGAGTTATCTGAGCCAGATGAAGATTTTATTATGATAGATTTTAATAGAGCCTACAACCCATATTGTGCTTATAGTAAAAAATATTCTTGTCCTGTTGTACCTATGGTTAACACGTTAGATACAGAAGTTAGAGCAGGCGTAAAAGCATTTAAAAAAGAGGAATAAAAAAGAAGAAAGCCCAGCGCACATACTGGACTTTCTTCAACAACCAAACTATAAACTAAACTTAATTTTTTTAAAAAGAATAAATTGCTGCAATTAAAAAGGTAGATAAACTTTTTGATGGATCTCCGTTGTTATCTAAAAACGGCTCGTCGTTACTCCAAGCATCTAACCTAACTTCTGGCTTAATTGTTAAATCTTCAACAGTAAAGCTGCCAGTTAAAGTAGTTGCAAAAACACTAGCTTCATCGTCTAAACCATCAACTAACTCAGTAAAATACTCACCTCTTAATCCAAAAGTTGCAGTCTCAGAAGCTTTAATCTGTGGGTATAAAGCAACACCAGCAAAACCATTACCATCATTGTCTGCATATGCACCGTTAATACCTAAGTAAAAGCTATCAGATAAATCAAAACCACCAGTATAGTCAATTTCAAAACCTAGGTTAGCTTTATCATCATAATATAAATTTAAGTACTGGCCAGCATACCCTAATTGCGCACCTAATGCGTACTTACTAGTTAAATTATTATCTACATCTGTTACGTTCATTACAGCAAGCATAAGACTAAAGTCATCAGACAATGTAAAATCTGCTTTTAAACCAGTATGAGAAAAAGGTCCACTTGAAAATAGGTGAGATGTACTGTAGTTAAAGTTACCTACAGGAGAAATAACCTCGTAACCTAAATACGTATTAAAACGACCCATTGTTAACTTTGTTCCTTCGCTTACATTCCAATATGCGTACAATTGGTTAACATTTAAACCTGTAATAGCTTGCTCACCTCTTGGGCCAAATACAAGGTCAGCTACAGCTCCTGTTTTTTCACCCTCATAACTAGCAATAATATTAGCCATACCTAGTGCAAAACCAGTTTCATTAGCAAAGGAGGTTAAAGGAGCTATTGGTTCACCTTCAGATGCTTTATCATCTGCAGTTAAATTTGTTCTATAATACGCATCTACAGATCCGCTAATTTCTAATTTTTTATCTTCTTCTTCCTGAGCAAAAATTAATGCAGAGGATAACATAACTATTGAAAATGATATTTTTTTTAAGTAATTTGTTGTCGTATTCAATTTCATATTAAATAAATTTTAAACCCTTTAATATTAGGGGTTTGTTAGTGATTTTGTTTTGTGTTATTGAAACATTTTACGACGGAGCGTTCTGCCAAACGCTCCGTTTTTGTTTCTGTTGATTATTTTTCAGTTGTTGTAAACTCAGGATATACTTCAATATCGTGTTCATGAACATCTAAACCTTCTAATTCTTCTTGTTTAGAAACTCTTAAACCAATAGTTTTCTTTAGTATAAAAAGTATAACAAATGTTGTTCCTGCAGCCCATAAAATGTAAGCTAAAGAACCATATGTTTGCACTAGTAGTAAGCTAGCTCCACCACCGTTTAATAGTCCGCCATCTAGGGCAAAAACACCTACTAAAACGGTACCTATAAAACCACATACACCGTGTACAGATATTGCACCTACTGGATCATCAATTTTTAATTTTCTATCTATAAATTCAATAGAAAGTACAACTGCTATACCACAGATAAGACCTATAGCTAATGCTCCCCATGCGTTTACGGCACCACAACCAGCAGTAATACCTACTAAACCAGCTAAAGCACCGTTTAATGTCATAGATATGTCTGGTTTTCCGTACTTAATCCAAGTAAAGAAAAGAGCTGCAACTGCGCCAATAGCAGCGGCTAGGTTTGTATTTATAATAACACTTCCTGCAGCAATAGTGTTGTCTCCACCCCAAGCTAATTGAGATCCGCCATTAAAGCCAAACCATCCTAACCATAAGATAAATACACCTAAAGCACCAAGAATCATATTGTGTCCTGGTATAACATTTACTTTTCCGTTTTCATATTTTCCTATACGTGGGCCAACTAATATAGCTGCAACTAAAGCAGCACCACCACCAACGGCGTGTACTACAGAAGAACCAGCAAAATCTACAAAGCCAGCTACATTTAACCAAGCATTATCGTCAAAAGGCCAGTACCAGCTACCAGAAATAGGATATATAATAGTTGTTAATATTGCAGAGAATATTAAGTATGTAGAAAATTTAGTACGTCCAGCTATAGCTCCAGATACAATTGTGGCAGCTGTTGCGCAGAAAACTGTCTGAAAAAATAGATTGTACCAATCTGTTGCAGAAAAGAAAAAGTATCCTTGTTCTGTTGGACTTGTTCTAAAGAATCCGCCTAAAACAGTGTCGCTACCGTACATAATACCGTAACCAACTGCCCAAAACATAATAGATCCTACGCAAAGGTCCATAATGTTTTTCATTATAATGTTACCAGAGTTTTTACTACGCGTAAAGCCAACCTCTACTAATGTAAAGCCAGCCTGCATAAAAAATACTAGTATTGCTGCGATTATTATCCATAATGCACCCATATCACTATTGATGCTCTCAACAGCTTTAGTTAGTGCTTCTTGTTGTTCGTTAATCATAATCTTAAATTTTAATAGTGTCTTTGGTTTGGTTAGTTTATTCCTGCGTGCCCGTTTTCTTTAGTTCTAATACGGTATGCATCAATAATTTCAGATACAAATATTTTGCCGTCACCTACATTGCCTGTGTAAGCAGCATCTAAAATTGTGTTTACAGTTTTTTCTAAAAATTCGTCTGAAACTATAATAGATAAGTATCTTCTTTGGATATCAGTTGTGCTGTAAGATATACCTCTGTAGACGTGTCCCTGCTTTTCATTTCCAACTCCTGTAACATCCCAGTAGCTAAAAAAGTTTACTTCAATTTGGTGTAACGCTTTTTTTACATCATCAAATTGAGATTTTCTAATAATTGCTTCAATTTTTTTCATATCGTTTAGTTAATTACAGGGTAAATGTATTTAATTATGTATTACCCCTATTAAATTAATAGGGTTGAAATTAAATTTTTATGATATAAATAAAATAACCCCCACTTTAAATGGGGGTAATGTAATTATTATTTAATTTTTTGTTAAAATGATATTTAGATAATGAATAATTTGAGCACAAAGGGGTATTTAATAGCAAAAATGCTACTATTGGGTGTTAATAATAGAAATAATATTATTTTTTTAAGAAGTATTATAGGGATTTAGAAATCCAGAAGCCCGCTATTACGGCAAATATGCCAATAGTAATACTTAATAAGGTGTATAGTGCAAAATGTAAAAAGTCACCACTCTTTAATAAAGTTTGGTTTTCAAATGCAAATGTAGAAAATGTAGTGAAGCCTCCGCAAAAACCTGTAGCTAAAAGTAACGCTTGATTTTCTGTAAGGTAATTGCCTTTTAGAGTTAAGCCTATAATAAGACCAATAAGTAAGCTACCTATTATGTTAACTAAAAAAGTTCCTAAGAAATAGGGTTGAAATGAATTATTTAGTGTTTTGCTTATAAGAAAACGCAAAACACTTCCTGCTCCTCCGCCCAAAAAAACAAGTAATAACTGTTTCATACCTTACAAAGGTAAAAAACTATATTGCTTTTTTGTATTTTGTAGAGATTATATTAAGTGGGTATACTTTAGCAGTGTTTTCTGCTGTAGTTTTACTAATAGATTTTTTTGTTTTAGAGCTATTACGATTAACGCTAAACACTAGAAGTAAGGCATTTATAGCCACTAGGATAAATAAGATGTTAAGGAAAATAGTCATTAGGCAGGTTTTTTTATCAGTACAACGCAAAAATACGTGTTTTCTTACACTATAACGAAGGAAGTCTATTTTTTGTTGTGTGTTGCTTGATTTTTGTTATGAATGGTAAAAAAACGTTAATTTTTTAGAAATTGCTTAATAATAAACAAGGAGATTATGAAGATAATAAATGTAATTGCTACCCATTTTACACCAGAATAGTTTTTTAAATGTAATTTTTTGTCCTTTTTATATGTAATTACAATAATAACAGTAAAAACAATTACAAAAAGAGCAGCAAATATATATTGTCCGGTGGTAAACATATTTCTATTTTTGTGCAAAACTAACGTAAAATAATACAAATGAAAAATAAACTTAAAGCAGTAGAGTTATTTCATAAATCTTTTGGAGCAGGAGTTTCTGAAGAATTAAAATCAGATCTAGGAGAGCAAAAGAATTTATTGCGTTTTAACCTTATGGATGAGGAAAATAAGGAGTATTTAGAAGCTGCCAATAATAAAGATATGGTAGAGGTTGCTGATGCTTTAGGTGATATGTTATATATTTTATGTGGTACAATATTGGAGCACGGTATGCAGTATAAAATTGAAGAGGTCTTTGATGAAATACAGCGTAGCAATATGAGTAAGCTTGGTGCAGATGGTAAACCAGTGTATAGAGAAGATGGTAAAATATTAAAGGGGCCAAACTATTTTAAACCAAGTATAGAAGCTATTCTTAAAAAATAAAAAAAGTGCCTAATTAGGCACTTTTTTATATTATAAAGGTTGGTATTAAGATTATTCAACCTTAAAACGCCATCCAAATTTATCTTCAGCTTTGTTGTATTGTATGCTAGTGATACTGTCTTTTAATAAAGTAGCATAACTATCGTCAACAGTAGGTAGCATATAATCTGTATCTCTAAAGCCAAAACCAGCAATAGGAGAAATAACAGCTGCAGTACCTGCACCAAACATTTCTTTTAAGCTACCATCTTTTGCGGCATCTACTAATTCTTGTACTTTAATTTTACGAACCTCAGTTTTTATACCTTGGTCTTCAGCTATTTTTAAAATACTTTTACGGGTAATACCATCTAAAATACGGTCACTAGTTGGGCACGTTAATAAAGTATCATTAATACGTACAAAAACGTTCATTGCACCTGCCTCTTCAATATACTCGTGTGTATTATCATCTGTCCAAATAACTTGTTGGTATCCTTTGTCTTGTGCTAATTTAGTTGGGTAGAACTGGCCAGCATAGTTACCACCAGCTTTTGCAAAACCAACACCACCGTTTGCAGATCTAGAATATTTTTCTTCTATAAGTACTTTTACTTCTCCAGAAAAATAAGAACCAGAAGGTGCACCACAGATTATAAATTTATATTCATCTGCAGGAGATGCATGAAAACCATTACCAGTTGCAAACATAAAAGGTCTAATGTATAAAGAACTTCCAGCAGATTTCGGAATCCAATCACTATCAGTCTTTAATAGTGCTTTTAACCCTTCCATAAAGTAATTTTCTGGAATTTCAGGAATAGCTAATCTTTTTGCAGATAAGTTTAAACGTTTATGATTATCTAAAGGACGAAACATCCAAATAGCATCTTGCTCATCTTTATATGCTTTCATTCCTTCAAAAATAGATTGTCCGTAATGAAAAATCTTAGAAGATGGATCTAAAGATATTGGCTGGTAAGGAACAACCTTTGGAGCTTCCCAGGCACCATTTTTATAATCGCAGACCAACATATGATCCATATAAATACTTCCAAACGAAAGATTATCAAAATCAACATCGTTTATTTTACTGTTTTTAGTCTTTTCTACACTAATTTGATTTGTAGTAACATCCATAGTATTCATAATTTAAGATCATAAAATTAATCAATTATCAGTACTAGTGCTTCTTTTTTAGATTAAAATTGTTCAAATTTGCATTCTATCACTAAATTTTATCAGATATGAAAAGTTTTAACATTTTGCTTGTAGTAATTTTATTGTTTATGTCTTGCAAGGAGGCAAAAAAAGAAACAGTAGTTCAGGAACCTGAGCAAAAAATAGAAGAATTAGCATCTTTTGGAGAAAAAATAACAGTAGATAACGCTAAGGTAACCAAAGAAATGGCAGTTGTTTATCATAATTTAGCAGTTGCAGACACGGTAACAACTAAGTTTAAGGGTAAGGTATTAGATGTTTGTCAGTCTAAAGGGTGTTGGATGAAATTAGATTTAGGAGATGGTGAACAAGCAATGGTAAAATTTAAAGACTATGGTTTTTTTATGCCTAAAGATATTGCAGGTAAAGAAGTTGTAATAAACGGAAAAGCTTTTATAGAGCAAATGTCTGTAGATGAACAGCAGCATTATGCAGAAGATGGTGGTGCAACTAAAGAAGAAATAGCGCAAATTACTGAGCCTAAAAAAACCTACAGGTTTGAGGCAGATGGTGTGCTCTTAAAAGAATAAATATTTGAAACGTAAAATAATAACAACAGGTGATGGTTCTAAAACCATACAAATAGAGGATTGGAACGAGCAGTACCACTCTATACACGGAGCGGTGCAAGAAGCTTATCACGTATTTATAAAACACGGCTTATCTTTATTTAAAGATGAGCCTGTTTCTATTTTAGAAATTGGTTTTGGTACAGGGTTAAATGCTATAATTACAGCGTTAGAGGCTTTTAAAAGTAATTTAACTATTAATTACACTGGTGTAGAGGCTTATCCTGTTTCGTTAGAAGAAGTATCGCAATTAAATTATATAGAGCAGTTAAATGCTAAAGAATCTGCAGATGTATTTGCTAAAATGCATAAAGTAGAATGGGAGGTAAGTAATACTATTTTGCCAAATTTTCAGCTTTTAAAGAGAAAACAAGATTTTTTAGAGATTACAGATAAAGCTACTTGTAATCTTATTTATTTTGATGCTTTTGGTGCTAGGGTACAGCCAGAACTTTGGACAGAGACTGTTTTTAAAATAATGTACAATGCATTAAAAACTAACGGAGTGTTGGTAACATACGCAGCAAAAGGTAGTGTTAGGCGCGCTATGTTGGCAGTTGGTTTTAAGGTAGAACGCTTGCCAGGACCTCCAGGGAAAAGAGAAATGTTAAGAGCAACTAAGTCATAAGTAGTTTTTTACAATAAACTTTAGTGACATTTTGACATTTTTAAAGAAATGGCAGTACTTTTGCCATCTTAAAATCCAAGACATTAAACGTTAGCATATAATGAGTAAAAAAGATAAAGCTGAAGAAGTAGCACAAGAAGAAAAAATAAACAAAGCTGCTGAAGAAGTTAAGGAAAATGCAGAAGCTCCTGTAGAAGAAACAGTAGAGTTGTCTGTAGAAGAACAATTGCAACAAGACTTAGCAAAAGAAAAAGATAAGTTTTTACGTTTGTTTGCTGAGTTTGAAAACTATAAAAAGAGAACGTCTAAAGAGCGTATGGACTTGTTTAAAACAGCAGGTCAAGAAGTTATAGTATCAATGCTTCCAGTTATGGATGATTTTGACAGAGCAATGAAAGAAATTTCTAAGTCTGAAGATAAAGAGCTAGTTACTGGTGTAGAGCTAATACAAAATAAATTTACAGAAACTTTAAAGGGTAAAGGTTTATTAGAGATAGAAGTTGCGCAAGGTGATGCATTTAATGCAGATGTACACGAGGCTATTACTCAAATTCCTGCTCCGGATGAAAAGTTAAAAGGTAAAATTATAGACGTAATAGAGAAAGGATTTACGTTAGGAGATAAAATTATTCGTCACCCAAAAGTAGTTGTTGGGAACTAAAAATAAGAAATGAAAGAAGATTTTTACAGCATATTAGGCATCACTAAAAATGCAACTGCAGCAGAAATAAAAAAGGCATACCGTAAAAAAGCAATAGAATTTCACCCAGATAAAAATCCTGGTGATGCTAAGGCAGAGGAGATGTTTAAAACAGCAGCAGAAGCATATGAAATTTTAAGTGACCCTGATAAAAAAGCAAGATATGATCAATACGGTCACGCTGCCTTTGAAGGTGGTGCTGGCGGTGGCGGTGGCGGCTTTGGCGGCATGAATATGGATGATATCTTTAGTCAGTTTGGAGATATCTTTGGCGGTGGCGGCTTTGGTGGTGGCTTCGGCGGCGGTTTTGGCGGTGGCCAACGTAGAGTAAAAGGTTCTAATCTTAGAATTAGAGTTAAGCTTACTTTAGAGGAGATTGCTAATGGCGTAGAAAAAAAGGTCAAAGTTAAACGCAAAGTGCAAGCAGACGGTGTTACTTATAATACTTGTACTACTTGTAATGGCTCTGGGCAGGTTACTAAAATTGCAAATACAATTTTAGGAAGAATGCAAACTTCTGCTACTTGTAGTACTTGTGGAGGTAGTGGTCAAATTATAGATAAAAAACCAGCAGGTGCAGATGCACAAGGTTTAATAGCTAAAGAAGAAACTGTATCTATTAAAATACCAGGTGGTGTAGAAGATGGTATGCAGTTAAAGGTGCCAGGAAAAGGAAACAGTGCGCCAGGTAATGGTGTTAACGGTGATCTAATAGTACTTATAGAAACAGAAGAGCACAGTACTTTAAAAAGAGAAGGTGATAACTTGCATTATGATTTATACATAAGTATTTCTGAAGCAGTTTTAGGTACTTCTAAAGAAATTGATGCTGTTGGCGGAAAAGTGCGTATTAAGCTAGAAGAAGGTATACAGTCTGGCAAAATATTACGTTTAAGAGGTAAGGGTATTACAAGCTTAAATGGTTATGGTAGCGGAGATCTTTTAGTACACGTAAATGTGTGGACACCAAAAGAACTTAACAAAGAACAAAGAGAGTTTTTTGAGCGTATGGCTGGCAATGAGAATTTTGCTCCACACCCAGAAAAATCTGATAAATCTTTCTTTGAGAAAGTTAAAGATATGTTCTCTTAAAGAGCAAAGAGTATTGAGCAGTGCTTGTCACTGCTCATTTTTTTTCCCATCCTTATGTAAATAAGGGTGGGTTTTATTTTTATATGCTACCATTTATCTATCTTTGGAAAAATTGTGAAAATGAGTACTATTTTGGCGGCAAAAGGTGTTTCTAAAAAATTTGGAGACCATACAGCCCTAAACAATGTTTCCTTAGAAATTCCTAAGAATTGTATATATGGTCTACTTGGACCTAATGGCGCAGGAAAAACTACGCTAATACGTATTATAAATCAAATTACTTTTCCAGATACTGGTGCTGTTTTTTTTGATGGCGAACCCTTAAAACCAGAGCATATAGCAACTATTGGCTATTTGCCAGAGGAAAGAGGTTTGTATAAAAGTATGAAGGTTGGTGAACAGGCTTTGTATTTGGCACAGTTAAAAGGCTTATCTAAGGCAGAAGCTACAAAACGACTTAAATATTGGTTTGATAGGTTAGATATAGGAGATTGGTGGAATAAGAAAGTGCAGGAATTATCTAAAGGTATGGCGCAAAAAATACAGTTTGTTGTAACTGTACTTCATCAACCTAAATTATTAATTTTTGATGAGCCTTTTAGTGGTTTTGATCCTATAAATGCTAATATAATAAAGGATGAAATTCTTCACTTAAAAGAAGAAGGTGCTTCAATAATATTTTCTACTCACCGTATGGAATCTGTAGAAGAATTGTGCGAGTACATAGCACTTATTCATCAATCAGAAAAAATACTAGACGGAAAATTATCAGACATTAAAAAAGAATATAAAAACAATATTTTTAATGTAGGGTTGCAAGTATCTGAGCAGAATGATGTTTTAAAGAAGTTGGAAGAAAAACATAAAATATGGACACCATCTTACAATGAGCAAGATAAGCAGTTAGATTTTAAAATACAATTGCCTTCTAATGATACAGGTGCATTGTTAGGGTATTTATCAGAAAAAGGAAAAGTAAACCACTTTGTAGAAACAATACCGTCTGCAAACGATATTTTTATACAAACCGTAAAAAGCAAAACAAAGTAGTGGGTAAATTAAGCTTAATTATAAAAAGAGAGTATTTAGCTAAAGTAAAAAACAAGTCGTTTATAATAATGACTTTTTTAAGTCCTATTTTAATGGTAGGTATGGTTGCTTTGGTCTTGTATTTAGCAATGCTAAATGATAGTGATAAAAGAGTTATTACTGTATTAAATGAGAGTAGTTTTTATGCAGATGATTTCATAAATACAGAAAGCACATCTGTAGTGCGTTTTAAAAATATAAGTTTAGAGCAGGCTAAAGATTCTACAGAGCAACTTGGTTACTATGGTTTGGTTTTTATACCAAATGGTAAAACTTTAGAAGATGTGGCAAAATCTTCATATTTTTTCTCTAAAGAATCTCCTACAGATGGTTTTTTAGAGGATTTAGAAGATATTTTTCAATATAGATTAAAACAAAAAAGATTAGAGAGTTTAGGGGTTTCAGAACAGCAGTATAGTTCTATTAGCAAAAACTTTTCTATACATACGGCTACATTTCAAGGAAAAGAAAATTTAAAAGGATTAAACGAGCTTAACGCTATAATTGGTGGTGGTTTTGGCTATTTAATAATGATGTTTATTATAATCTACGGTAGTTTTGTAATGCGTAGTGTAATAGAAGAAAAAACTAGTAGGGTAATAGAAGTTATTATTTCATCGGTTAAGCCTTTTCAGTTAATGATGGGTAAAATAATAGGAACATCTTTGGCGGGTGTAACTCAGTTTGTAATATGGGTAGTATCTGGTTCTATTTTATTTTTAATTGTATTTTTAATTTTTGATTTAGATATGACTGCCTTGCAAAATGGTAGTTCTAGTTTACCGCAAGCACAAGCTATGAAAATGGCAAGTGGCGGTATGGAGGATAACATACAACAATATGCCGAAATGTTTTTACAAATACCGTGGGTATCTTTGTTTAGCTTTTTCTTGGTATATTTTGTTTTAGGGTATTTAATTTATAGTTCTATATATGCGGCAATAGGTGCTGCTGTAGATAATGAAACGGATACGCAACAGTTTATGTTACCTGTAATATCACCACTAATGTTAGCTATTTATGTTGGTTTTATTTCGGTTTTTAGTAACCCTCATGGGCCAGTGGCAGTTGGGTTTTCTTTATTTCCGTTAACGTCTCCAATAGTAATGTTAATGCGTTTATCTTCTGGTATAGGGGAAGGTGGTGTGCCAGTTTGGCAATTGGTAGTTTCTGTTTTGTTATTAATAGTTACCTTTTTATCTATTGTGTGGTTGGCAGCAAAAATATATAGAATAGGTATTTTAATGTATGGTAAAAAGCCAAGTTATAAAGATTTATATAAGTGGTTAAAATATTAATATGGAAGAGTTAAAAAATATTCTTAAATACTTAAAAGACTTAATGTCTTACAAGTTGGTAGATGGTGATAAAGTAGTTATTACGGTAAGTACTTTGGTTACTATTGTGGTGGCTATTTTGGCTGTTACCTATATTTTAAAACTCATACATAGAATAGTTGTTGCTAAATTACCGCAAGATGATAAAAATAAGTTTTTAAGTATATTTAATTTTTTAAAGTACTTTTTGTACATCCTAGCAGTAATAACTGTTTTGCATTCTTCTGGTGTAGATTTAACTGTTTTGCTTACTGCATCTGCCGCTTTATTTGTTGGTTTAGGTTTTGCACTGCAATACCTTTTTCAGGATATAATTTCTGGAATTTTAATTATTTTAGATCAATCTTTACATATAGGAGATATTATAGAGGTAGAGGGTAAAGTTGGTAGAGTTTTTGAAACTAGATTAAGAACAACAAGGGCTTTAACCAGAGATGACAAGGTAATTGTTATACCTAACCATAAATTTTTAACAGATAGTATTTACAACTATACTCAAAACCATAAAACTACAAGAGAAAATGTGAAAATAGGTGTTGCGTATGGTAGTGATGTAGAATTGGTGTCTAAGTTGTTATTAGAGATTATAGATGGTAAAAAAGGAATTCTAAAAAATCCGGCACCTTTTGTACTATTTGAAGATTTTGGAGATTCTGCACTTATGTTTTCTGTGAATTATTATACTAATGATAGTTACGGCGACCCTAGAATTAAAAGTGATTTGCGTTTTTTAATAGACGCGGCTTTTAGAAAAAATAATATTTCTATCCCTTTTCCACAAAGAGATATACATATTATTAATAAATAATTTAGTTGATATTTACGTATACATTAGTGTCTTATATGAAGAAGCTTTTATGGGTTTGTATATTTCTAATGGTACAATGTGCTTTATCACAAAGCTCAGACATTGTAAGGTTAGAGTATACTACTTTGCCAAAAAAAGAGTCCTCTAGAAGTATTTCTAGATTTAGATTCTTAGCAAATTTACCTATTAAATTAAATGATGAAAATTACATAATTACTGGTGCGGAATATGGTATCATAGACTTTGCAAACGATAGTATTTATGAGTTTGATGATAAGGAGTTAGAGAAATTAAGAATTGTAGATCTTAACTTGGGTTATGCGCATATTTTAAATGAAAAATGGACTTTTATTGGTTTGCTAACACCAAGGTTGGCTTCTAATTTTATCAACGGAGTGCAGAAGGAAGATTTTAATTTAAATTATTCTGTACTTGCTATAAAGGCAGATATGAAAAAGGAAAAACCTACTCGTTTAATACTGGGCTTGTCTTATAATAATGCAACAGGTTTTGATGTTCCTTTACCAATAGTAAGTTACTATAAAAAATTTCATCCTAATTGGTCTTATATGGTTGGTGTTCCTAGAATGGAGTTTAAATATCATTTGAAACAGCACCACACTTTTAAAGCGGCATTATTATTGGATGGTTATTTTGTAAATGTGCAAAATGATATTGCTTTGCCAGATAATGATTTAGGCTCTGGTTTGTCTTTATCTGTTGTGGTAGGTGCTTTTGGTTACCAATATAATATTAATAAAAACATTTCTTTTTATTGTTTAGCAGGTCACACTTTATCTCAAAGGGGTTTGTTAAGAGATGAAGAAAGAAAAAGTGTATATTCGTTATATGACGATGGTAATGTATATTTTAAAACAGGATTTAAAATAGGAATTTTTTAAAACACGTATATGTCAAAAATATTAGTAATAGAAGACGAAGCTGCAATACGCAGAGTTTTGGTAAAAATTTTATCGGAGGAGAGTGATACCTATAATGTTGAAGAGGCAGAAGACGGTTTAAAAGGTATAGATGCTATTAAAAAAAACGATTATGATTTAGTTTTGTGTGATATTAAAATGCCTAAAATGGATGGCGTAGAGGTATTAGAGGCTGCACGTAAATTAAAGCCAGAATTAGCTTTTATTATGATATCTGGTCACGGAGATTTAGATACAGCAGTAAATACAATGCGTTTAGGTGCTTTTGATTATATATCTAAACCGCCAGATTTAAATAGGTTGTTAACTACGGTACGTAATGCATTAGATCGTAAAGATTTAGTGGTAGAAAATACCAAGTTAAAAAAGAAAGTAAGTAAAAATTACCAAATGGTAGGGGAGAGTGATGGCATAGCTTTAATTAAAGATATGATAGAGAAAGTAGCCCCTACAGATGCGCGTGTTTTAATTACAGGGTCTAACGGTACAGGGAAAGAATTGGTTGCGCATTGGTTGCATGAAAAAAGTCCACGTAGTAAAGCGCCATTTATAGAAGTAAATTGTGCCGCAATACCATCAGAATTAATAGAGAGTGAACTTTTTGGTCACGTAAAAGGAGCGTTTACATCTGCAGTAAAAGATAGGGCAGGTAAGTTTGAAGCAGCAAATAAGGGAACTATTTTTTTGGATGAAATAGGAGATATGAGTTTGTCTGCGCAAGCTAAAGTATTGCGTGCCTTGCAAGAAAGTAAAATATCTAGAGTAGGTACAGATAAAGATATAAAGGTTGATGTTAGAGTAGTAGCAGCTACAAACAAAGATTTAAAAAAGGAAATAGCAGATGGTAACTTTAGAGAAGATTTATACCATAGACTGGCGGTAATACTTATAAAAGTACCTGCTTTAAATGATAGGAGAGATGATATTCCTTTATTAATAGCCTACTTTGCAGATAAGATTAGCAAAGAGCAAGGAACTACTAAAAAAGTGTTTTCAGACAAAGCAATTTCATTATTGAAGAGTTATGACTGGACAGGTAATATTAGAGAGTTGCGTAATGTGGTAGAACGTTTAATTATTTTAGGCGGAAAAGAGGTAACAGAGGAAGATGTAA
The DNA here is from genome assembly GCF_002813425.1 of Cellulophaga sp. RHA19. Lineage (NCBI taxonomy): Bacteria > Pseudomonadati > Bacteroidota > Flavobacteriia > Flavobacteriales > Flavobacteriaceae > Cellulophaga > Cellulophaga sp. RHA19. Next base: position 2,081,075 of record NZ_PHUL01000001.1, read on the forward strand.
AATTATTTGCTAGTAAGTAATAATAGTTTTAACAAATACAAAAAAGCCTAGATTTTAAATCTAGGCTTTTTTGTATTTATAGGTTTATGAGTATTACATCACTTTGCTTCCTAGGTATTTTTGTACTTCGTAAACATCTATGCTTTTATTAAATTTTTTACTTACAGATGGGAGGTTTTCACTAGAAATCCAAATTTTTAATTCGGCATCTAAATCAAAAGTACCAGCTGTTTCTAAAGAAAATCTAGAAATGCTTTTGTATGGCATAGATTTATATTCTGCTTTGCTGCCAGTAAGTCCTTGTACGTCTATTAATATTAAGCGTTTGTTCGTAAACATGAAAGTGTCTCTTACTAATTTAAAGCCTAATTCTACTTGTTCACCGTCTATTAGAAGTCTTCCGTATTTTTCATTAAGTTTATCTACAGATACCTCACTAGCGTTACCAAGTATTTTATTAAATAATCCCATTGTTTGCTTAAGGTTTAGTTTGCTTCTTCAGTTTTGTTCTCGTCTTTGTTAAGCAACTTTGCAGATACTTTGTAATCTGCAGTATATATCATTTTTGGTGTTGCCTTTTTTAAATCAAAATAAGCTCTTTTGTACCATTTGGCATCGGTAGCTTTTTTTCTGTAATCTTCATTGGTTTTAGTTGTACCAAATTCTTCATTTATATATGGTTTAATAGCGTGTATTCCAATACCAAAGTATTCTATACGCTCTAAAACCATTGCAAAATCTAACTCAGAGAAATAAAAGTTTTCTTCAGAGTCAAACCCAGTATTTAAATTTTTAAGATCTGTAAAAACGTTCTTCTGTAAAAATTCTAATTTAGTCATAGTTAATCTAAGGTGTATGTATTTTTTAAACAGTAATTTTTATACTGTTATTTTTTTCTGTTTAGTACTTTATATTCTTCGTAGCAACCGCTAATAGCGTCTAAAATTTGTAAATCGTTGGCAGTTTGTATAAAAGATTTAGAGTAGTTACAGTTGTTTAAAATGTCTTCAATGTCTACTTTTTCTAATTGAAGTAATTCTGTTAGTGTTTCTCTATCAAACTTTGCTGCTAGCAAATCTCTAATACGGTCATCTTCTTTAATTTGACGGAGTTTACGCATTTGTGCAGGTTTTTTTCCAAATAAATTACGGAGTAAATCTGCAGGGTTTAATATTGCGCCAAGTACTTTTGTAACTGCACTTGGGTTTTTATTACCAGCTTCATAACCTGTGTTTAGTCCAGATATTGCGTATTGGTAAGAGTCGTTTAAACTCACGTTTTTAGCGTCTATCTCTAAAAAACCTGTTAGTTGGTATGGTTTAACAACAACTTCTTCTAGCGCAAATGCTAGTTCTGTTAAGGTAATTTCTGTATCCTTAAATTTAAGCATATCGTTAGTTACTTTAATTTTTTGAGATTTAAAACCAAGATACGTTAAGTAAAGTGTATCGTTAGCAACTGCGGGTATTGTAAACTTACCATCTTGATCTGTAATGGTACCTTTTACTTGGTTTAGGTTTACAATGTGCACGCTAGGCATAGGTTCGTCTGTCTGCGAATTTATAATTGTTGCAGAAAACTCATTTTTGTTTTCTTTAGCTTTTTTGTCTTGAGGAAATCCAATAAATGTAACTAAGCTAAAAATAAGTAGGATGTATTTGTTCATAAAAAGGTGGTGTCATTTATCTTCTACTAAAAAGTCTAAGATATTAAAGTTTATCTCTTTAGCTGTGGTGTAAGGGTTAAATTTTTGATTTAAGTTGGTAAATAAACAAAAAAAATACGCCGAAGCGTATTTTTTAGTATTCTATTAACTTAAAAAGACTAGTATCTTCTTTTGCTTTTTTTGTTTCCGTATCCTCCACCGCTATCGCGACTTCCTCTACTGTCTTTGCTACGAGAACGACCTCTGTCTCCACCGCCGCTTCTATTATCTCTTCCTCCACGAGAAGAAGAACGACCTCTGTCGCCACCGCGTCCACCACGATCTCTTCCTCCTCTGCGGCCTCCGCCACCACCAGGGTTGTTAGATATTTCTACGTTAACAAATCTTCCGTCAACTTTAAATTCAGTAAACGTTGCTAATACTTTTTCAGAGTGTTCTGCATCTGTATTAAAGAAAGAGAAACTTTCTTTAACATCTACTTTAAACACATCTTCTTTGCCAAGACCAACTGTTTCTTTTAAGAAATCTTTTAATGTCATCCAATCGTAATCATCACGCTCACCAACATTAATAAAGTAACGTACAGAACCACTTGTAGGTATTTCTGCTTTGTTTCTGCCACGTTCATCACGATCTCCTCTTTCTCCACGGTCAGAGCCATTTAAGTCTCTAGTTTTATTGTAGTAGTCAAAGAAACGAGTAAACTCTACAGAAACAATCTTCTTAATAAGATCCTCTTTATCTAAACCTTCTAATATTTCATTAATGGCAGGTAAGTAACTTTCTACTTCCTCATTAATCTTAGTATCTTTAATTTTATTAGCTAAATGGTGTAATTGAATTTCACAAATCTCCATTCCTGTTGGAATCTTTTTTGATAAAAATTCAGTTTGTAGCTTTCTTTCTAAGGCTTTTATTTTACGTAACTCACTACGAGTTACAATAACCATAGATACACCAGATTTACCAGCTCTACCAGTACGCCCACTACGGTGAGTGTATGTTTCTATTTCATCTGGTAATTGGTAGTTTATTACGTGTGTAATATCATCTACATCTATACCACGTGCAGCAACATCTGTTGCAACAAGCATTTGTATTTGTTTTTTACGGAAAGCGTTCATTACCAAATCTCTTTGGTTTTGACTTAAATCTCCGTGTAAAGCACCAGCATTGTAACCGTCTTCAATTAATTTTTCGGCAACTCTTTGTGTATCTCTCTTAGTTCTACAAAAAACAACAGAGAAAATATCAGGATTGGTATCTGCTAATCTTTTTAATGCAGGGTATCTATCTCTACCGCCAACAACATAATACTCATGTTGTACTGTAGTTGCACCTGCATTTTTAGATCCCACTGTAATTTCTTGTGGATTGTGCATGAATTTTTTAGCAATGGTAGAAACTTCTCTTGGCATAGTTGCAGAGAATAACCACGTAAATTTTTCATCTGGAGTGTTAGATAAAATGTCTTTAATGTCTTCATAGAAGCCCATATTTAACATCTCATCAGCTTCATCTAATACACAGTAATCTAATTTAGAAATGTTAACCATACCACGGCTAATCATATCTTTTATTCTACCAGGAGTAGCAACAACAATTTGTGCTCCTCTTCTAATTTGGTTTGCTTGGTCTGTAATACTAGCACCACCGTAAATTGCAACTACATTAAGTCCTTTTTCGTATTTAGAATACGCTTTAAGCTCGTTTGTAATTTGTAAACAAAGTTCACGTGTTGGTGAAAGTATTAATCCTTGAGTAGTTCTGCTACTAGAATCAATTTTCTGAATTAACGGAAAACCAAAAGCTGCAGTTTTACCAGTACCTGTTTGTGCTAATGCTACAAGGTCTGTGTCTTCATTTAAAAGGATTGGAATTGCTTTTTCTTGTACTTCTGAAGGTGATTCAAACCCAAGATCTACAATAGCATCAAGTAGGGACTTGTCTAGCCCTAATGCTTCAAATTTTGTCATAATATGTTATTCTTAATCGCAAATATGTATGTTACATAGAGCGTTTATCATATTATAACTCAGAGTAACACATGCTATACCAGCGGCGTTTTTAATAAAGTGCAAAAGTACTCTAAATATTTTGAATAACCATACAACATAGATAATACTTGTTTTTATGGTGCAAGACTATAACCATATACAGACATAACAACACCAATAACACCAAAAATTATCATTAAAACTACTAATGATTTTTGCAACTTAGGATTGTCATAAATTATGATGCAGACAGCACCTAAAACAATACTTATTTGAAAAAAAAGAACACCAAAATCAAACTTACGAGTGGCAATATCATATTTGTTAGCAAGTACTTTCCACTCGTTAATACCAGTTATTACACCCATTTTGCCATCTAAGTCTTGTGTCCACTCTTTTTTTTCTATATTTTTTGAGCCAATTAAAATCTCGTGCTTCTCTGCTTTGTATTTTTCAATTTTAGCTTTCGTTTTTTCAATTTTACTGTAAACAAAATCTCTTTTTTCTTCTGCTATTGCATTTGTATAAAGCAGTGCTTCAAGATTGTCTAATTCACTTTCTTTTAAACTCTCTTTTATGCTTTTAGACTGATACCAGCTAGAATAATTGACCAATTTATTGTGAGCAATCATCATTTCTTCCTCTAATTCGCCGTTTACTAATTGAGAAATAGCCATAAGTGCAGCAAAAAATGCAATAAGTACACCACCATATGCTTCGGCACGTTCAGATGCTACTGAAACTTCTACGGTTTGCTTAGGCATTTTTGTATCCTTTTAAAAAAGTAATTAATTGTTGTGTTGCTTTAGCTCTATGGCTTATTTGGTTTTTTGTACTAAGTGGTAGCTCTGCAAAAGTAAGGTTGTAGTTCTCTGGGGTAAAAATAGGATCGTACCCAAAACCATCTTTACCTTGTTTGCTTTTAGTTATTTTACCGTTTACAATGCCTGTAAATATATGTTGTTCCCCGTTTAAATTTAATGCAATAGCAGTTTTAAAATGTGCAGTTCTATTGTTACTATCACCTAAATTGTATAGTAATTTGTTCATATTATCTTCTGCACTTTTTTGTTCACCGGCGTAACGAGCAGCGTAAATACCAGGTTCTCCGTTTAAAGCATCTACTAGTAAGCCAGTATCATCAGAAAAACAAGGTAAGTTATATTTTTCTGTAACGTAATTTGCTTTTTGTTTGGCATTACCTTCTATGGTATCTGCGGTTTCAGGAATATCATCAAAACAACCAATATCTGTTAAAGAAACCAGTGTAATGTTTTTAGGAACAAGAGCCTCTACCTCTTTAAACTTGTTAGTGTTATGCGTTGCAAATACTATTTTCATTGGTGATGCTTATTTGTTTTTTGTAATTCTTTAGGTGAAAACCTAAAAAAACAAGCGCAAAAGTAGTAATTTTATTTTCTTAAAAATAGTAATGTATGTCTTTAAAGCTTCCGCCAGTAGTAGTGGTTTTTGTGTTTGGATTGGTAATGTATGTTTTAGCTAGGTTTTTACCTTTTGGAATTTTTGATTTTTTTGGAAGAACAATGCTTTTAAAAGGTTTGTTAGTGGTTATGCTTTTGGTTTTAGCAGCATCAACCTATAAATTTTTAAAAGCCAAAACAACAGTAGATCCTAAAAACCTTAACAAAACTAGTGCATTGGTAACTACAGGTATTTATAAGTTTACAAGAAACCCAATGTATTTAGCAATGTTGTTATTACTTATTGGTTGGGGTTTATTTTTAAGCAATGCTTTTAATATGTTAATAGCAGCTGGTTTTGTGTCTTACATGAATGCTTACCAAATAAAACCAGAAGAAGAAATGTTAACCCAAAAGTTTGGTAAAGAATATACGAGTTACACTAAAAAAGTGCGTCGTTGGTTTTAATTTTATTATCATATTCTTAATTTAAGGGTGCTTAAAAAACAATTTTTATAGCATATGTGATGATACGCCTTTTTTGCTTTAATTTTATTTTGATTTAACTGCTTAAACACTAATATTTTTTACTTTTACTACTTAAATTTTTTTAAAATGGTAGACCAAGGGAGAAAATATGTTTTTGATTTTGATAGCACTCTAACCAGAGTTGAAGCTTTAGATGTTTTAGCTGAAATTACATTACAAGGTAATGCTAACAAAGATGAAATTATTAAAGAAATACAAGAAATTACCAATCTAGGAATAGATGGCGATATCTCCTTTACAGAATCCTTGGAGAAGCGTATAAAACTTTTAAACGCTCACAAAAGTCATTTAACACAATTGGTAGAAGAGCTTAGAGATAAAATTTCTAAGTCTATAGAAACTAATAAAGAGTTTTTTCATAATTATTCTGATGATATTTATGTTATTTCTTGTGGTTTTAAAGAGTTTATAGATCCTATTGTAGAGGAGTACAACATACCAGCAGAAAAAGTGTATGCTAATACTTTTAAGTTTGATGAGGATGGTAATATTGTTGGTTTTGATGAAGCTAATGTATTGGCGTCTCACAACGGAAAAATTGAATGCCTTAAAAATCTACATTTAGAAGGAGAAGTACAAGTAATAGGAGATGGGTATAGTGATTATGTAATGCGTGAAGCTGGTATTGCAGATAAGTTTTTTGCATACACAGAAAATGTGAGCAGAGACAAAGCTACAGATAATGCAGACCACGTTACGCCAAATATGGATGAATTTCTGTTTGTAAACGATTTACCAAGGAAAATATCATACCCAAAAAATAGAATTAAAATATTGCTGTTAGAAAATGTGCATCCGGCAGCATTTCATAATTTATCTGAAGATGGTTTTTCTGTGGAGTTAGTAAAGCACAGTCTACCAGAAGAGGAATTAATAGAAAAATTAAAAGGAGTACACGTTTTAGGTATTCGTTCTAAAACACAAGTAACCAAAAAGGTATTAGAAGCTGCAGATAAGTTATTGGTAGTAGGTGCATTTTGTATAGGTACTACGCAAATAGATTTAGAAAGTGCTAAAAAAAGAGGAGTTGTTGTTTTTAACGCTCCGTATAGTAATACACGTTCTGTTGTAGAGTTGGCTATAGGAGAAATAATTACGTTAATGCGTAATGTGTTTCCTAGAAGTCAGGAAATTCACAATGGACAATGGAATAAAACTGCTATAAACTCTAGAGAAGTACGTGGTAAAAAATTAGGAATTGTAGGTTACGGTAATATTGGTAAGCAATTATCTGTTTTAGCAGAAGCTATTGGTATGCGAGTGTATTATTATGATGTTAACGACCAGTTAGCACTTGGTAATGCAATTAAATGTAATACACTAGAAGACTTGTTAAATGTGTCTGATGTTGTTACGTTGCATATAGATGATAACCAAGCTAACAAGAACTTTATTGGTGAACGAGAAATTAAGCAGATGAAGAACGGAGCTATGCTTATAAACTTATCTCGTGGTTTTGTAGTAGATATACAAGCTTTAGTAGCAGCACTAAAAAGCGGAAAAATTGGCGGAGCAGCAGTAGATGTTTATCCAGAAGAACCACGTAGTAATGGTGAATTTTTTACGGAGCTGCAAGGGTTAGAAAACGTAATATTAACACCGCACGTTGGTGGTAGTACAGAAGAAGCGCAAAGAGATATTGCAGATTTTGTACCTAATAAAATTATGGAGTATATTAACTCTGGTAATACCGTAGATGCTGTAAATTTCCCTAGTATACGTTTGCCAAGGCAAACAAATGCGCACCGTTTTTTACATATACATAAAAACGTACCAGGTATAATGGCTAAAATAAATAAGGTTTTAGCAGAATACGAAATGAATATAACAGGTCAGTATTTATCTACAGACAATGAGGTGGGGTATGTAATTACAGACCTAGATAAAAAGTATAATAAAGAAGTTATTAAGGCTCTAAAAAAGGTAGAAAATACTATTAAGTTTAGAGTGCTTTATTAGTAATATACATATTACAAGTAAGTAAAAGGACTGTACTTAAAAGTGCAGTCTTTTTTTATTACATCTTATTTTAGAAAATTTTTAACTTCAGTTTTTATAAAAAATATGTTCTTTTTTCTTTTTAATTTATAACTAATAATATTTTCTAGTTTTGTTTTTAGTTGCTCTATTTTTGTGTTGCTTAAATCTTTAACAGGGGTGTTATTTATTTCTAATATTTGATCATTTAAAGAAACTTTTGCGGTATTAGTTTTATTAGTAAAAGTGGTGCTCACAAATGCCTTTTTACCTCTTTTTATAATTTTAAAGCCATCAGTAATTAACTCAGACGCTACCTTTACTTTATCTCTAGATTGTTCTAGTATTAGCTTGTTCTGGTTACTGTAAATGGTAAAGTGCTTTAGCATTCCGCCTCCTATAAAACCAATAAATTTATTGTTGGGAAAATTGTTTAGTGTTGTATTTGCAATATCTACTAGCACACCATTGTATGTTTTATTCCCAACAAGTACTTTAGTTTTATTAGTTATAAGTGTATTGTCTAAGCCAGAAGTATGTGCTGTTGGCATAGTTACGTCAACATAACTAAAATTGTCTCTAATACTTTTTTTTAATTCGAGTAAATTATTGTTGGGGTAGTTTAACAGCGTTACATATCTGCCATTTCCTGTATCTACCATAAAGTGGCCAGAAATAACTGTGTCACCAATTGTAACTGTACTGTAAATTTCATAAAAACCGTACAGGTATAAATTGTCTTTGTTTTTTGTTAATAGGATAGTATTACTTTCTTTTAGGTTCTGCTCTTCATTATTGCTTAGTGTTATTAGCTTTTTATGGTAATCAACTTTTACATTAAATTGTCTAAAAAAGTCTAGGTTTATGGTTGCTTTATGAAAAGCATTAGAATCGTACTCGTTAATTAATACACTTCTTATGTTATCTTCTTTTTTTAAATAGCGATTAAATGTATCTCCTAGAGAGACTGATACATCTTTTTTAATTAAATCTATGTTGTTTTTTATGGCAAATTTATGATCAATATTAAAACCACTAGAGCCGGTGTCGTACATAAAATAACAAGAGGTGTTATTTATTTTGCCTTTTATAAAAATTCTGTTTTTAACTAATTTAAAAGGAAGTGTATGTACTATATTATGAGAAAATAAAGAGGTAGAAAAACTAAATAATAGTATGTAAAGAAGTTTTGTTTTCAATTATTAATACTATTTAGTAGATGCTATTTTATTTATAATTCGGTTAAAATTTATACTGTCTGATGGTCTTGGAGCGTTTTCTAAAATAATTTCATTGTTTTTGTTTAAAATAGAATATCTAGGAATTGTTTCTACTCTTAAATACTTTAGAAGTTTAGGGTATTTATTGTTTAATAATAAATACTGTTCTTTGCCCTCTAATTTAGACTCTAATGTTTTGGATTTTTGTAACCACTGTTTCTGGTTTTCATCAATAGAAATGTAAATCCAGTTAATAGGTTGTTTTTTAGATAAATTGTTTTTAAAGTTAGAGCTTTTTTTAATTTCAGTAATACAGGGACCGCACCAACTAGCCCAAAAATCTATAACTTTTATTTTATCTTCACTTTGTTTTAAAATATCTTTTAACTGTATGGTGTCACCTTTAATGGTTAACAATTTTTCGTCTAAAACAATATTAGGAAGTTCTAGATTTAAAAGCTTCATTTTTTCTTGAATAATAGTTAATTTATTTAGGTAAGATGCATTTTTTACTAAAGGCTTATACTCATTAATAACTTTATTAAGTATATCTACATTAGTTTTGCTGTTTCCAAATCCTTTTTTGTAATAATCATAAATAAGTCTGCTTATGGCAAAATGCTTTAATTCTCCGTCTAGGTTTTTTTCTATAAAATCTTTTTCTTTTGCAAAGGTTTTTTCTGAATAATCTAGATAATCATATGTAACAAAATAGTGCCTAATAAAATCTGTAAGACTTCTTTTAAAATAATCATTATTGATTAATTCTGGTTTTTTAAAGTCAGTTATGGTAACATTGTTAAAGTATTCTTTTGGATTAAAAATTTCTTCAGATTTTAATTTTTCAGTTTTATTTACTGTAGAAAAAACACTTTCTGTATTGTTAAAATAACTTACAGAGCACTCCGACTTTATATTTCTAGGAGCCATTAAGTTGTATAAATATTCATATTCTATTTCTTGGCCAACAAGACTTTTAAAGTCGTTAGAAACTACATTGTTTTTTATATAAGATTCATAGAATAGTTTTTTTGCGTTATATACATAAGAGCAACTGTCTTTGTATTGCTTAATGTTATTTTTAAACGTAGGCCACTTTAACTGTAAAGAATCTAAAGAAGTGTAGAAATTATAATGAGAAGCATTTTTACCTGAAAATTGTAACAGCCCTTTTTCAGTAGAAAACGTTATACTATCACCAGGAGAAACTAAAACACGAGTATTGTAAAAATCATCTCCAAAACTCATTAATTCAATAATTTGTGGTTTATCTATACTATCTAATGTATTATTATAAACACTGTCATATACCTTTTTGCTTTGGCCTTTATGGTTTGTTCCGTATAGGTAAGAGTAATTTAGTATGTTAAAATACTCTAGAGCTTTTTTATCCTTAGATATTCCGCTAATAACAATAGGTTTATAAGTTTTAGTGGTGCTTTTTTGTTTAGTGTTAACAGAGGTGGTTGTTTTGTCTTTTTTGCAGGCAAACAATAAACTAAATAGTAGAAACAGTGTTGTGATGTATAATAGTTTATTTTGCTTCATATAAAAAAACTAATTTCTTAGTTCTAAAGTATAACTTAATATCACTTAAATAAGAATAATACTGTTAAAAATTAGTTAAAGCTATTTTTTACCTATGATGATAAGGCTCGTTACGTAAAATAGTAAACCCTCTATAAATTTGCTCAACCACAAACAAACGTACCATTTGGTGAGAGAATGTCATTTTAGAAAGACTAATTTTTCCTTTAGCAGTAGTGTAAATTGCATCACTAAAACCGTAAGGACCTCCAATAACAAAAACCAATTGTTTAATGCCGGCATTCATTTTCTTTTGTAAGTAATCAGAAAAATCTACAGAAGTAAATTGTTTTCCGTTTTCATCTAAAAGTATAAGCACGTCTGTAGAACTCAACTTTTTTAAAATAAGCTCGCCTTCCTTTTCTTTTTGTTGTGCTTCAGACAGGTTTTTTACATTTTTTATATCTGGTATAATGTCTAAATTAAATTTAATGTAGTGTCCTAATCGCTTTTCATATTCAGCAATTAAAGCTTGTAAATTTTTATTATCGGTTTTGCCAATGGCTAGTAGCTTAATAGTCATATCACAAATATAGTGTCAATTTTTAAAAATTATTAGATAACAACTGCATTATGTAGATAATCAAAAAAACAGTTAAAGTTTAATAAAACAATTTAGTAAATTAGCACAAAACAAAAACAAATTAATGATTTCAGAAGAGCAGTTTCAGAAAGAAATAGACCTAATTATAAGCAATGCAATACGCGAAGATGTTGGTGATGGTGACCATAGTTCTTTGGCTTGTATACCTGCAACAGCAACTGGTAAAGCAAAATTATTGGTTAAAGACAATGGTATTATTGCAGGTGTAGAATTTGCTAAACAAGTTTTTGCCTATGTAGATAAAAATTTACAAGTAGAAACACTTATTAATGATGGTGAAACTGTAAAACACGGAGATATTGTTTTTTACGTAACTGGTAGCTCACAAAGTATTTTAAAAGCAGAACGCTTAGTGTTAAACGCTATGCAGCGTATGAGTGCTATTGCTACTAAAACAAACTTTTTTGTAAAATTATTAGAAGGTACAAGTACTAAGATATTAGATACACGTAAAACTACACCAGGTTTACGTGCAGCAGAAAAATGGGCTGTAAAAATAGGAGGTGGAGAAAACCACAGATTTGCTTTGTATGATATGATTATGCTAAAAGATAACCATATAGATTTTGCAGGAGGTGTAACCAAAGCCATAGAAAAAACTAAAGAATACTTAAAAGAAACAGGCAGAGACTTAAAAATTATAGTTGAAGCTAGAGACCTAGATGAAATTAAAGAAATTTTAAAGACAGACGGTGTGTACCGTATTCTTATAGATAACTTTAATTATGAAGATACAAGAACTGCTGTTGCTTTAATAGGAGATAAATGTTTAACAGAGTCTAGTGGTGGTATTAATGAAGATACTATTAGGGAATATGCAGAATGTGGTGTAAACTATATTTCTTCTGGTGCGCTTACACACTCTGTTTATAATATGGATTTAAGTCTTAAAGCAGTTTAATGTCGGCAGAAATAGAAGCAAAATTAGCAAAAATACCAGTAATAAACTGGATTGTATCACTCTTAAAAAAAGTGACATTACCGGCTTTTGCAGGTTTGTCTTTGTATGATTTAATAGAGCTTTATCTAAACGGAATATTAAAAGGAACCTTGTCTACAAGAGCCAGTGCTATTGCATTTAGTTTATTTATGGCTTTGTTTCCGTTATTAATTTTTTTGGTAACACTAATTCCTTTTTTAATACCTTATGTAGATTCTGGTAATCCAGACACCAATTTAAATACAGAGTTTATTGCTTATTTAGAGTATGTGCTACCCAATGCTATAAACGACTATTTTTTTGATCAGATTTATGATGAAATAATGAGTCAAAAACGTGGCGGCTTGCTATCATCTACATTTGTACTGTCTATATTTTTAATAGCAAACGGTGTAAATGCTATTTTTAGTGGGTTTGAGAACTCGTACCACGTAAGTTTAAATCGCCATTTTTTAAGACAATATTTATATGCTTTAATGGTAGGTTTGCTACTATCTATACTAATAATAGTTAGTGCTATTGTTTATATGTATTTTGAGATTTACGTTATAGAAAACATATCAGACACCACACAAGTTTATTTTGGCACAGGTCTTGAAGAAACAGATATATGGACCACCGAAATTGCTAAAGTTGTTTACTTTACATTTTTGTCTTATTTGTCTATTTCTATACTCTACTATTTTGGTACTGCAGAAGGTAAAAAGACAAAGTTTTTCTCATCGGGTTCACTAATGACAACAATTTTATTTGTGCTAACCTCTTACTTATTTGGAGTTTACGTGGATAAGTTTGCAAGATATAATGAATTGTATGGAGCATTAGGAGGATTATTAATTTTGATGGTTTATATTTGGTTAAATGCTAACATCCTTTTATTAGGGTTTGAGCTAAATGCAACAAAGAACTCATTAAAGAAAAAAATTATACAAAATGAAGAAGAATAAAACACTATTTACCATTGCAATCTTATTTTTTGTAGCTCACATTAGTGTAGCTCAATCTGTTTTTGGAAAGTGGAAAACCATTGATGATAGAAACGGAAAAGAAAAAGCAGTTATTGACGTTTATGAGAAAAACGGAAAAATGTATGGAAAAATAATTAAAATTGTTGATCCTAAACGTAGAGATGCTGTTTGTGAAAAATGTGAGGGCGACTTAAAAAATGCTCCAGTCTTAGGTTTGCATATAATTAAAAATGCAGAGAAGTCTGATAAAAACGAATATAAAGGAAAATATCTTTTTGATCCAGAACAAGCAATGACTTTTAGATGTAAAATTTGGTTAGATCCAGATGATTCAGATAAACTAAAAGTTCGTGGTTACTTAGCGTTTATTTATAGAACTCAAACTTGGATACGTGTTAAGGAGTAACATACTTTATGCAGCATTTTATAAATGTAATATTACCAATTCCCTTAGAAAAACTATTTACATATAGCGTAACAAGGGCAGAAGCCAATTTTTTAAAAGTGGGTATGCGCGTAGCGGTACCCTTTGGTAAATCTAAAATACATACTGCACTAGTTGCAGAAATACATACAACAGCTCCTACTTTATACGAGGCTAAAGATATTCATCAAATATTAGATGATGAGCCTATAGTTACAGAACTGCAAATTAAACATTGGTCTTGGGTAGCTAAGTACTATATGTGTTCTATAGGTGAAGTTTTTAGGAGTGCTGTTCCTGGTGCTTTTTTATTAGAGAGTGAAACACTAATATTAAAAAACCCAGAGTCTACCGTAGATGAAAATACATTAACAGATGAAGAGTTTTTGGTGTTTGAGGCATTAGAACGACAGTCTATGTTAAAAGTGCAAGAAATTGCAGCTATAGTAGATAAAAAAAATGTACTTCCTATTTTAAAACGTTTGTTAGATAAAAACGTAATTTTAACCAAAGAAGAAGTTCAGCAACAGTACAAGCCTAAATTGGTAAGGTATGTTAAGTTGGGAGAAAAGTACAATACAGAAGAAGAGTTAAGTGCGTTATTAGATTTACTCTCTAGAGCACCCAAACAAAGCAATGTTATTTTGTCTCTTTTTCAGTTGCAAGGAACAAATCAAAAAAAAATAACGGTAAAAGAGTTAGAAGAGAAGAGTAGGTCATCAGCATCTATCATAAAAACACTTATAGATAAAGATATTCTAGAGGAGTTTTATGTGCGTACAGACAGGGTTGTTTTTGATGCAACAAAAAAGCCTTCAGTTTTAAAAGAACTTAACCAATACCAAGCAGAGGCTTTAGTGGCTATAGAAGAAAGTTTTGCTGAGCGTAAAGTAACCTTGTTGCACGGTGTAACATCTTCTGGTAAAACAGAAGTATATGTAAAACTTATAGCAGATTGTTTAGCAAAGGGGCAACAAGCTTTGTATTTATTGCCAGAAATTGCTTTAACTACACAGTTAATCGCTAGGTTGCAAAATTACTTTGGAGAACAAGTAGCCGTTTTTCATTCTAAATATACAGTACATGAAAGAGTTGAGGTTTGGAATAATGTTTTAACTAACAAGTCTAAGGCTCAAATTGTAATAGGAGCTAGGTCATCTCTGTTTTTACCTTTTACAAACTTAGGATTAATAATTGTAGATGAGGAGCATGAGGCGTCTTTTAAGCAATATGATCCGGCACCAAGATACCACGCCAGAGACAGTGCAATTGTTTTAGCTAATTATAGTAATTGCAATATCCTTTTAGGATCTGCTACACCAAGTATAGAGACTTTTTATAATGTTAAGCAGCAAAAATACGGTTATGCACAAATTACCAGGCGTTTTGGAGATGTATTAATGCCAGAGATAGAGTTGGTAGATATTAAGGAGTTAAGTCGTAAAAAAAGAATGAAAGGTCATTTTTCTGAACGTTTGTTGTTAGGTATAACAGAAGCGGTTGAGGAAGGTGAGCAAGTAATATTATTTCAAAACAGAAGAGGTTATGCGCCTATTGTAGAGTGTACAACCTGTGGGCACTCTCCACAATGTCCTAATTGCGATGTTAGCTTAACCTACCACCAGTATAAAAAACAAATGCGTTGCCATTATTGTAGTTATCATATGGCTTTGCAAAAAAGTTGTTTGGCTTGTGGTATGGCAACTTTAAACACCAAAGGTTTTGGTACAGAACAAGTAGAGCAAGAACTGCAAGAGTTAATGCCAAACCTTAGAATTGGCCGTATGGATTTAGATACCACTAGAGGTAAACATGCGTATGAGAAAATAATTACTTCTTTTGAGAAACACGAGTTAGATGTTTTGGTTGGTACGCAAATGCTAACCAAAGGTTTAGATTTTGGAAATGTGAGTTTGGTAGGTATCATGAATGCAGATAACCTTTTAAATTTTCCAGATTTTAGAGCACATGAACGTAGTTACCAGCTTTTAGCACAGGTGTCTGGTAGAGCGGGTAGAGCGCAAAAAAGAGGAAAGGTGTTAATACAAACTTACAATCCGTATCATCAAATATTACAACAAGTATCTACTAACGATTATGAGGCAATGTATACAGACCAAATTAATGAACGCAGATTGTTTAAATATCCTCCATTACATAGAATTTTAAAAATAACATTTAAGCATAGAGATTATGGTAAGGTAGAAGATGCTTCAGCTTGGTTTGCAAAGTCTTTGCGTGTAGCTTTTAAAGATGATGTTTTAGGTCCAGAATTTCCCGCAGTAGCGCGTATTAGGAATCAGTATTTGAAAAATGTGGTTTTAAAAATTAAAAAAGATCAGCCTTTAGGAAAAACAAAGGAGTACATTAGAAAAATTGAAAAATCTTTTGATACAATAGGTCAGTTTAAAGGAGTAAGAGTAATTTACAATGTAGATTATATTTAAATATAGGACATAAAAAAAAGCTGACGTTAGTCAGCTTTTTTTTATTTAGTGTATAATTGTTAAACGTTGCTTAGCGCTTCTGCAAGCTCGGTCTTTTTATTTCTGCTTAAAGGTATTTGTCTACCATCTACTTCTACGTTTTTGCTATTAAATTTTTCAACTTTTTCTAAGTTTACAATATAAGATTTGTGAATTCTTAAAAACTTATCTTCAGGTAATTGCTTTTCAAAAGATTTCATTGTAGATAAAATTACAATGTTAGCTTCATCTGTAACAAGCTTAATATAGTCACCTAAAGCTTCAATCCATTTAATATCATTTAAAATAACCTTACGTTTTTTAAGATTACTTTTTACAAATATGTGCTCTTCATCTTCTTGTACTCTATGTAATTGCTCATATTTACCAACGGCTCTTTTTACAGAGGCATCAAACCTACTCATTGTAATTGGTTTGTGTAAATAATCTGTTACATCGTAGTCAAAAGCTTTTAATGCATAATCAGGCTTTCCTGTAATAAGGATAACTTGCGGCGGATTTTCTAAAGACTCTAACAAGTCAAATCCGTTTATAATTGGCATCTCTACGTCTAGGAAAATAAGATCAACTTCGTTGTTCTTAAGTCCGTTTTTGGCTTCTATGGCATTGCTGTACTCAGCTACCATGGCTAGGTTGGGATGATTATTTACCAACTTTGCTACGGCCATACGTTGCATAGAGGAATCATCTACAATTATACATCTTAGTTTCATAAATAAGTTGATTTGTGGGGTTAAATCTCGGCTAAAGTACTAAAAATGTCAGATGAATTGCAAGAAAAGATGTGAACATGCACTATTCTGTTGTGTAATTAGCATTAAACGAGTTATGGTTTGCATTTGGGGTTTAGTTGATTTTTTTTGGGGTTTGGTAGATTTTTGGGGTTTAGTTGAAAATTTGGTTTGTTAATAAGTATTTTAAAGTATAACGAAGATTTTTGTGTTTTCTTGTGAGAATAGAAAAAAATAATTACTTTTGCGGACTGTAAAAAAATTATATAATATGAATCATTACGAAACTGTTTTCATTCTGAATCCCGTTCTATCTGATGTACAGATAGAGGAAACAGTTAAGAAATTTGAAGATTTCTTAATTAAAAAAGGTTCCAAAATGGTTGCCAAAGAAAATTGGGGACTTAAAAAATTGGCCTATCCTATTCAACACAAAAAAAGTGGTTTTTACCATTTGTTTGAATTTACTGCACCTGGCGATGTAATTAATGGCTATGAGCTAGAATTTAGAAGAGATGAACGTGTTATGCGTTTCTTAACTGTAAAGCTAGACAAGCACGCAATTTCTTGGGCAGAGAGAAGAAGAACAAAATTAAAAACTAAAGCTTAAGGATTATGTCAGCTATTGAACAACAAGCAAAAGGAAAAAAAGACGGAGAAATCAGGTATTTAACTCCGTTGAACATTGAGACTAACAAGCAGAAAAAATACTGTAGATTTAAAAAATCAGGTATAAAGTATGTAGATTACAAAGATCCAGATTTCTTAATCAAGTTAGTTAACGAGCAAGGTAAATTACTTCCAAGAAGACTTACTGGAACTTCATTGAAGTATCAAAGAAAAGTGGCTGTTGCTGTAAAAAGAGCACGTCATTTAGCATTAATGCCATATGTTGGCGATTTATTAAAATAAAAAAAGCTAAGCAATGGAACTTATATTAAAACAAGACGTACAGAATTTAGGTTTTAAGGATGACGTAGTAGAAGTAAAAAACGGCTACGGAAGAAACTTTCTTATTCCTAAAGGATTAGCTGCTCTTGCTACACCATCTGAAAAGAAGGTTTTAGCAGAGAACTTAAAGCAAAGAGCTCATAAAGAGAAGAAAATTGTTGATGAAGCTAATAAAACTTCTGAAGCACTTAAACAATTAGAAATTAAAATACCAGCTAAAGTTGGTGTTGGTACTAAATTGTTTGGATCTATCTCTAATATAGATTTAGCTGCAGCTATTGAAAAAGCTGGTCAGTCAATTGACAAAAAATTCATTACTATTAAAGGTGGTGCTGTTAAAAGAACTGGGCCTTACAACGCTCAGATTAGATTACACAGAGAGGTTATTATAGAATTTCCTTTTGAAGTTGTAGCAGAAGCTAAATAAATAGTTAATACAATGTTAATAGAAAAAAGAGTTATGCGCGCATAACTCTTTTTTTTTGTTCTAAATTTAGCCTATCTAAAAATAACTAACTTAGAACAATATGAAAAACTATTTATTTTTTTGCTTATCGTTTTTGCTTGTAAGCTTTGCAGCTAGTGCACAGGTTACAACCTCTAACATTAAAGGTTTAGTTGTAGACGACCAAGCGGCTCCTCTTATGGGAGCAAATGTTATAGCTGTACATACGCCAACAGGTACAAAGTATGGAGGTATAACAAATGATGAGGGTAGGTATAACCTATTAAATATGAGGGTAGGTGGCCCTTATACAATTACTGTGACTTACGTAGGTTTTGAAAGTCAAGCAAAGAATAATGTTTACTTAACTCTAGGTAAAACATTTAACTTCAACGTAACTTTAGCAGAGTCTAGTCAAATGCTAGATGAAATTATTTTGGTTCAAGACCAAAGCGGTACTTTTGGTAGTGGTCGTACTGGTGCAGAAACTAGTGTTGGTAGTAGAGAACTTACTAAATTACCAACAATTTCTAGGTCGGCTTCAGATTTCACAAGACTAGAGCCAACGGCAAGTGGTGATTCTTTTGGAGGTCGTAATGATCAGTTTAATAATTTTTCTTTAGACGGGGCAATTTTTAATAATCCTTTTGGGTTAGATTCTCCTACTCCAGGTGGTCAAACAGGGTCACAACCAATTTCTTTAGATGCAATAGAGCAAATACAAGTAAGTACTGCTCCTTATGATGTTACCTTATCTGGTTTTACTGGAGCTTCAGTAAATGCAGTTACAAAAAGTGGTACAAATGAATTTCATGGTACTGTTTATGGTTTTTTTAGAAACGAAGATTTAACAGGTGGTAAAATTAAGGGTGAAGATGTAATTAAGCCTAAATTAACTCAAAATCAATATGGTGTAAGTATTGGAGGTCCAATTGTTAAAAATAAATTGTTCTTTTTTGCAAATTTTGAAAAAGAAGAAAGAGATGATTTAGGTACTAACGGGTGGATTCCTAATACAGGTTCTGGTAGTATTGGTGAATCTAGAGTTTTAGAGAGCGATTTAATGGCTGTGCAATCTGCTTTAGCTGGTATTGGTTATAATACAGGTCGTTATCAAGATTTTACCTATGGTGGGGAGTCTACTAAAGGTATATTTAAATTAGATTGGAATATTAATGACAATAACAGGTTAGCTGTTATTTACAATTTTTTAAATTCGTCTAAGGAAAAACCTGCTCACCCAACAGCTATTAGGCAAAGGGGACCAAACTTTACAACTTTACAGTTTGAGAATTCTGGATATGAAATAAATAACAACTTAAAATCTTTTCAGATAGAATTAAATTCTACTTTGTCTGAAACTATGACAAATAAATTGCAAGTAGGTTATTCTCATTTTGATGATTTCAGAGATGCTTTATCTTCTCCAATTCCTGCAATGACTATTCAAGATGGTAACGGGTCTAACTATATTGTTGTAGGTCATGAGCCTTTTTCAGTCAATAATACATTAGATCAGAAAGTTTTTCAATTTTCAAACAATACAAATATTTTTAAAGGAGATCATACATATACAATAGGTTTCTCTTTTGAGAAATTCGATTTTAAAAACTCATTTAACCTTGGAGCATATGGTTATGGTGATGCCAGAGGTTATGCGGGTGCTTTTGGTGCATTTGGTAGTTTAGCAGATTTTCAATTAGCAATAGATAACGGTTTAATTTCTGATGCTATTACAAATGCTGAAGGTATAAATACAGCAAACAATGCTAATGATACTTGGAGTTTGGCAGAAACTAGTGTTGGTCAAATGGCATTTTATGTGCAAGATGAGTGGAATGCTACTGAGAATTTTAAATTAACTTACGGAGTTCGTTTTGATAAGCCTTTGTTTTTTGATACTGCAGACAAAATTCGTGAAAACATTGTAAGAAAGGGTACGTATGTGCCTAGTATACCTTATTACAATCCAGAGACAGGAGAAGAGGTGTTTATAGATTCTGAAGAATTGCCAAGTAACCAATGGTTAATTTCTCCTAGAGTTGGTTTTAATTGGGATGCAAAAGGAGATAATTCTTTACAAGTACGTGGTGGTACTGGTTTGTTTACTGGTAGATTGCCATTTGTATGGTTAGGTAACCAAGTACAGGGTGTAGATGTGTTTTATTACCAAACGGTAGATCCAGATTTTAAATTTCCACAAGTATGGAGAACTAACTTAGGTTTAGATAAAAAGTTTGAAAACGGTATTATTGGAACTTTAGATGTTTCTTATACTAAAGATTTAAATGCTGCTCACGTTCAAAACTGGGGATTAAGAGAGCCAACAGGTACATTAGTAGGTCCTGGTGGAGATAGACCTGTTTATTTATCTGGTGATACAGGTAATAATGCTTATGTGTTTACAAATTCTGATAAGGGTAGAGTGTTTAATGTTTCTTTAAAAGGACAAAAAACATTTGAT
Organism: Cellulophaga sp. RHA19; assembly: GCF_002813425.1. Lineage (NCBI taxonomy): Bacteria > Pseudomonadati > Bacteroidota > Flavobacteriia > Flavobacteriales > Flavobacteriaceae > Cellulophaga > Cellulophaga sp. RHA19. The sequence goes on from NZ_PHUL01000001.1 coordinate 2,101,505, forward strand.
AATGGTTTGTATGCAATGGCTGCTTATAGTTATTTAAATGCGCAAGATGTAAACTCTATTGAAGCAGAAATTACAGGTGATGCTTTTGAATTTAATCCTAATGCAGGTAATGCTAATTCAGATGTATTAAGTCATTCTAAATATGGAGATACACACCGTTTTATTGGTGTTCTTTCTAAGAATTTTGAGTACGGACAAGGAAAATGGAATACAACAATTTCTACATTTTTTGAGTATGCTAAAGGAGCAAGGTATAATTATACGTATGCAGGTGATATAAATGGTGATGGTTCTGGTCAAAATAACGATTTATTATATGTGCCTACTTCATCAGAGATTAGTCAAATGCAATTTTCAGGAGCAGGACAAGCAGAAGCTTTTGAAGCGTATATTCAGCAAGATGATTATTTAAAAGATAATAGAGGTGAATTTATGGAGCGTTACGGAGCACTAGCGCCATGGAGAGGTCGTTGGGATCTTAAATTTTTACAAGATTATAAGTTTGCTAATAACAATAAAATACAATTTAGTATAGATGTGCTTAACGTTGGTAACTTAATTAATTCAGATTGGGGTATTGTACGTCAGCCTAATAACATTAGTCCGGTTGGTGTTAGTTTTCCAGATGCTAACCCAGACCCAGAGGTATATGAAGCAGACCGTACACAAGAACCAACATATACTTTTGATCCTAGTTTAACTAAGACAAATGGGTATGATGCTAGTTTATTGTCTAGATGGCAAGCACAATTTGGTTTACGTTTTATCTTCTAAGAAAATAAAATAATTTTAATTATTAAAAGGCTATGCTTATGCATAGCCTTTTTTTATTTTTGCAAAATGAAATATGCAAGACTAACAAAACAACAACTAGAAGAATTACAACCTGAGTTTGTAAACTTTTTAGCATCACAAACAATAACTGCTGAAGAGTGGGATACTTTAAAAAAAGAAAAACCACAAGTAGCAGAAGAAGAGTTGGATGTTTTTAGTGATTTAATTTGGGAAGGTGTATTAACTAAAGTACAATATTTAGAAAATGTATCTGCACAGCAAATGCATTTGTTTCATTTAGAGGAAAAAGAAATGAAACTGCTTTCTGTTAAGGTTATGAATCCAGAGGTAGACTTAACTACAGAATTAGGTTTTAGTTGGTTTAAGAAAAATTGGCAGTCAGACTTTGTAGAGTATTTAACAGCTTCTAAAATTTATACAGAAGATAAAAATTTAGATAAGTTTAATTTAATTAAGCAAGGAGCTGTAATTACCAAAGGAGATTTATATAAATGGTTTGATAATATTATTAGCTAATCTAAGCTAAATCAACTATCAATAAAACAATATTAATAGCTTTTTAATAGAGCATCAAGAGTGGTTATCATTCTACATATTTAAAATTTATGGCACAAAAACCATCAATACCAAAAGGAACAAGAGATTTTTCTCCATCAGAAGTAGCAAAAAGAAATTATATTTTTGATATCGTAAAAAAGCATTTTCAGACTTTTGGTTTTCAGCCTATAGAAACACCTTCTTTTGAAAACTCACAGACCTTAATGGGTAAGTATGGTGATGAGGGAGATAGGCTTATTTTTAAGATTTTAAACTCGGGAGATTACTTAAGTAAGGTTAATGATGAAACTTATACAGAGAAGAGTTCAACCTCTCTAACAGCTAAAATATCAGAAAAAGCATTGCGTTATGATCTTACCGTACCTTTTGCACGTTACGTAGTAATGCATCAGAATGAAATTGATTTTCCTTTTAAAAGATATCAAATTCAGCCTGTTTGGAGAGCAGACAGACCACAAAAAGGTAGGTTTAGAGAATTTTTTCAGTGCGATGCGGATGTTGTTGGTTCAGATTCTTTATTACAAGAAATAGAGCTGGTACAATTGTATGATGCTGTTTTTACAGATTTAAAGCTTACAGGAGCAACAATTAAATTAAACAATCGTAAAATACTTGCTGGTATAGCAGAAGTTATAGGAGCAAAAGAACGCTTAATAGATTTTACTGTTGCTTTAGATAAGTTAGATAAGATAGGTGTAGACGGTATTACTAAAGAAATGCTAGGAAAAGGTATTTCAGAAGAAGCAATACAAAAAGCAACACCTTTATTTTCTTTATCTGGTACAAATAAAGAACAATTGCAAGTTTTAGCAGAGTTGCTTAAAGATTCTGAAGAAGGTAAAAAAGGGGTAGAGGAGCTTACTTTTATTATTGATGCAGTTGAAAAATTAGGTTTGCAATCTGCTAATCTTACCATAGATGTTACTTTGGCACGTGGATTAAATTATTATACAGGCGCTATTTTTGAAGTGGCTGCCCCAAGCGGAGTAAAAATGGGCTCTATTGGTGGTGGTGGCCGTTATGACGACTTAACGGGAATTTTTGGTTTAAAAGATGTTAGTGGTGTAGGTATTTCTTTTGGTTTAGATAGAATTTACTTGGTACTAGAAGAGTTGGGTCTTTTTCCAGAGGCTATAGATAAGTCGTTGGATGTGCTTTGTGTTAATTTTGGCGATAAAGAAGCTTTTGCGGCTTTAGAGTTAATTACAGAATTACGTATAAACGGAGTCAAGGCAGATGTGTACCCTTCATCAGTAAAAATGCAAAAACAGATGAAGTATGCTAATAAGCGTAATGTTCCTTATGTTATTATAATAGGAGAACAGGAATTAGCTGATGGTAACTTTGTTGTAAAGAATATGGAAAAAGGAGATCAGCAAACATATAAATTATCTAAAGTGTCTGAGTTTGTAGCTGTGCTATAAGAATTATAACAGATTCAAATTTTATAAAACTGCTATTCAACTTATTTGGGTAGCAGTTTTTTTTAATTCGTTTTTTTATCAGTTTAAAAATTACAAAAGTTTTTCTATCGCTTCTAAAATAGTATTGTAATACGTTATACTATGTGGAACATAGAGTTTCTTTTTCTCAGTATTACTTAATTCTAATTTAAAATCCGAAATAAGTTTAAGTTGTAAATTTTCAACTTCACTATCTTGTTTTGTTAGTGAATTTAAATCTGTTTTTAATTTACATATAAAAGTGTGATGAAATTCACGATCTATCAAATCATCAGAATGTTTTTGGGTAGACTTAAAACAACCTATTTTTAATAAATCAGTCTTTAAAACAGTAATACCTATTTCTTCTTTAATCTCTCTTAAAGCAGAATCAATAATGTTTTCCCCAGCGCCAATATGTCCTGCTACAGAGATATCCCAGAGTAGAGGAAATGTATCTTTGCTTTTGGCACGTTGTTGCAGTAGAATTTCTTTTTTGTTAGTGTAAAACCAAATATGTGTTGTTTGATGAAACCAACCATTTATGTGGGCTTTAGACTTTAAAGCTGTTTTTCCGGTAAAATTACCCTTACTGTCTAAAATATCTATAAGTTCATCCATATGGCAAAAGCAAAAAAAAAAGCCTCTTTTGTTATAAAAGAGGCTTGGTGTTATTAATCAAAGTAACTAAAAGTTTCTCCGTCTTTAATATTTAATAGTGTTTCGTAAATTAAACGAATCACGTTTTCAACATCATCTCTATGTACAGTTTCTACAGTTGTGTGCATATAACGTAGCGGTAAAGATATTAGTGCAGATGCAACTCCTCCGTTACTATAGGCAAAAGCATCAGTATCTGTACCGGTAGATCTAGACGCTGCCATACGCTGAAAAGGTATTTTGTTGGCTTCTGCAGTTTCTATAATGCGCTCTCTAAGTTTGTTTTGTACAGCAGGAGCATAAGAAATTACAGGTCCAGAACCAATTTCGGTAAAACCTTGTACTTTTTGCTCAATCATAGGAGTAGTGGTGTCATGGCAAACATCGGTAACAATAGCAACATTTGGTTTTATGGTTTGCGTAATCATTTCTGCACCACGTAAACCAATTTCTTCTTGTACAGAGTTGGTAATGTATAAACCAAAAGGTAATTCTACTTTGTTCTCATGTAATAAACGTGCAACTTCAGCAATCATAAATCCACCAGCTCTATTGTCAATAGCTCTACAAACAAATTTGTTTCCGTTTAAAACTTTAAAAGTGTCAGGGTAAGTAATCACGCAACCAACATGTACACCCATTTTTTCAACTTCTGCCTTGTCCTTAGCGCCTATATCAATACAAATATTGTCTAATTTGGGAGCTTCTTCTTTTCCTTTGTTTCTGGTATGTATGGCTGGCCATCCAAAAACACCTTCAACTATACCATTTTTTGTATGTATGTTAACCCATTTAGATGGTGCTATTTGGTGGTCGCTTCCACCGTTTCTAATAACATATAGTAATCCATTGTCAGAAATGTAATTTACATACCATGAAATTTCATCAGAGTGTCCTTCTATAACAACCTTATATTTTGCATCAGGATTAATAACACCTACAGCAGTACCGTATGTGTCGGTAATAAAAGTATCTACATAAGGTTTTAGGTAGTCCATCCAAATTTTTTGCCCTTCCCACTCGTAACCCGTAGGAGCGGCATTATTTAAATATCGTTCAAAAAAATCTAACGATTTCTCTGTAATAATCTTCTTTGCGCTCATAAACGTATATATTTAGATACAAATTTAATAATATTCACTTTTAATTAATAATATCATTACGTCTTTATCGTTAATTTTACGAACCATATATATTGTATGAAAATAATAAAAGGCATATCATTTATAACGTCGTTGTTGTTTACGCTCTTAAGCACAGCGCAAATAGAGTCTCAAAAAGACTCTGTAGATTTGGAGTTATATAAGATAGAAGGAGATTCTGTTTATGATACATCTATATCTTTAAATGAGGTTTATGTATTTGGACCATTAAAATTTGCTTCCAAAGAAGAAAAATTACGTTATTATATATTAAGAAGAAAAACATTAAAGGTATATCCTTATGCAAAAATGGCTGCAGAAAAGCTAGTTGTGTTAAATGACAGTCTTCAAAAGTTAAATAAAAAGTCTAAAAAACGAAAGTACACCAGGAAAGTTCACAAAGAAATTGAGGATCAGTTTTCAGAAAGGCTAAAAAAATTAACCCGTACAGAAGGTCAAATTCTAATAAAACTAATTAATAGGCAAACTGGAGATACTGCTTTTGGTCTAGTAAAAGAACTCAGAAATGGTTGGAGGGCGTTTTGGTATAATACTTCGGCTAAGTTTTTTAAAATAAGTATAAAGGAAGAATATCATCCAGAAAGTGTACATGAAGACTACTTAATTGAGGATATTTTACAGCGTGCCTTTGCAAAAGGACGACTAAAAGAGCAGCCTACAGTCTTAAATTATGATTATACTTCACTGAGCAACAAGTGGATATCTAAAAAAAAGTAGTTCATATCTCTTGTTTCATTTCAAAAAACATATTATATTTAAAGCCCCTTTTAAAGGTGTTGTTGTTTTTTAGCTCGATAATCGCCATTCCATAGTTAAAGTAATAGGGATTAATAGCAGTTAAAACTCGCAGGTTGATGTTTTTCAAAAAAGCATCAAAAAAGAATGGGTTTTAAATGTCTGAAAAATAGCGTAATAAAGCTTGTTTTAAAAATACTTTTAAAAAAGATGCAAAAAAGACTTGTGGTGTTAGAAAAGCTGCCTATATTTGCACCCGCTAACGGAAAAACATACGTCATTAAAGTTAGCAAAGTTCATTGAGAAAAGCGTAAAATTAGTTTAAAAATAAGGTTAAGAAATAAGTTAAAAAAAGCTTGTTTGGTAACAATTAAAAGAACTACTTTTGCAGTCCGAATTTGACAAGGTTGTTAAGCGGAAATAAACAGTAAAATAATTTAATTTTTTATTTTGTCAGTTTAAAAAAACGTTTTACATTTGCAACCGCTTTCAGAGAGGGCAAAACGATAAGAAATTTTGGAATGATTTGTTTTGAGAATCAGCTAGTTCGAGTCTAGTATTTCTACAAAAATTAAAAGTTCATTTGACATATTGAAGAGACAGCAAAATAATACTACTTGTAGTGTTATTGAATTAAAAAAGAGAATGAGTTTGGTTGAAGACGATTTTAGGTTGTTAAGAATATTTACAAAACAACGATGAAGAGTTTGATCCTGGCTCAGGATGAACGCTAGCGGCAGGCTTAACACATGCAAGTCGAGGGGTAACAGGGGAGCTTGCTTCTGCTGACGACCGGCGCACGGGTGCGTAACGCGTATACAATCTGCCTTACACTAAGGGATAGCCCAGAGAAATTTGGATTAATACCTTATAGTTTATTAAGATGGCATCATTTTAATAATAAAGATTACGGTGTAAGATGAGTATGCGTACCATTAGTTTGTTGGTAAGGTAACGGCTTACCAAGACTACGATGGTTAGGGGCCCTGAGAGGGGGATCCCCCACACTGGTACTGAGACACGGACCAGACTCCTACGGGAGGCAGCAGTGAGGAATATTGGACAATGGAGGAGACTCTGATCCAGCCATGCCGCGTGCAGGAAGACGGTCCTATGGATTGTAAACTGCTTTTATACAGGAAGAATAAGGACTACGTGTAGTCTGGTGACGGTACTGTAAGAATAAGGACCGGCTAACTCCGTGCCAGCAGCCGCGGTAATACGGAGGGTCCGAGCGTTATCCGGAATTATTGGGTTTAAAGGGTCCGTAGGCGGGCCATTAAGTCAGGGGTGAAAGTTTGCAGCTCAACTGTAGAATTGCCTTTGATACTGATGGTCTTGAATTATTGTGAAGTGGTTAGAATATGTAGTGTAGCGGTGAAATGCATAGATATTACATAGAATACCGATTGCGAAGGCAGATCACTAACAATATATTGACGCTGATGGACGAAAGCGTGGGTAGCGAACAGGATTAGATACCCTGGTAGTCCACGCCGTAAACGATGGATACTAGCTGTGTGGTTTTCGGACTGCGCGGCCAAGCGAAAGTGATAAGTATCCCACCTGGGGAGTACGTTCGCAAGAATGAAACTCAAAGGAATTGACGGGGGCCCGCACAAGCGGTGGAGCATGTGGTTTAATTCGATGATACGCGAGGAACCTTACCAGGGCTTAAATGTAGATTGACAGGTTTAGAGATAGACTTTCCTTCGGGCAATTTACAAGGTGCTGCATGGTTGTCGTCAGCTCGTGCCGTGAGGTGTCAGGTTAAGTCCTATAACGAGCGCAACCCCTGTTGTTAGTTACCAGCACATTATGGTGGGGACTCTAGCAAGACTGCCGGTGCAAACCGTGAGGAAGGTGGGGATGACGTCAAATCATCACGGCCCTTACGTCCTGGGCCACACACGTGCTACAATGGTAGGTACAGAGAGCAGCCACTTAGCGATAAGGAGCGAATCTATAAAACCTATCACAGTTCGGATCGGAGTCTGCAACTCGACTCCGTGAAGCTGGAATCGCTAGTAATCGGATATCAGCCATGATCCGGTGAATACGTTCCCGGGCCTTGTACACACCGCCCGTCAAGCCATGGAAGCTGGGGGTACCTGAAGTTCGTCACCGCAAGGAGCGACCTAGGGTAAAACTGGTAACTAGGGCTAAGTCGTAACAAGGTAGCCGTACCGGAAGGTGCGGCTGGAACACCTCCTTTCTAGAGAAAGACGACCGTTACATATTAGATTATGTAGTAAAAATTTAGTTATAATTAGATTTATTTTCTTTTTTCGCTGTCACTTCAAAATATTAAGATACAACAACTAAGATTGAGTCCCATAGCTCAGCTGGTTAGAGCGCTACACTGATAATGTAGAGGTCGGCAGTTCGAGTCTGCCTGGGACTACTAAGTAATGCTTATCAAGAGTAAGGTTTACGGAAGTAGTTAGGGTAAATGAAGAGGCTATAGTTGCTTAGTTTGATTGTATTGAGATAACATTATAAACGTAATGTAGAAGGAAATTCTGGAAGTTGAGTAGTAGTTGGCAGTACTAACTACAAGCTACTATATACTACTTTTAGTATATGGGGGATTAGCTCAGCTGGCTAGAGCGCCTGCCTTGCACGCAGGAGGTCATCGGTTCGACTCCGATATTCTCCACCATTCAGTATTGTACTGAAAAACGTTCATTGACATATTGGGACATTGTGTATAATTACCACAGGGGTAATTATCACGATAAGAAATAAAAAGAATACGAAATAGAGAAGAGCAAGAGGCTATTAGATATTTGTAAAGTATCTAGTAGTGACAAGTTATAAAAGGGCGTATGGGGAATGCCTAGGCTCTCAGAGGCGAAGAAGGACGCGATAAGCTGCGAAAATTTGCGGGGATCAGCACATATGATATGATCCGCAAGTATCCGAATGGGGCAACCCGGCATATTGAAGATATGTCATCTCGAAAGAGAAGCAAACCCGGAGAACTGAAACATCTAAGTACCCGGAGGAGGAGAAAACAAAAGTGATTCCGTTAGTAGTGGCGAGCGAACGCGGATTAGTCCAAACCAATATTGTTTCGGCAATATTGGGGTTGTAGGACCACGACATTTGGTGTGTTATGAATTAGAATACGTTGGAAAGCG
>NZ_PHUL01000001.1:3825000-3934755 GCF_002813425.1 Cellulophaga sp. RHA19
TGGGTACGCTCTAGAATTAAAACTAAAAGTGCAGTAATCATATTAATACCACCAACAATTATCATTATTCCTATAATAAGCGTCACATTAAAATCAAACAAACCAATCCACTCAAAAATGCTACGGTATTTATCTTTTATATTGCTAGAATCTAATGTAGAAACCGTAGTACCGTAAATTTCTTTACTTTTTTGGTCTATAGCATCAAAACTATTTAAAAAGACTTCAAAACTACCTACTTGGTCTTTGTTCCATTTATTAATACGTTGTATATGGCGTATGTCTACAAAAACATACGTACCATCAAATTCTTCAAAACCGCTATCGTACAAACCAATAATAGTAAAGTTTCTTCGGTTTGGTGTTTGTGACGGATTATTATCTTTTAAGAAAAAAGTAGAAAAAGTATCACCTACCTTTAAATTTAACCTATTTGCAATTAAAGAAGAAATCAAAACTTCTTCATTTAATTTATCTTTATAATTAGGTAATTTACCAGCAACCAAATACTCTTTAAAAACATCCCAATTATAATCTTTACCAACTCCTTTGGCTATTACACCTTCAAAAGTATCATCTGTAATAATTATACCTCCTTTATTAGCAATAGCTTGCACGTGTGTAATGCCATCTACATTTTTAAACTCTGGGTAAAACTCTTGATTTATGGATACTGGTACAACAGAAACATCTGACGTATTATTATCGTAATTAAAAATTTGAATGTGACCATTAAAAGCAGCAACTTTTTCTCTTACCTTCTCTTTAAGTCCTTCTCCTGTGGCAATAGCAAAAAGCATCATAATAACGCTCAACGCAATTGCTACAATGGCAATTTTTATAATTGGAGCAGATATACTACTTTTATTCTCTTTACCTTTAATTAGGCGTTTAGTAATAAAAAATTCTAAGTTCAATTTATGGCTATTTTATCCGGTTTCAAAAGTACAGTTTTATTATGGTTTTTAATACTTTCTGCGTGCGGAAACGCCCCAAAAGCTAATTTTACAGCCAATATAGAAGAAAAAGCAAAAGCTATTACTCCTAAAAAAATTGTAGTTGCGGCTAATAAAACTAACGACTATTTGCCGTTATTAAAAGGTGAAAAAGTTGCTATTGTTGCCAACCAAACCAGTGTTATATTTAAGACTGATGATACGTATACCCATATAGTAGACTCTCTACAAACACTAAATGTAGATATTAAAAAAGTTTTTGCTCCAGAACACGGTTTTAGAGGTAAGGTTGATGCTGGTGAACACGTAAAAGATGGTGTAGACACTAAAACTGGTTTGCCTTTAATATCACTATACGGTAAAAATAGAAAGCCAGATAACGCACAATTAAAAGATATTGATGTGGTGCTTTTTGATATACAAGATGTTGGTGTGCGTTTTTACACTTACATAGCTACATTGCAGCTGGTAATGGAAGCTTGTGCAGAAAACAATATTAAAGTTGTTGTGCTAGACAGGCCAAACCCAAACGGACATTATGTAGACGGACCAACTATGGAAACTGAACATAGAGGTTTTTTAGGAATGACAAATATTCCGTTAGTATACGGAATGACTATTGCAGAATATGCAACAATGATAAATGAAGAAGGCTGGTTAAATGGTGATAAAAAAACAGATTTAACTGTGGTAAAACTTGATAATTATGAGCATAACAGCGATTACAACTTACCTATTAGACCTTCTCCTAACCTGCCAAACAATACCGCAATTACATTATACCCAAGTTTAGGGTTGTTTGAGGGAATGGATATTAACGCTGGTCGAGGCACAGAATTTCAGTTTCAGCGTTATGGAGCACCTTTTTTAGACAGCACAAAATATAGTTTTACATACACACCACAACCAAACTTTGGTTCTAAATACCCAAAACACAAAGGAAAAATTTGTTATGGTAACGATTTGTCTAGCATAGAAAGAATGAATAGTATGACATTAAAATGGATTATTGATGCATATACAAACAGTACAGATAAAAGCAAAGTGTTTTTAACAAGTGGTTTTACAAAACACGCTGGTACTAGTAAGTTACAAAAACAGATAGTAGAAGGTATGTCTGAAGCTGAAATTAAAAAAACGTGGCAACCAGCTATTGAAGAGTTTAAAAAAATAAGAGCAAAATATCTTATGTATAACTAAACTTCTGTTGTAGGTTTTCTGTACTTATGAAAAGGTTGTTTTAGCAATCCTTTTATACTTGCATTTTCTACCTCATCAGGAAAAGTGTCTACACCGTACACAATACTATCACGATCTAGTTTCATAAACGTACCAAACAACCTATCCCATACCGAGAAAATATTTCCGTAGTTAGAGTCTGTGTAAGGTAACACATAATGGTGGTGTACTTTGTGCATATCTGGAGACACTAAAAAATAACTTATAACCTCATCTACTTTTTTAGGTAATTTAATATTTGCGTGTCCAAATTGGGTTGCTACCAAAGATAAAGACTGGTATAACATAACCACTCCCATTGGTGCCCCAACTATAAAAACACCAGCCAAAGTAAACACAAAGCGTATAACACTCTCTAACGGATGATGCCTGTTTGCAGTAGTTGTATCTACATTATGGTCTGTATGATGAACCAAATGCACCATCCATAAAGGCTTTACTTTATGCTCTGTAAAATGAGCCAGGTAAGCTCCAAAAAAATCTAATAGCATAACACCTATTGTCACATACAACCATAGCGGCATTTGCGGTAGCCAGTTTATTATTCCATAATTATGTACAACTGTCCAGTCACTAGTTTTTAGTAATAAAAAAGCGAGTAAAAAGTTAATTACAATAGTAGTAAACGTAAAAAATAAATTAGGCAGTGCGTGTCGCCATTTTTTATACGTAAAACGTTGTAATGGTAAAACACCTTCTAAAAGCCAAAAAAACGTTATACCGCCAATTAAAATTAAACTCCTATGTGCAGACGGTATGGTTTCAAAATATGTAATAATACTTTCCATCTTCTAAATATAAAAAAAACCGTTAACTTTTTGGTTAACGGTTTATATATAAAAATAGAAATACTATACTTTAATTCTCTTTTTCATTTCTTCAACAATGTTGTAAGCAGCCGGACAAATAGCTACATTTTTCATTGTTAAATTACTTATCTGCTGAAACTTTTTACGATCTGTATGCGGAAACTCTCTACACGCCTTTGGCCTTACATCATATATAGAGCAATAATTATCTGGCCCTAAAAAAGTACACGGTACACTTTGCAGAACATAATCGTTTTCATCATCTACACGTAAATAGTTTTTTATAAACTGCTGTGGTTTTTGCCTAAAAGATTTTGCTATACGCTCTACATCTGCATTTGTAAATAATGGTCCTGTTGTTTTACAGCAATTGGCACACGTTAAACAATCAGTTTTTTTAAACTCATCTTCGTGTAACTCTTGCATTACGTAATCTAAATTCTTGGGTGGCTTCTTTTTTAATTTGGTAAAAAACTTTTTGTTTTCGTTTTGTTTTTCTTTTGCCTTTTTTGGCAATTCCTTTAAAATCTCTTTCATTACTTTAACAAGCTCATAGCTGTTTCATACAAATCTCTGCTCCAAGCTTCAGAAGCAGATCCTATCTCTTTACTAAGAACTTGTTGCTTAGATATTATCTTTTTACCAACTTCAGAGTTGTAGTAAGCATTTAACTGTTGCTTTTGCTCTTCAGTCATTTTTGTTCTGTCTTTTAGCATTTGCTTTGCAGCCTCGCCTCTATAAAAACCTAACATTTCTTTAATATCATCTTTAGTAAAGTGCTTTGTGTACACAACACCTAAAGAATCTAAAATTTCACCTACAGCTTTACTTTTATTATCGTTTAAGTATTTATAAGCGTCTGTATTTGCAGCTGTTTTAGGATGATTTTTATGTAACATTGTTAGTAATTGGTCGTATGCATACTCATACTGTGCTGCAGAACCATTTGCTTTTAAATACGTATTAATTAAACTAGTGTCCTTTTTTGTTTGTGCAATACCATTTGTTGCAAAAAAAAGAACTAAAACCAATGCAATACCAAGTTGTTTCATATAAAATACTTTCTAATGTTGTTAAAAAATGCCACTTTTGTTGGCTAAAATACAAATAAAATGGGAAGCGATATTTTTGGTGCTGCAATGTTAGACTATCTTAACAAAACCTACAAAGAAGACATTGTTACGCTTTCATCTATTTCTGAAGATGATACAATTCCTGTGCCATATCTTTTTAGAGACTATACAGAAATGCCAATTATAGAACAAAAAGCACTACAACTAAGCAAAGGAAAAGTTTTAGATATTGGTTGCGGAGCCGGAAGCCATAGCTTGTATTTGCAAGAAAAAAATATAGATATTACCGCATTAGACTCATCTAAAGGAGCTATTGAAACTTGCAAAAAAAGAGGTGTAACCAAAACTGTTAACGCTAAAATACTAGAATATAAAGACGTTACTTTTGACACACTTTTACTTTTAATGAACGGTATTGGAATTGTTGGCAACCTTAACAAACTAGGTGACTATTTACAACATTTAAAATCTCTTTTAAATGCAGACGGACAATTACTTCTAGATTCTAGCGACATTATTTATATGTTTGATGAGGATGAAGATGGAGGTTATTGGATTCCTCCAGGAAAAGAATATTACGGTGAAGTAGATTATGTTATGCAATATAAGCAACAAAAAAGCGATTCTTTTCCTTGGCTTTATTTAGATTATAATACACTGCAACGTGCTGCAATTTTAAATGGCTTTAATTGTGAGTTGATAGTTGAAGGCGAACATTACGACTATTTAGCTAAACTTACACTTGCAAAGCAATAGAGCAGCTACTTTTTACGTTAAATAGTAGGGTTTTGTGACAATCAATTGTTAGTTATAAAAAAGAAAGAGGTTTATGAAGAATTTTAGCGTTTTATTACTTGCTGCTTTATTTTTAATTGGTTGTTCTAACACAGATGATTCTGATTCATCGGAAAAAGGAGGAAGTAAAACAGCCAACTTACAAGGCTCTGGAGATTCTGCTAATGATATTTTATCTAATACAAAATTCTCTAAACTAGCATTAGAAATTGCTTATGTTGAAGGTTTTAGACCCAACGAAGAATCATTATCTGCATTTTCTGATTTTATAAATGATATTAGTTTTAAAGATGAAATAACTGTTACTTATAAGCAGGTTTCCTCTCCTAATAAAGAAGATTTAACAATTGAAGAAGTAGCAAAATTAGAAACCGAAAACAGAACTGTTTACAACTCTGATGATACTTTAGCTATTTATATTTATTTTGCAGATGCACCGTCTAACAATGATGACATAGAAAAAAACTCTGTTACACTTGGTGCTGTTTACCGCAACACATCTATGATTATATATGAGTCTACAATTAAAGATTTAGCTGCTAAAAGTGCTTTAGTATCTGAAAAATCTATAGAAACAGCAACATTACAACATGAGCTTGGCCACTTAATGGGCTTGGTTAATTTAGGGTCAGAAATGGTTCATCCGCACGAAGGCGAAGCTACAAATGATGACGGAGAAATTATAGGCAGTAACCACTGTAATGTAGACAACTGTTTAATGAACGCCGAATTAGAGTTTGGAGCCGGAATGAAAAAAATGCTTATTGCAAGTAAAAACGGATTACCTACTTTAGATGCTGAATGTATAGCAGACTTAAAAGCTAATGGAGGCAGATAGTTAAAAACTACACTACTTAGCAAACAATTGGTGTACATCTTTAAACGCTTTAAACTCTAAAGCATTACCTGCAGGATCTAAAAAAAACATAGTTGCTTGCTCTCCTACTTCTCCTTTAAACCTAACATAAGGTTCTATTACAAAATTAACTCCCTTATCTTTTAATTCTTTAGAAAAGGTCTCAAAAGTTTCCCAAGGCAGTACAACACCATAATGCGGTACTGGTACATTTTTACCATCTACAGAATTGGTGTGTAAATCTTCTGCTGTAGTTTTCTCTTTGTAATGTATTACTAACTGATGACCAAATAAGTTAAAATCTACCCAATGGTCACTACTTCTTCCTTCTGGGCAACCTATTACGTCTTTGTAAAATGTTCTACACTCCTCTAAATTATGAACAGGAATTGCGATATGAAAAGGTGCTATTGGATATTTCATAGTTGTATTTTTAATCTTCTTTTAAAAATGATATTACTGCATTACTAACCTCATCTTGGTGTAGTGAATGTCCGTAACCTTTAGTTGTTATTAATTTACTGTTAGTCCAATTTTTATGTACTAACTCTGAGTCGGAACAAGGTGCAATAAAATCTAACTTATCATGCACAAGTAACCCCTTCTTTTTATTCTTTTTTACATATTCAGATATAGAAAAATCTTCAGCCTTAAAACCAAATTGCTCTATTATAAATTTCTTTAACTCATTAAAGACTTTATTATTAAACTTAAGCATATTTTGGTAGTTAAGCAAAATAGTATAAAATTCTGATGGCGCTCCAAGAATTACTAGTTTATCTACACTAGGATTACTGTATTTGTAATTGTTATACAAGGTTGTCATTCCCCCAACACTATGCCCTACAATATGTTTTGGCTTATATTTATCTATAAGTGTTTGTGCTACTTCTGTGTAAATAGGCACATGCAATACTTGCCCTTTAGAGTTACCATGTGCAGGCGCATCAAAAGCAATAATATTATACCCTTCTTCTTTTAAAAAAGAAATTAAATTACGCCACCTAAACACATTACTTTCCCAGCCGTGTAAAAGTAAAATAGTTTCTTTTTTGCCAGTCCACTCGTACACCTGTAAATCTATATTATTACTATGTACAACCTCTTTCTTTGCACTATTTAAAAATTCTGACTGAAAGGGTAGCACTTTTCCTTTTCTAGGCGTACAAAAAAGATAAAATGCTTTTTTTGCAGCTTTCTTTTTAGAAAACACAGAAAGCACATTAAAATATGCACCATAAACTTTGGGGATAATTTTACTTAGCATTTTTTTCATAAAATGAGGTGTAGGATACTATAAAATAAGGGTTAATCTTCTTCTCTGTGTACTGTGTCTATAGAAAAAGCTGGTGTACAAATAGATATATACTCACAAGGAGCATCAAAAGGGTTTGCATATTGTACACGTGTATTTTTCTCTATGCGTATAGATTGTCCTTGTTCTAAAACAACAACTTCATCATCTATAATAAATTGTTTTTTGCCCTTTATTACATAAGTGTACTCTGTAAACTCTGGTGTCTGAAAAGGCTCTGACCAACCCGGAGGTGCAACCATATGAGCTATACTTAACTCTTGTTGCTTGTTAGTTGCGCCACCAAAATGTTCTTCTATTAATTTACCATCTGTAGTAGGTACCACAAAAGGTTGTGTTTGTATGGTATACTTCTTTTTCATACTACTCCCAATCTATCATTAAATACTTAATTTTAGCAGCATCTGGTATTTGTATTGCTTCAATTTTTGTAGTGTTGCTATAGCGTAAGTTTTCTGGTAGTTCTTTTTTATCAATTGTAAAATAAACATCACTATCTTTTATAAACAACACAACATTGTTCATAGAAGTTAATACTTTACTAATGGTATAATTATCTTTAATATCTTTAAAAGTACTAAGTAAGTTAACACCTTTATCTGTTGTATAACGCGCATCTAAAACCCTAATATTATCTATAATAGAGTCATTACTAATACTTACTGTAAACAAAGGTTTACCTCCTTTTTCGTATATATGCTCTTTACGCATATTAGCACTTAATTGTACTGCATTATCTTTTACTATAGAGTCTGTTGCGTATATGGTTTCTATATCACTAGCCAGGTTTTCTTTGGTTAGTTTACCAAAACCATTTGCAGAAATTAAAAAATCTGCATCTGTACTTTTTGCACATTGCGTTAATAATGTTGCAGCTGCAACTATACAGGTAATTGTAATTTTCTTCATTTAAAATATGTAGTTAGTAAATAGATTTGGTTTTAATTTGTTTAGCGTAGTACTTTTTTAAGTACACCCAACATACCTCTAATAAAAGTAGCACTGGTTAACACTTTTACAATTGGGTTTTGTCTTGTGCTTTTAGAACGACTACTTGTACGCTTTGCCGCTGGTTTTTCTTTTTCTTTTGCTGCTATTTGCTCTGCCTTTTCAATTTTCTTATTCAGCATTTCATAAGCACTTTCCCTATCTATAATATCATTGTATTTTTTAACTAAAGAAGAAGCGTCTATTACTTCCTTTAATTCTTTATCTGTTAAAATATCCATACGGCTCATAGGTGCACGTAACATAGTAGCTGCTAAAGGCGTTGGTCTTCCTTTTTCATCTAAAGCAGAAATTAAAGCTTCTCCAATACCCAAAGAAGTTAACACATCTTCTGTGTCATAATACTCACTATCTGGGTAATTTTGTGCCGCTAATTTAATAGCTTTTCTATCTTTAGCTGTAAATGCACGTAAAGCGTGTTGCACTTTTAACCCTAATTGAGCCAAAACATCTTCTGGAACATCAGCAGGGTTTTGTGTTACAAAGTATACACCAATACCTTTAGAACGTATTAATTTTACAATACTTTCTATTTGATTTAACAAAGCTTTAGATGCTTCATCAAAAATTAAGTGAGCTTCATCTATAAACAACACCAACTCTGGCTTGTCACTATCTCCTTGCTCAGGAAAAGTATCATAAATTTCAGCTAAAAGACTCAACATAAAAGTTGAAAACAATTTAGGTCTGTCTTGTATATCTGTTAACCTTAAAATATTAATGTAGCCTCTTCCGTTTTCATCAATCCTGGTTAAGTCATCAACATCAAAAGATTTTTCACCAAAAAATAAATCGGCTCCTTGCTGTTCTAGTTCTATTACTTTTCTAAGAATAGTACCTGTAGATGCAGAAGAAATTCTTCCGTAGCTCTCTTTAAATTCGGCCTTACCTTCATCTGTAGCATATTGCAGTACCTTTTTAAAATCTTTAAGATCTAAAAGCGGTAATTTATTATCATCGCAATACTTAAAAATAACAGCAACAATACCTTCTTGTGTTACGGTTAAGTCTAAAATTCTAGAAAGTAATACTGGTCCAAATTCTGATACTGTAGCTCTTAATTTTACTCCATCTTGCTCAGACAAAGACAAAATTTCTACAGGAAAACTTTTAGCTTCAAAAGGCAAACCAATTTGAGCATGGCGTTCGTCAATTTTAGGATGTCCTGCACTTGGTTGCGCTATACCACTTAAATCACCTTTTAAATCCATTAGCATTACTGGCACACCTTTATCAGATAAATTCTCTGCCAATACCTGCAATGTTTTTGTTTTTCCGGTACCTGTTGCACCAGCAATTAAACCGTGACGGTTAAGAGTTTTTAAAGGTATTTTTACAAATGCATTAGTAACGGTTTCCCCTTCTACTATACCAGCACCCATAGTTATAAAGTCTCCTTTTGTAGTATACCCTTTTTCTATGTCTGCTAAAAATTTTTCCTTGGTGCTCATTTCTTAAAATTTTGATAAAAATAGCTTAAATTTAAACAACTAAAAAGAGAAGTTTTACTGTAAACACAATAAAACTCTAAGTTATTGATGCTATTTTTTTATTTTTTTTTGACGAACAAGTTAACCAGCTGCTATCTTTTACTTAAAGTTAGATAGTAAAAAACAAAAAATGTATCTTTGCATAATGGTTAAAAATGAGGTATTAGCATTAGTAGACAAAGGAGAAATGCTTCCATTAATGGAAGAATTTTATACCATACAAGGAGAAGGTTTCCATAAAGGAACCGCTGCATATTTTATACGTGTAGGTGGTTGCGATGTTGGTTGCCATTGGTGTGATGTTAAGGAGAGTTGGAACGCTGCTACGCACCCACCAACAACTATAGACGCTATTGTAGATAACGCTGCAAAATACTCTAACACAATTGTTGTTACTGGTGGCGAGCCTTTAACTTGGAATATGGCTCCGCTTACAGAGGCTTTAAAGGCTAAAAATTTACAAACACATATAGAGACATCTGGCGCATACACTTTAACAGGTATTTGGGACTGGATTTGCTTATCTCCTAAAAAAAATAAATTACCACAAGGTATTATTTATGATAAGGCAGATGAGTTAAAAATGATAATTTACAATAAAAACGATTTTAAATTTGCTGAAGAACAAGCAGCTAAAGTAAATAAAGATTGTATTTTATATTTACAACCAGAATGGAGTGTTAAAGATAAAATGACTCCGTTAATTGTAGACTTTGTAATGAAAAATCCGCAATGGAAAGTATCATTACAAACACACAAGTATTTAAATATACCATAAAAACATAAAAAAGAAGCTAGTATAAATTATACTAGCTTTTTTAGTTTATAGCTTTTGTATGCGTAGCTAATGCTGATGAAAAGCTGCCGACACAAATTTTAAAACCTCTGGTAAAGACTCCCTCCAGTACGTCCAATTATGTGCCCCATCACGAACTCTGTATTCGTGTGGTATTTTCTTTTTCATCATAGAAATATGAACTAAGCTATTGCCTTCAAACAAAAAATCTTCATCACCACAATCTATAAACCAACGCACAGATTTTACATCACTTAAAGGTATAGTATCTAATAAAGAAATAACCGAGTGTTTCTCAAAATACTTTCGCATTTTATCAATAGACTTATTTTCGCTTTCTGCAAAATCTTTTATTTTTACTGTGTCTTGTGGCAACATACCTACAGAAGCACTAAGTGGACAAGCAGAAGAAAACAACTCTGGTCTATGCAAAGCATACATAAAAGTACCGCCGCCACCCATAGATAGTCCAGATATAGCGCGGTATCTTTTTTCACCTTTAATTCTGTATTTACCCTCTACATAAGGCATTAACTCATTAAAAAAGAAATCTTCATAAAGCCAATTATCAGTATTAAAATACCCACGTTTGCCTGTGTTAGCATCTGGCATTACAATAATCATTGGTGTTGCTTTACCTGCCTTAATGGCTTTGTCTGCTATATGTAAAACCTCTCCAAATTGAACCCATCCAGTATGGTCATCCCCTGCTCCGTGCAGTAAATACAACACAGGGTAATCTCTTTTAGAAGTTTCGTAATCTGGTGGAAGGTAAATAGAGAAGTTACGATCGCTTTTTAAAATTTCACTAGTAACTTTTAGGTTATCAAAAACCTTACCTGTTTGCGCTTTGGTTATAAAACCAAACAACAAACAAAAGCAAATAGTAGGTATTAACTTTTTCATAAAACAATATTTAAGTAGGCTAATGCTTCTTAAATATAAAAAATGTAGTCCTGTTTTGGACTACATTCTCTTTAAAGCTTGTAATATATTGGTTAACCTACCAAGAAGTAACAAACATAAATTTTAAAATCTTTCTTTTTTTAGCGATACTAAATCTTCTTCCGTAACTACTCTAAAAGCAAATTTATATCCTTGAAAAGCAGCAAAACCATAAAATAAAATATCTATAGGACTAAATGATTCCGTCATTAATGAAAAAACTTCATCTAAGTTAAAAGCCGTTACTACATCTAAATAACCAACACTTGCGTAATCTGCCATAAAGCCTACAATACTAAAATAGTTTCCTAAAACACAGCTTAAGATTGCAATAATTGCACCTGTAAACCCAAAAATAGGATCTATTCCTTTACCAAAATAACGCATAGCAATACCAACTCCTGCCCCTATAGCTATTGCCATATACCCTATTTGATACCCGGTAACAACAGTAATTAAACCCCAAAGTAAAGCTCCCAAAAGACCAACTACCAAACCAGCGGTTAAAGCTAATTTATAATTTTGATGCGTTCTTAATTTTTCTAATTCTTTTTCTGACACTGCAATAGTGGCTTCCTCCCCACCTATTTCTTCAGTTTTACTAAGACGTTCTTCTGCTTCTTCATCTAAATTAAAAGTACTACACTTTAAGTTAAAGTCTGCTTTTTGGTTAGTTAAACCGCATAGTAAACCTTCTTGCATATCTAATTTACGATTGGTGCATTTTTTACAAAATACAAGTTGTTCTTCTCTGGTCATTGAGTTTTGGTTTGGTTTGATTTGATTTTAAAAATAGAAAAAATCTTACCAAAGAGACAAACAAAACTTAAAATACATAGGAATTTTCGTTAAACTAAAAAAAATCACCCCTTAATAGCTATAAAAATGGGAACCTCTGCATTTTCTGGATTACTTGCTGCTTCACCATAAATTTCAAAGTCCGAAGTATATAAACGAGCTTCTTTTGCTTCCCAAATTTCTAACCACTTATTATACACTACGTTTTTAGACAAGTCTCCTTTTGCTATGCATTTTTTATAGGTTGATGCCTTAACAGTATGTGCTACCATACCATTTGGAACCTCATCTACACTAGCAACTTTACATCCTAAAATAGTATCATACGGCTTTGTATAATCGCCCTCATAATTGGTATAAATTGAAAAAATTTCGGTACTTATTTTATTAGGAATTTTGTCTAAAATTTGCTCAGACATAAAAGTATTCCATAATACAACAATATCTTTTGCTGCTTGTGCATTTTCATTTGTAGTACGCACTTTAATACCTATTACATTAAAAGATGCTAGAGTTTCAGTTTTCATAATTCTTATTTTATATTGATTTTCATCAAAAATAAACCAGCTCTATGTCATAGGTATGTCAGGGGTATTTTCCCATTTTTTTCTTTCAATGTCAAAATACTCTTGCAATGTAATTTTATGGGGCTCAAAAGAACTTGGCAACATTGCTAGTTGCTGAATACAATCTACCCTAAATGCTCTAAAATCTTCACGTAACCTACAAAAGGCTATTAATACCCAATTGTCATTGTTATGTATAAGCGCAAAAGGCTCTATTATTCTTGTAGTCTTATTACGTTCTAACGATAAATAATCTATTTGTAATAACTTATAATTAGTTAACGCTATTTGCAACTGCATTAAATAGTTGCTTGTAATTTTTTGCTCTAAATTTGTTCTAATATCTATACGCTCTGTTAGTAAAGACGATTTATCTCTTTGAGAATATCTTAAAACCGATTTTATTTTTTCTACAGCACTACTATATTTTTCTACAAAGGAGATGTCTTTATTTCTACTAACAATTTGTTCTGCAGTAATTAATGCATTTGCCTCTTCCTCTGTAAACATAACAGGTGGCAACTTATAACCGTCTACTAAAGAATAGCCTTTACCTTCTTCTGTATAAATAGGAATCCCAGATTGTTCTAAAGTTCGTATATCCCTATAAATAGTTCTAACACTAACTTTATGCTTGGCAGACAATTCTGTTGCTGTTACAACTTTTTTTGTTTGTAACTGCGTAACAATTGCTGTAAGTCTAACCAATCTAGGCTTCCCTTTTTCCATTTACTCCTCTTCTTCTCTGCTTATCTCTTCATTATTCAAATCTTCATCATCATTTAATTTTCCTGCTTTATTAGCTTCTTCTTGATTAGTTTCACCTAAAACCTCATCTTTTGTTTCTGAGTCTTCTTCTTCTTCATCTGTTTCCTCTTTATACAACTGTACCCACTCTGTCCAAGAACCATCATATACAGATGTATCTTTAGTATCATCTACCAATTTACTTGCTAATAATATAACGCAAGCTGTTAAACCAGAACCACAACTAAAAACCAACGGTTTATCTTCTGCAAAAATTGGCTCTAAAATAACCTTTAATTCTTCTTTTGATTTAAATTTACCATCCTCTAAAACATCTGTAAAAGGAAGATTAACAGAACCTGGTATACTGCCACTAGCCAATTCTGCTCTAGGTTCAGGCTCTGTACCATTAAACCTGCCTGCAGAGCGTGCATCTACAACCAAAGCAGTGGTGCTCTCTGTGTTTTCTTTAACCATTGAAAAATTTACAACAGCAAACTCTTTTTGATTTGCTATAAAATTACCCAATGGCACCCTTTTTTTAGCTGTTTCTTCTGTTGGTAAACCTTGAGCTACCCACTCTGGCAAGCCACCATCTAAAACTGTTACAGTATTATGACCAAATGTAGCAAACAACCACCAAACTCTTGGTGATGTGTACACACCTAAATTATCATACACTACAATTTTACTCGTTTTTTTTATGCCCAATTTACGTGCTTCTTCCTGAAACTGTTTTGCACTTGGTATTGTATTAGGAAAGTCACTAGATGCATCACTAAAATTAGCTTTAATATTAAATTTACGAGCTCCTTTTATTTGCAAATTTTCTAGGTCACTACTTAATCCTGATACGTTTGTAGCCGGACTAGCATCTAAAATTATAATGTTGGTTTCATCTACCAATAAGGCTTCTAATTCTTTAGCCGAGATAAGGGGTGTTTTCATTTTTATATATTTATGCGGCCTTAAAATTACCCAATTAATTGGTTGGTTTGGCGCTAACTTATTAACATAAAAAAAACCATTACACAGAATGCAATGGTTTTATATAATTACTAAGAATAGCTAAATTTATTAAGCTAAAATTCTATTTTATTTTTATCTATTAGCGTTTCTATGACGTTCTCTTGCTAGTAACGTATTTTTTAACAACATAGCAATTGTCATTGGTCCAACACCACCAGGAACAGGTGTTATAAAAGAGGCTTTTTTACTTACGTTTTCAAAATCTACATCACCAGTAATATAATATCCTTTTGGTTTTGTTTCGTCTACTACACGTGTAATACCAACATCTATAACTACAGCATCATCTTTTACCATTTCTGCCTTTAAAAAATTAGGCACTCCTAATGCAGAGATAACAATATCTGCCTGAGAAATAATTTGTGTAATATTTTTTGTTGCACTATGCGTTAAGGTTACCGTAGAATTTCCTGGCCAACCTTTACGCCCCATTAAAATACTCATTGGTCTACCAACAATATGACTACGACCTATAACTACAGTATGTTTTCCTTTAGTATCTACTTTGTAACGCTCTAACAACTCTAAAATACCAAATGGAGTTGCTGGTATAAATGTACTCATATCTAAAGCCATTTTACCAAAGTTAGTAGGGTGAAAACCATCTACATCCTTGTCTGGATCTACCGCTAAAAGTACTTTTTGTGTATCAATTTGTGGTGGTAAAGGTAACTGTACTATAAAGCCATCAATTTCATCATCTTGGTTAAGCTCTTCAATTTTACGAAGCAATTCTATTTCACTAGTTGTACTTGGCATTTGCACCAAAGTAGACTCAAAACCAACACGCTCACAAGAACGTACTTTACTACCAACATACGTTAAGCTAGCCCCATCACTACCAACAATAATTGCTGCTAGGTGTGGTACTTTTTCTCCACGCTCTCTCATTTTGGTTACCTCAACGGTAATTTCCTCTTTAATTTGGTTTGATACTTTTTTCCCGTCTAGTAATTCCATTATCAGATTGTTAGTTTGATGGTTTTATATTGAAAATATTTTTATTTAATTATGGGCGCATTCCTTTCATACCACCCATCATTTGCATCATTTTTTTGCCGCCACCGCCTTGCATCATCTTCATCATTTTACTCATCTGGTCAAACTGCTTTAGTAATTGGTTTACTTCTTGCACAGTTCTACCACTACCTTTTGCTATTCTCTTTTTACGACTAGCATTAAGCATTGTTGGAGTTTCTCTCTCCACAGGAGTCATAGAATGTATAATTGCTTCTACGTGTTTAAACGCATCATCATCTATATCCATACCTTTTAATGCTTTACCAGCACCAGGTATCATACCCATTAAATCTTTAAGGCTACCCATTTTCTTAATTTGCTGAATTTGCTTTAAGAAATCATCGAACCCAAATTTATTTTTGGCAATCTTCTTTTGTATTTTACGGGCTTCTTCCTCATCAAACTGCTCTTGAGCACGTTCTACTAAAGACACAACATCTCCCATACCTAG
Source organism: Cellulophaga sp. RHA19 (assembly GCF_002813425.1). NCBI lineage: Bacteria > Pseudomonadati > Bacteroidota > Flavobacteriia > Flavobacteriales > Flavobacteriaceae > Cellulophaga > Cellulophaga sp. RHA19. The sequence continues at coordinate 3,840,894 of NZ_PHUL01000001.1, forward strand.
GATACGTTCTGCCATACGAGAAGGATGAAAAACGTCTATTGCATCCATTTTTTCACCTGTACCAATAAATTTAATTGGTTTAGTTACTACAGATTTAATAGATATTGCTGCACCACCACGAGTATCACCATCTAATTTTGTCAGTATTACACCATCAAAATTTAAAACATCATTAAAGGCTTTTGCAGTGTTAACAGCATCTTGCCCAGTCATAGAATCTACAACAAATAATGTCTCTTGTGGTTTAATTGCTTTGTGTACGTTAGCAATCTCGGTCATCATTTCTTCATCTACAGCTAAACGACCAGCGGTATCTATAATAACCACATTATGTCCGTTTGCTTTTGCGTGTGCTATACCAGCCTCTGCAATTGCAACAGGATTTGTGTTTCCACGATCTGAAAATACATCTACCCCTATTTGCTCACCAACTACATGTAACTGGTCTATAGCCGCAGGACGATAAACATCACAAGCTACCAATAGTGGATTTTTAGTTTTTTTGGTTTTTAAATAATTTGCAAGTTTACCAGAAAAAGTTGTTTTACCAGAACCTTGCAAACCAGACATTAATATTATAGATGGTGTACCAGAAAGGTTTATACCTTCTGCGTCGCCCCCCATAAGCTCTGTAAGCTCATCTTTTACCAACTTAACCATTAACTGGCCAGGCTGTAATGTTGTTAGTACATTTTGACCTAGTGCTTTTTCCTTTACTCTATTTGTAAATTCTTTTGCAATTTTAAAGTTAACATCGGCGTCTAATAAAGCCCTACGAACTTCTTTTAAAGTTTCGGCAACATTAATTTCTGTTATTTGTCCGTGTCCTTTTAAGACGTGGAACGCTTTATCTAACTTTTCACTTAAATTATTGAACATAAGTCTACTTTTTTCTGGAATTGCAAATTTAATAATTACATTGGGAAGTGTGTGGTTTAAGCCAAAAAATATAGTATAAAAAAAGGGCTACTTAAAAAAAGTAGCCCTTTAGCATAATTATTATGTACTATTACTAGTCACATACTTTGGTTAAGACAATAATTTCTTCTCCTTTTTCTAACTTAAATGAATCTGTACCACATTCTATTACTTTCCATTCTCCATTATAGTTACCTAATTTTAAGCTTAAGGCTAAAAAACTTAACACCCCGCTTTGTAAAGACCAAGCACCTTCATCTGCTATTGTATTGTTAGCATCGTAAGCGTGAATATTGCTGTTAGAAAAATCTATTAACAACTCTTCAGAAAAAGTACCATCTACATTTGTGATTTTAAATTTACAACCTCCCGATAAAGCTTCATTTATATCAGCATCACTGCAAGCACCTGCATCATCACAATTTCTTTCTAATACATTTTGGTATATTCTCTCATCTTCATTGTAGATATCTACAAACATTTGATTTTCTGAGTATGATGCTATTTTCCATTTTTCAGAAATCATCTCTTGATTAATATTGTAAAAAACAATAATGTTACCCTCTAAAGCCCAAGTTGAAAAAGTATCTATAGTAAAAACACTTCCGTTATCATCTACAAACCTAACATCTCCGTTTTCTAAAAACTTAACATTATAATACCCAATAGAAGAACTACTTGGCACAACAAAATTCCACTTACAACCGTATAACAAATTCTTAAGCTCTTCACTTGACCCATTATCAGATAACTCACAGTGTTTTTCCAATATAATTTTATCACTTCCGTTATTTGCTAATAATTTTATCTTGTTATCATTTAACTCATAAACGTACCAATCTAAGTTAAAATCTGCCATAGTTTCAAACTCCATTTTTAACTCAACTCTATTGCTATTGGTATTAACAACTGTAGACCAAGTACCTTCTACATAATTACCTTGATTGTTTTTAGTAACTACACTTCCGTTTTCATTAAAGTCCATTACAAACTCTAAATACTGCTCTGTTTGCTCTTGATTGTTTCTAAAAATTTCTTGTATTAACCAAGGACAATCAATTAAAAATGTATCTAATCTCTCTTTTGTAAAATCGTCATCATTATAATCATTGTCATCATCTTCATCACACATATCTTTAGCGTTTTCTAACACAGCAGCCAATTCTGCATTGCTATTTACAACAACTTTAGTGTTATCGTATTTTTCTAAAGTGATAGGAAAATCTAATCCAACAATATCATTATCTCCTAAATTTGCAAAAAACAATCTAAATTCTTTGTCGCTTTTAACTGTTGTTGTACTAGTAATTTCTAAATTAGTATTAAAGCTAAAAACATCTATTGGGTATACAAAATCTATACATTCAATATCATCATCTTCACCACCTTCTACACACTCTTCAGCTTTAGCCATTAACTCTTCTTTACTGTTTATAGTTAATTCTGTGTAATTAGATAAAGTAATTTTTATAGGAAAAGTAATTTGTAAGTTGTAATCATCAGAATCTATTTCATCTAAAATTTCTTCAATTAATTTTAAATCATCAGTAGAATCTATTGTAATGTCTAACCCGTTTACACTAACGGTGTAAGGAAATTGTATTGCAAAACAACTAGCGCCATCAACTATATTATCATAAGAACCATCTTTTGAGGATGTCCCTTTAATTAAAGATGCTGTTGCAGAAGTAGATTCAATAGCTTTACCATCGTTATTGTTTGGTAATTCTTCAAACTCTTCTTGACAAGAGGTTAGACTAAATGTTCCCATAAGTAGGATTGCGAACATAAATTTTGCGAAAACTTTTTTCATAATAATTTGGTTTATTTTTTGTTTTTATACCCCTATAACAATTCAATTAAAAAAAACCCTACCAACAAAATATCATTTTTTTAAAATACCTTTGAAAAAAATAAACCTATCTAGTTTTGAATATAGAGAATGACACTAACGTTTGCGAAGAAAAGGTATACAACCAAATCTTTACCACCAATTCTAAAACGGTATTTAATTACATATATTATAAGTTTGGGAATGAAGAAAAGGCTTATGATGCGGTACAAGAAGCTTTTGTAAAATTATGGGAAAATTGCGCTAAGGTATTACCTTCCAAAGCAAAATCTTATGTTTACACGATAGCCAATAATTTATATTTAAATATGATTAAGGCTGATAAAGTAAGGTTAAAATATGCACACCTAAATACAGATGTTACTAATGAAACTCCAGAATTTTTACTTGAAGAAAAAGAATTTCAAACAAAATTAGATAACGCCCTTGCTAATTTACCCGAAAACCAACGAACTACTTTTTTATTAAATAGAATTGACAAAAAGAAATATGCAGAAATTGCAGAATTAGAAGGTGTTAGTGTTAAAGCTATAGAAAAAAGAATGCATTTGGCTCTAAAATCACTTAGAGAACATATAGATGGAATTTAATATATTGATTCATAATTATATAAATTGATAAAAATTAAAATATAAAGTAGGGTTTTTTACTTATTGATTGTTATACCTACGTAAAGCAAAAGTTATGCAAGAGAATTACCTAGCTAAATGGCTAAATAACGAATTAACAGAAGAGGAAATTATTCAGTTTAAAAAAACCGAAGAATATACCACTTACCAAAAAATAATAGCTACATCTAATAAGATGCAGGCCCCAGAGTTTAACCAAGATAAAGCTTTACAGGCAATTAACAATAAACGTAATGCTGCTAAAGAAACTAAGGTTGTTAAATTAAATCCGTTTAAAAAATACATAAGTATAGCTGCTGCTGTAGTACTAATTTGCGGTTTAGGCTATTTTTACACCACTACTTTAGACCAAACCATAAGTACAGATTACGCCCAAAATAACGAACTTACTTTACCAGACAACTCTGAGGTTTTTTTAAATGCCGAGTCTAAAATAGCTTACAATAAAAACAGTTGGGATAAAAATAGAGATGTTTCTTTAGAAGGTGAAGCCTTTTTTAAAGTTGCTAAAGGAGAAAAATTTACAGTAACTACAAACCACGGAACCATTAGTGTTTTAGGAACACAATTTAACGTAGAAACTAGAGCTAACTTTTTTGAAGTTACTTGTTATGAAGGGCTTGTAAATGTAAACTACAACGGTACAGACTACAAAGTACCTGGTGGCACTTCTTTTATGGTTATTAATGGTAAAGTAGCACCACTTAGCCATGTTAAAACACTAGTACCATCTTGGACGTTAAACGAAAGTACATTTAAAAGTATACCATTAGAATTTGTTTTAAACGAACTACAAAGACAATTTAATTTAACCGTAACTACCAAAAACGTAAATACAGAACAACTATATACAGGATCTTTTAACAACAAGGATTTAAATCTTGCGTTAAAGAGTATAAGTATACCCTCTAAAATAAGTTATACATTAGAAGAGGATAAGGTGTTGTTTTATGTTGAGGAATAACTGTCTAAAAATTACTTACTGTTGTTTGTTTTTTGCCTTTAGTTTTATAACTAATGCGCAAAAAACTAATAACACCTTACCTTTAACTAAGTATTTGCATCAAATAGAGGAGCAATTTAATATTAGAATATCTTTTGCAAATAAAGATACAGACACTTTAACTATTACACCTGCTACAACAAATAATTTAGAAAGCATTCTAAATTTTGTAGCAGAGAAAACATCGTTAACCTTAACTAAGTTAAATAAACGGTACTATGCATTATCTAAAGACAACACCATTAGTATACACGGTAAATTTTTAGATAATTACGAGCAAAACACTGTAAATGGCGCTACAATTGAAGTGTTAGATAATGAACTTGCAACAGTTACAGACTCTACTGGATATTTTTTATTAAATAATGTACCACAAGACGCTATAATAAAAGTGCGTTTTATTGGCTATAAGACTATGCATTTTAATGCATTGGAATTAAATAAAAACAAACCTGTTAAAACTTTTTTACTACGTGAACATTATGTAGAATTAAAAGAGATAATACTTTCTAAATTTTTAACTACAGGATTAAACAAATCTTTAGATGGGAGTATTGTTTTAAAAACAAATAATTTTGGCATATTACCAGGACTTATAGAGCCAGACGTGTTGCAAACTGTACAAGCATTACCTGGTATAAAAAGTAGTAACGAAACAGTCTCTGACATTAATGTACGTGGTGGTACAAACGACCAAAATCTTGTTTTATGGGAAGATATCAAAATGTACCAATCTGGACATTTTTTTGGTTTAATATCTGCTTTTAATCCATATTTAACTAATAGTGTTACTATAACTAAAAACGGAACAAGTCCGCAATATGGCGATGGTATTAGTAGCGTTATAGATATGCGAACTAATAATAACATAGATGATTCTTTTTTTGGCACAGGTTTTAATATGATAAGTGCAGATATTTATGCACAAGTACCTATCACAAACAAAGGAGCTTTTCAATTTTCTGCAAGAAGATCTGTAACAGATTTTTTAAACTCCCCTACATACAACAGGTATTTTGATAAAACTTTTCAGGATAGCGATATAGAAAGCGATACAAAAGATACTGAAATAACCAGAAAAGAAGATTTTTATTTTTATGACATTACCGCTAAAGCAATGTATAACTTAAATAAAAATCACAAATTGCGTTTTAGTTTTATACAAATGAACAACGCATTAAAATATGCAGAAACAAGTACTAACGAGGAAAATAGTAATAGTAATTTAGATCAACAAAACACTTCTTTTGGAGGTAGTATGGAAAGTACTTGGAACAACAAACTAAGTACAAAAGTTAATGCGTACCGCACATATTACAATTTAAATACGTTAGCAGTTTCCAATAAACAAGAACTACAACAAAACAATAAAGTATTAGAAAGTGGTTTAAAATTAAACATAAACTACAAGTTAAATAATAACGTTAATGTTTTAAGTGGCTACCAACTTATAGAAACCGGTATCTTAAACCTAACCAACGTATCACAACCACCTTATAGAAAAAACATTAAAGGCGTTATTAGAACAAATGCTATTTTTAGCGAGATAAATTACAACACAACAAAATTAAAAGCTAAAGCAGGTGCAAGATTAAATTATATAGAAAATTTAAACACCTTTAAAAGATGGATTTTAGAACCACGTTTAAATGTAAACTACAACATTGCCAAAAATTTAAACGCATCAATATTAGGAGAGTACAAAAGCCAATCTACTAACCAAATTATAGATTTAGAACAAAACTTTTTAGGAATAGAAAAAAGAAGATGGATTTTAGCTAATGAGGACGAGTTGCCAATAACTACTAGCAAACAGTTATCTGTTGGACTTAATTACGACAAAAATAGCATCTACATTGGTATTGAAGCTTTTTACAAAAATGTAGAAGGTATAAGTACACTAACACAAGGTTTCCAAAACCAAGACCAGTTTAATGGCGAAATAGGAAAATACAACATTAAAGGCATTGAGTTTTTAATTAATAAAAAAACCACAAATTATAGTACTTGGTTAAGCTATACCTATAATTTAAATAATTACACTTATAATGACATTAGTCCAACAACATTTCCTAACAATCTAGATATTAGACACACTGTTACTTTTGCTGGTACATACAACTACAAAGATTTTAAACTTGGTATAGGTTTAAATTACAACTCTGGAAAGCCCTATACAGAACCAGAAGAAGGTGAAAACGCTTTAAACATATTAAGCTTTCCTGCAAAAATAAATTACAAAGAACCAAACAGTAGTAGGCTACCCAATTATGTTAGAGCAGATATCTCTGCACTATACAACTTTAAAATTGGTAGCACATGTAAGGCCACTTTTGGTGCATCAATCTTAAATATTTTAAACAAAGAGAATATTTTAAATAGATATTACAGAGTTACTAATGATAATGAAATAGAAACCGTAGAAAGCGTATCCTTAGGAATAACACCAAATGCTAGTTTTAGAATTAGCTTTTAAAGTTTATGGTGAAAGCTAAACTCTTCAAAATTTAACATACGAGTTATTATATTATACAGCTCCGGAAAAGTAGCTGCAAAATCCGATGGAGTTTCTACATAATTCTCTAATGTTACCGCAAAAAACTCATGAATATTTGTTGTTGCGTACGGTCTAAAGTATTTTGTTCTTTCTACACGTTCTAAAAAAGCCTTATCATTTAAAAGCTTTTCCATTTTAGCCATTCCTTTTCTAAACTTAACAGCTGTATATTTTAAGTCTTTTTTAAAATGAAAAGCTAACGCATGCGCAAACTCATGCACTCCTAAATTTAAATTATCTGTAGCGTCTTCAAAACCACTTAGTACATGTTCTGCAGAAAAAACCAATGTTTTTAATTGCGGGTTATATTCTCCTAAATGATTTTGTTTTGTTATTGTAGAAAAATAAGCTGAAGGATAAATAAGTATTTTATGAATAGTTGCTATTCTGTAATCCTTAAAGCCAAGCATTAAAAAAGCTGCCGTTGCAGACAATAGCAGCTTAATTTCTTCATCTTTAGAGCTCTTTTCTGAGAAAATAAATGTTTTATTTGCTCTAAACCTAGATACTCTATTTCTAAACTTTTGTTTTTGTTTTGGAGATAATAAAGAATATGCTGGTAAATACTTTACTATTAAATGCTCATCTGCAGCAGATAGTTTAATATTCTTTTTAGAAGGTGTAAAAAAGTATAAATCTGCTATGTAATATAAAATATAAATAAAATATCCAAAAACACACGCTAAAGCAACAATACCAAATATACTAACTCCTAAATCATCATTCATTTAATATCTTTATAATTACATACGGTTAGGTACCTCTATACCTAACAAGGCAAATGCAGATTTAATAATCTCACCTACTTTCTTAGACAACTGCACTCTAAATATTTTCTTTTGCAAGTCTTCTTCTGGTAAAATTGGTACATTTTGGTAAAAAGAATTAAACTCTTTAACTAAGTCATAGGTGTAATTTGCTATTAAAGCCGGACTAAAACTCTGTGCTGCATTTTGAACAACAGAAGGGAACATTTGCATTTGCTTTAATAACTCCTTTTCTTTTTCATGCAAGTCACCAGCCTTTACAGTTGCCGTATAATCAAAATCAGACTTTCTTAAAATAGACTGTATTCTTGCATAGGTGTACTGTATAAAGGGTCCTGTATTACCTTGGAATTCTACAGATTCTTCAGGATTAAACAAAATGCGTTTTTTAGGATCTACTTTTAGTATATAGTATTTTAAAGCCCCTAAACCAATTACCCTGTAAAGCTCTTCTTTTTCAGTATCTGTGTAACCGTCTAACTTTCCTAATTCTTCAGAAATGCTAGCTGCTGTAGCTGTCATATCTTTCATTAAATCATCAGCATCTACAACAGTTCCTTCTCTACTTTTCATTTTTCCGCTAGGTAAATCTACCATACCATAACTTAAATGATACAATTGTTCTGCCCAAGAAAAGCCTAATTTTTTAAGTATTAAAAACAATACATTAAAGTGGTAATCTTGCTCATTACCAACAGTATAAACCATACCATTTACATCTGGATGATCTTTAGTACGCTGTATTGCAGTACCAATATCTTGCGTCATATAAACTGCTGTACCATCTGCACGTAATACAATTTTTTCATCTAAACCTTCGTCAGACAAATCTATCCAAACACTACCATCTTCTTTTCTGTAGAAAACACCTTTTTCTAGACCTTCATCTACAATATCTTTACCTAAAAGATAGGTATTACTCTCATAGTAATATGAGTCAAAATCTACTCCTAAATTTTTATAAGTAACCTCAAAACCACTATAAACCCATTGGTTCATCATTTTCCAAAGTGAAACCACTTCTTCATCACCAGCTTCCCACTTACGTAGCATTTCTTGTGCCTCTAATAAAAGTGGCGCTTGCTTTTCTGCTTCTTTTGCATCTGTACCAGCAGCAACTAAATCTGCTATTTGTACTTTATACTCTTTATCAAACTTAACATAGTAATTACCTACTAACTTATCACCTTTAAGACCAGTACTTTCTGGAGTTTCACCGTTACCAAAAAGTTTCCAAGCCAACATACTTTTACAAATATGTATACCACGATCGTTAATAATCTGGGTTTTGTATACTTTTTTACCAGATGCTTTTAAAATTTCTGCAACAGAATAACCTAATAGGTTATTTCTAATATGCCCTAAATGCAATGGTTTATTAGTATTGGGAGAAGAATATTCTACCATAACAGCATCTGCCGTTTCTGCTACAAAACCATAGTTCTCTGTATCTTTAACACTATTGAAAAAGTTTACATAAAAAGCATCACTAATTACAATGTTTAAAAAACCTTTAACTACATTAAAGTTTTCTACTTCTTCTACATTTTCTTTTAAATACAATCCTATTTGTTCTCCAATTTGTGCAGGATTACCTTTTACAAAGCGCAGAATAGGAAAAACAACTACAGTTATATCACCTTCAAAATCTTTTCTTGTTGGCTGAAATTCTACTGTTGGCAGCTCTATTTTATAAATAGATAAAACCGCATCTTTTACCTTTTGCGTTAACACTTCTTGGATATTCATTATAAATTGTATTTAAGCCTGTAAAATTACGGCTTTTATCTTTTTCTATAAGATAGATTTTAGTTTGTTTTTGGTAAAAATACTTCTGCCATCATACATCTTGCACTACCACCACCACAAGTTTCTATAGTTTCTAAAGAACTATGTATAATTTCTGATGTTTTTTCTATTGCTTCAATTTGCTTTTCTGTTAAACTATGGTATGCTGCAGAACTCATTACCAGGTAACGCTTATCTTTTGCTCCCATTACCTGAAGCATATTACCTGCAAAAGAATGCATTTGCTTTTCTGTAATAGCTATAACTTCTTTACCATCTTCTTTTAAATGCTTAACTACATTTTTACGCTCTTTTTTATCGTCTATAGTATCTAAACAAATTACAGAAAAATCTTCTGCTAAGCACATCATAACATTGGTATGGTATATAGGTAAACGCTTACCTTCTACAGATTGGTTTGCAGTAAATATAACTGGAGTATACTCAAAATCTTCACAGAATTCTATAAATAAATCTTCATCTGCTCTTACAGATAGTGCGCAGTACGCTTTTTTATTTACTCTATCCAATAAAATACTACCTGTACCTTCTAAATAAAGCTCTTCATCCTCTGCACTAGTATAATCTATAGTATGGTCTATACTAAAACCTTTTTCCTCCAAGATGTCTAAAATATCTTCTCTACGTTCATTTCTTCTATTCTCTGCATACATAGGATATAAACCTACAGTACCATTTTCATGAAAAGAAACCCAGTTATTAGGAAAAATAGAATCTGGTGTATCTGGCTCTTTAGTATCATCTACAACAACCACATCTACTCCTTTAAAACGTAATTGTGTAACAAAAGCATCAAACTCTGCCTGAGCTTTTTTGTTTATTTCTGCATTTTTAATGTCAAGGTCTTCTTGAAAATAATTGTTTACAGCTGTTTGTTCGTTTTTACGAAAACCAACTGGTCTTATCATTAAAATTGTATTAGTAACCTGCATAGTTATATTATAAATATATTATTCTCTTAGTAATGGTAATGTGCTACAACGTAACAAACCTTCTTGTTTAGAAATTTCTGAATATGGCACCTCTTCTACCGTAAAGCCTTGTGCTCTTAGCCAATCATTTAATCTTGTAAAGTTTTTTTCTGATACAATAACCTCTTCAGAGATTGAAAAAATGTTACTAAACATATTGTACATTTCATCACTTGTAATTTCAAACACATTTTCTTTACCAAAAAAGTCTACCAACCACTGGTATTCTTCTTCTACTAAAAAACCGTTTTTATGAAGAATAGCTTTGCCTTTACCAATTGGCTGAAAACAACAGTCTAAATGCAGTGCATTTTCTCTTGCATTGGTAGATTTACGTAGCTCAAAAGACTTTACTGTTTTATTAGGAAAAAGCTTTGTTATATGATCTACTGCTAATTTATTTGTTCTGGCAGTTATATGGTGAGAGTAATTTTCTGCAGTATAGGTACCAATAAAAATATGGTCGTTCCAAGGCATAACATCACCGCCTTCTATATGCGCTTCTTCAGGTAGTTCTATAACCTTATCAGGGTTTATTTGATCTACAATGTATTGTATTGCTAAATATTCTTCCTCCCTATCTGGTAAAATATTTGCTCTAAAAAAAACATCGTCAATAACAAAAGCTATATCTCTAGAAAAAATCTGATTACAATCTTTTAGCAGTTTTGGCCTTAATACTTCTACATTGTATTTTTTAAGAACAGCCTCAAAAGCATTCATCTCTGTAACCATATCCTTTTCTACCGGATATGTACCCGCTAAAATATGCTCTAAAGATTTAGGATCATAAGCTTCTTCTGCTGTGGGCGTAGATCCACAACTCTCTGCGGTTCCCAAAACAACTGTTTTTAACCTAGAAGTTTCGTTTTTCACATTTATTTGACGCATAAACTAATTTTTATGCAAATATGAAACGAATTTTTCTAAATAAAAATAAGAATCCCTAAAATAATAAAAGCCTTTTTGAAATATCAAAAAGGCTTTTATAAACAATGTATGTTATTACAGTTTATCTTTTGTTTACTTCTACAAAAGATCTGTGATTTTCACCAACGTAAACCTGTCTTGGTCTACCAATTGGTTCGTTATTTAATCTCATTTCTCTCCATTGAGCTATCCAACCTGGTAATCTTCCTAATGCAAACATAACTGTAAACATTTCAGTAGGTATACCTAATGCTCTGTAAATAATACCTGAATAGAAATCTACATTAGGATATAATTTACGATCTACAAAATAAGGATCTTCTAAAGCCTCTTTTTCTAAACCTTTAGCGATATCTAAAATTGGATCGTTAATACCTAAATCATTTAATACTTCATCAGCAGCTACTTTTATAATTTTAGCTCTAGGATCAAAGTTTTTGTATACTCTATGTCCAAAGCCCATTAATCTAAAAGGATCATTTTTATCCTTAGCTTTAGCCATATATTTTTTAGTATCTCCACCATCAGCTTCTATAGCTTCTAGCATTTCTAATACTGCTTGGTTTGCACCACCATGTAATGGACCCCAAAGAGCAGAAATACCCGCAGATAAAGATGCAAATAAACCTGCATGAGAAGAACCTACAATTCTTACAGTAGATGTAGAACAATTTTGTTCATGATCTGCGTGTAAAATTAATAATTTATCTAAAGCATCTATAACAACTTTATTTGACTTGTACTCTTCACTAGGTCTCTTAAACATCATTTTATGAATGTTTTCTACGTAACCTAAAGAATCATCTCCGTAATCTAACGGAAGACCTTTTTTCTTTCTTAATGTCCAAGCAACTAAAACAGGGAATTTTGCTAAAATTCTTACTATTGCGTGGTACATATCATTTTCTGAAGTAACATTTACAGAAGATGGGTTAAATGCAATTAAAGCACTTGTTAAAGATGATAACACGCCCATTGGGTGTGCAGACTTAGGAAAACCATCTAAAATCTTTTTCATCTCCTCATCTACGTGAGACTCCTTTTTTATATCTGAGTGAAATTTAGCTAACTGCTCTGCGTTAGGTAATTCTCCAAAAATTAATAAATAAGCTACTTCTAAAAAGTCTGCTTTTTCAGCTAACTCTTCAATAGAATATCCACGGTATCTTAAAATACCCTTTTCACCATCTAAAAATGTAATAGCACTCTCACAAGAGCCTGTATTTTTATATCCTGGATCTATTGTTGTTAAACCGGTTGCAGAACGTAATGTTTTTATATCTATGGCCTGTTCTTTCTCTGTGCCCTCTACTACTGGGAAATCATATTTATTCCCGTTAAATTCTAAAGTAACTTTATCTGACATTGGTATAATTTACTAATATTATTAATCGAACTGTAAATTTAAGAAAAAGACACTAGTTTATCAATTAGTTAGCACTATTTATACATTTAATAACATTAATTCTTTTAAAAATATAAGCCTAAAAATAGGTTTACAATAAAAAGAGAATTGAATTTGCTATATATTATATTAATTTGACAATTAAGCACAAAAAAGCCGCTCTTATACAGAGCGGCTCAATAAACTAAAACTAGTTTTTTTTATTTTATTTTAAAGGCATCCATTTGCGGGTAGTATGCAACAGTACCTAATTCCTCTTCAATACGCAATAATTGATTGTATTTAGCCATACGGTCAGATCTAGAAGCAGAACCTGTTTTAATTTGCCCTGTGTTTAATGCAACTGCTAAATCTGCAATTGTATTATCTTCTGTCTCTCCAGAACGGTGAGACATTACAGATGTATAACCTGCATTTTTAGCCATAGTTACAGCTGCTATAGTCTCTGTAAGCGTACCTATTTGATTTACTTTAATTAAGATAGAATTTGCTATATTATTCTTAATCCCTTTAGATAAACGCTCTACGTTTGTAACAAATAAATCATCACCAACTAATTGCACTTTATCGCCAACTTTTTCAGTTAAAGATTTCCAGCCATCCCAATCATTCTCATCCATACCATCTTCAATAGAAATAATAGGATATTTAGCAGACAAATCTGCCAAATACTGTGCTTGCTCTTCAGATGATCTAATTACACCTTTATCGCCTTCAAACTTTGTGTAATCATATTTACCATCTACAAAAAATTCTGCAGCAGCACAATCTAAAGCAATCATAATTTCATCACCCAACTTATAACCTGCATTAGAAACAGCTTTTGCAATAGTATCTAAAGCATCTTCTGTACCACCTGCTAAATTTGGGGCAAAACCACCTTCATCACCAACAGCTGTACTTAAACCTCTATCATGTAATACTTTTTTTAAGTGGTGAAAAATCTCAGTTCCCATTTGCATAGCATGCGTAAAGTTTTTAGCTTTTACAGGCATTACCATGAATTCCTGAAAAGCTATTGGCGCATCTGAGTGAGAACCTCCATTAATAATATTCATCATAGGAACAGGCAACGTATTTGCACTTACACCACCAACGTATCTGTATAATGGCATTCCCATTTCATTAGCTGCAGCCTTAGCAACCGCTAAAGAAACACCTAAAATTGCATTAGCTCCTAATTTAGATTTATTTGGCGTACCATCTAAATCTATCATTGTTTGGTCTACTAAGTTTTGTTCAAAAACAGACATTCCAATAATTTCTTCAGCTATAGTAGTATTTACATTTGCAACGGCATTTAAAACACCTTTACCCATAAAAATATCTCCACCATCTCTTAACTCAACAGCTTCATGTTCACCCGTAGAAGCACCAGAAGGAACTGCGGCTCTACCTAAAACACCATTTTCTGTATATACGTCTACTTCTACAGTAGGGTTACCTCTTGAATCTAATATTTGCCTTGCATGCACATTTATGATAATACTCATAGAATTTTTTATTTTTTAGGTTGATATAATCTTCTCGTAAAGATACAAAAGTGTACCATTACCCGTGAGTTTTACGCCATAACTATACCAATAATTAACTATAATTTAAACGAAAACGATATCGTATTATTTAGTTCTAACTGTTTTTAATTAATTCGAAAAAATTATCAAACAAATAATTAGAATCGTTAGGACCTGGACTTGCTTCTGGGTGATACTGTACAGAAAAAACATTTTTATTCTTCATTCTTATACCAGCAACAGTGTTATCGTTTAAGTGTTTGTGTGTAATTTCTAAATCACTATTAGCCTCTGCTTGATCTCTATTAATAGCAAAACCGTGGTTTTGAGAAGTAATTTCTCCTTTACCAGTAGTAATATTCATAACCGGATGATTAATTCCTCTATGCCCATTATGCATTTTATATGTAGAAACTCCATTTGCTAAAGCAATCACTTGATGACCTAAACAAATACCAAATAAAGTTTTATTGTTAGCAATGATATCCTTAGCTGTTTGTATAGCATCAGTTAAAGGTTCTGGATCACCAGGCCCATTAGAAATAAAATAACCATCAGGATTAAAAGAACTTAACTCACTATAAGATGCGTTGTAAGGAAACACTTTTATATAAGCATCTCTTTTAGCTAGGTTACGCAATATATTTTTTTTAATTCCTATATCTAAGGCAGCA
This sequence comes from Cellulophaga sp. RHA19, assembly GCF_002813425.1. NCBI lineage: Bacteria > Pseudomonadati > Bacteroidota > Flavobacteriia > Flavobacteriales > Flavobacteriaceae > Cellulophaga > Cellulophaga sp. RHA19. Next base: position 3,855,923 of record NZ_PHUL01000001.1, read on the forward strand.
ATTTTATATTTTGCATTTTCATCTCCATAAAAATAAGGTTCTTTAGTAGAAACTTTAGAAGATAATTCTAAACCTTCCATACTAGGAACATTTGCCAATTGCTCTTTTAAACTCTCTATATTATCTACATCTGTAGAAATTACCGCATTCATAGCACCATTATCTCTAATATAGCTAACCAAAGCTCTTGTATCTACATCAGAAATAGCAAAAAGGTTACTGTTATTTAGAAACTCTTGTAAACTAGCATCCGCATCTACTCTAGAATAATCATAACTAAAATTTTTACAAACCAGCCCAGAAATCTTAACAGAATTAGACTCTACCTCTTCTTTATTGGTACCGTAATTACCAATATGTGCATTGGTAGTAACCATAATTTGCCCAAAATAAGATGGATCTGTAAAAATTTCCTGATACCCTGTCATACCAGTATTAAAACAAACTTCACCAAATGCTGTACCATCTGCATCACCAACAGCTTTACCGTGAAAAATTGTACCGTCTGCTAATAATATTAGCGCTTTTTTTCTTGCTTGATATTTCACCCTATAAAAATTTAATCCTTAATATTTCTATTATACAAATTTAACATAAAAAAAAGGGACAGACTATAAGTCTATCCCTTTTGAATATTTAAAAAATAAAATCATTATTTTATTCTTCTGAATCATCTGATTTTGTTTCTGCTACAGGCGCTACAGCCTTTTTGCTTCTACCTCTTCTAGATTTCTTCTTCTCTTTTGGTTTACCAGCGTTATAAACTTCATTAAAGTCTACTAACTCTATTAAAGCCATATCAGCATTATCACCTAACCTGTTACCAAGCTTAATAATTCTTGTATAACCACCTGGTCTGTCTCCTACTTTAGAAGAAACCTCACCAAATAAAGTTGTTACTGCGTACTTATCTCTTAAGTTTTTAAACACTATACGTCTGTTGTGAGTACCTTTCTCTACAGACTGGTTGTTTTCTGCCTTTGATTTAGTAATTAAAGGCTCTACAAATTGTTTTAAAGCTTTAGCTTTAGCAACAGTAGTGTTAATTCTTTTGTGCTCAATTAAAGAACAAGCCATATTTGCTAACATAGCTTTTCTATGCGCTGCTTTTCTTCCTAAATGATTAACTTTTTTACCGTGTCTCATTATATTATCTTATATATCTCCTTAGTGGAAATAAAATTAATCTTTATCCAATTTATATTTTGACAAGTCCATTCCAAAACTCAATCCTTTATTAATCACTAATTCTTCTAATTCTGTTAATGATTTTTTACCGAAGTTTCTAAACTTCATAAGATCGTTTTTGTTGAAAGAAACTAAGTCTCCTAATGTATCTACTTCTGCTGCTTTTAAACAATTTAGTGCACGAACCGAAAGATCCATATCTACTAATTTTGTTTTAAGCAACTGACGCATATGTAATGATTCCTCATCATAAGTCTCAGTCTGAGCTATTTCATCAGCTTCTAATGTAATACGCTCATCAGAGAATAACATAAAGTGATGAATTAAAACCTTTGCAGCTTCAGTTAAAGCATCTTTAGGATTTATTGATCCATCGCTACTAATTTCAAAAACTAATTTTTCATAATCAGTTTTTTGTTCAACACGATAGTTCTCAATACTATACTTTACGTTTTTAATTGGCGTAAAGATAGAATCTATTGGAATAGTTCCTATAGCAGCACCAGGCTTTTTATTCTCTTCTGCCGGCACGTATCCTCTTCCTTTTTCAATAACAATTTCCATATTAATGCTAACTTTAGCATCCATATTACAAATTACTAAATCAGGATTTAATACTTGGTACCCAGAAATAAATTTCTGAAAATCACCCGCAGTTAACTGATTTTTACCACTTACAGAAATTGAAACAGTTTCAGTTTCAACATCTTCTATTTGTCTCTTAAAACGAACTTGTTTTAAGTTTAGAATCATTTCTGTAACGTCTTCAACAACACCTGGAATAACAGAGAACTCATGTTCTACTTTATCCATTCTTACAGAAGTAATTGCAAAACCTTCTAATGCAGAAAGTAATACTCTTCTTAATGCGTTTCCAACAGTCAATCCATAACCAGGCTCTAAAGGACGAAATTCAAATTTCCCTTCAAAATCTGTAGAATCGATCATTATAACTTTATCGGGCTTCTGAAAATTTAATAATGCCATAGTTGAATTAGGTTGTTTATTTAGAGTATAACTCGACGATTAGTTGTTCCTTGATATTCTCTGGAATCTGAACTCTTTCTGGAATTGATACATAAGTACCTTCGTTTTTCTCAGAATTCCAAGTAATCCACTCGTATACTCGACTGTTAGCAGCCAATGCATCTTGTATAGCAGATAATGATTTAGACTTTTCTCTAACACCTACAACATCACCTGGCTTTAAAGAATAAGATGGTATGTTTACCAATTGACCGTTAACTGTAATGTGACGGTGAGAAACTAATTGTCTTGCTCCTCTTCTTGAATTAGAAACACCCATTCTGTAAACAACGTTGTCTAAACGAGATTCACATAATTGAAGTAAAACTTCACCAGTAACACCTTTACTGCTGTTTGCTTTAGCAAATAAGTTTCTAAATTGTTTTTCTAAAATTCCGTAAGAATATTTAGCTTTTTGCTTTTCCATTAACTGGACAGCATATTCAGATTTTTTACCACGTCGTCTATTGTTACCGTGTTGTCCTGGAGGGTAATTCTTTTTTTCAAAAGACTTATCTTCTCCAAATATCGCTTCTCCGAATTTACGTGCGATTTTAGTTTTAGGTCCTGTATATCTTGCCATTTTCTATTATTTTGAAAGTGAGATTATGAATTAAGGCTTATCCTTCGATAATCGTAACTACACTTTCTGTGAAACGCCCATAGGGCTATTAAATTAATTAAACTCTTCTTCTTTTTGGAGGTCTACAACCGTTGTGTGGTAATGGAGTAACATCAATAATTTCTGTTACTTCAATTCCTGAGTTGTGAATTGCACGTATTGCAGATTCTCTACCGTTACCAGGTCCTTTTACATAAACTTTAACTTTTCTAAGTCCTGCTTCATGTGCAACTTTAGCACAATCTTCAGATGCTACTTGCGCAGCATAAGGTGTATTCTTCTTAGATCCTCTAAAGCCCATTTTACCGGCAGATGACCAAGAGATTACATCTCCTTTTTTGTTTGTTAAAGAAATAATAATGTTGTTAAAAGAAGCTGTTACGTGTGCTTCTCCAACTGATTCAACTATAACTTTACGTTTTTTAGCTGTTTTTGTATTTGACTTTGCCATATTTTTCTAGTTTTTAGTTGTTAGTTGTTAGTATTAGAATCCTAAACTTTAACATTTCAGACAGATTCAATCCAACTTCTAAATACTAATGACTTTTAATTATTTAGTTGCTTTCTTCTTGTTAGCAACAGTTTTTCTCTTACCTTTTCTAGTTCTAGAGTTGTTCTTAGTTCTTTGACCTCTTAAAGGTAAACCTGACCTATGACGAATTCCTCTGTAACATCCGATATCCATTAAACGTTTGATGCTTAATTGAATTTCTGAACGTAATTCACCTTCAATAGTAAACTCAGATACAGCATCACGAATACGACCTATTTCGTCATCATTCCAATCTGATACTTTTGTATCTTCACTAACTTGGGCTTTAGCTAAAATTTCTTTAGCTCTACTTCTACCTACACCAAATATGTACGTTAAAGCTATAACTCCTCTTTTCTGTTTTGGTATATCTACACCTGCAATTCTTGCCATAATTACCCTTGTCTTTGTTTAAATCTAGGATTCTTTTTATTAATTACGTACAACCGTCCTTTTCTGCGCACTATTTTGCACTCGGCACTTCTCTTTTTTATTGATGCTCTTACTTTCATCTTAATATCTATATGTAATTCTTGCTTTAGTCAAGTCATAAGGGCTCATTTCTAATTTCACCTTATCACCTGGTAATAATTTAATATAATGCATTCTCATCTTTCCAGATATATGCGCTGTAACCACGTGTCCGTTTTCTAACTCTACGCGAAACATTGCATTAGATAATGCTTCAATTATAGATCCGTCTTGCTCTATCGCTGCTTGTTTAGCCATAACTTATGCTACTTTTCTATTTTTACCACTTTTCATTAAGCCATCATAATGTCTATTTAACAAATATGAATTCACTTGTTGAACCGTATCAATTGCTACACCCACCATAATTAGTAGTGATGTTCCACCATAAAACATTGCCCAATTCCCTGTAATTCCCAATAGCTGAACAACAATAGCTGGTAAAACAGCCAGCAAAGCTAAGAAAATAGATCCGGGTAACGTAATTAATGACATAATTTTATCTAAAAAATCTGCAGTTTCTTTCCCAGGCCTTGTTCCTGGTACAAATCCACCACTTCTTTTTAAGTCATCTGCCATTTTATTTGTTGGTACAGTAATAGCAGTATAAAAATATGTGAATATTATAATTAGAAAAGCAAATAATAAATTATATGCTAATCCAAAGGGATCTTGAAAATTAACCTCAAACCATGAACCTACTGCAGAAGTATTAAAATACTTACCAATCATACCTGGCAAAAACATTAAAGCTTGTGCAAATATTATTGGCATAACACCAGATGCATTTAACTTAAGAGGAATATACTGTCTAGATCCAGTAATGTTTTTCTCATAACCACCAGATGCGGTTCTTCTTGCATACTGAACAGGTATTTGACGTGTAGCTAATACTATTAGTACAGATGCCAAAATAACTAAGAACCATAAAATAACTTCAACAAGGATGAACATTGGTCCACCAACATTGTCACCTGTTCTAGAAGCTACTTCCTGAATAAATGCTTGAGGCATAGTAGCAATAATACCAATCATGATTAATAATGAAATACCATTACCAATACCCTTATCTGTTATTTTTTCTCCTAACCACATTGCAAACACAGTACCTGTAACTAATATAATTACAGCTGGAATCATAAAATCTAGCCCTTTACCTAATACAAAAGCACTATCTGGAACTCCAAATGCACCTAAACCTAAAAGATAAGCAGGAGCCTGTACAATACATATTGCAATAGTCAACCATCTTGTAATTTGGTTAATTGTTTTTCTACCACTCTCACCTTCTTTTTGTAATTTTTGAAGGTAAGGGATAGCAATACCCATTAATTGCACTACAATAGATGCAGAAATATAAGGCATAATACCCAATGCAAAAACAGATGCCTTGGCAAAAGCCCCACCTGTAAATGCATTTAATAAACCAAATATACCTTGTTCTGTACCTGTTTGTAAATTACCCAATTCCTGAGAATCAATCCCTGGTAGTGCAATTTGAGCACCAAAACGGTATACTAATAGTAAAGTAAGCGTAATAATTATTCTGTTTCTTAACTCTTCTATTTTCCAAATATTGGATATGGTATCAAAAAATTTCTTCATCTTCTGTTTAGTGATTAAAGACTTATTGCTTCTCCTCCAGCAGCCTCAATAGCTTGCTTTGCAGACGCAGTAAATTTGTGAGCAGAAATTTTAAGAGTAGCTTTTAATTCACCACCACCTAAAATCTTAACCAAATCATTTTTTCTTACTAATCTATTCTCTAAAAGAGTTTCAAAAGTAACTACATCTTTTATAGCTCCTTTATCAACTAACTCTTGTAGTTTCTCTAAATTAATTCCTTGGTAATCTTTTCTATTGATATTTGTAAAACCAAACTTAGGTACACGTCTTTGCAACGGCATTTGTCCACCTTCAAAACCAATTTTCTTAGAGTAACCAGATCTAGATTTAGCACCTTTGTGCCCTCTAGTAGCAGTACCACCTTTACCAGAACCTTGTCCTCTACCTACGATTTTACCTGCCTTATTGACAGCACCTTCTGCAGGTGTTAAATTACTTAAATTCATCTTGATAAATTTATAATTAAGCTTCTTCAGTAGAAACTAAATGTTCAACTTTATTTACCATACCAAGGATATTTGGCGTAGCCTCATGCTCAACAACTTGACCAATTTTTCTAAGCCCAAGAGCCTCTAAGGTTCTTTTTTGTCTTTGAGTCTGTTTAATATTACTCTTAACTTGCTTTACTTTAATCTTTCCCATTGTATCCTATTTATCCTTTAAATACTTTTTCTAAAGATACTCCTCTTTGATCTGCAATTGTTTTTGCATCCCTAATTTGTAATAAAGCATCAAAAGTTGCTTTAACTACGTTATGAGGGTTAGAAGATCCTTGTGACTTTGATAATACATCATGTACACCAACTGCTTCCAATACAGCTCTTACAGCTCCACCAGCAATTACACCTGTACCGTGAGATGCAGGTTGGATATATACACGAGCACCACCAAATTTACCTTTTTGTTCGTGAGGTATAGTTCCTTTGATTAGAGGGATTCTAATTAAATTCTTTTTTGCGTCTTCAACAGCTTTTGCAATAGCAGTAGCTACATCTTTAGATTTACCTAAACCGTGTCCAACAACACCGTTTTCATCTCCTACAACTACTATAGCAGAAAAACCAAAAGCTCTACCACCTTTTGTTACCTTAGTAACTCTTTGTACACCAACCAAACGATCTTTTAGATCTAATCCACCTGGTTTAACTGTTTCTACGTTTTTATATCTTTGGTACATAATATATTAGAATTTAAGTCCGCCTTCTCTAGCACCTTCTGCTAATGATTTAATTCTTCCGTGGTATAAGTTACCACCTCTATCAAAAGCAATAGTTTCTATACCAGCCTTTAAAGCCTTTTCAGCGATAGCTTTACCTACTTGGTTAGCTATTTCTATTTTAGTTCCTTTTGCATCTAGCCCGTTATCTCTTGAAGACGCTGAAACTAATGTAGTTCCTGCATTATCATCAATAATTTGAGCATAAATCTCTTTGTTACTTCTAAATACAGCTAATCTTGGTTTAGTTGCAGTTCCAAATGAAACTTTTCTAATCCTTCTTTTAATTCTGTATCTTCTTTCAGTCTTTGATAATCCCATATTGCTAATTATTAAGCTGATTTACCTGCTTTTCTTCTTAATACTTCTCCAACAAACTTAATACCTTTTCCTTTGTAAGGCTCTGGCTTACGAAAAGCTCTAATTTTAGCCGCTACTTGACCAACTAATTGCTTGTCAAAAGATGTTAATTTTACAATTGGATTCTTTCCTTTCTCAGAAACTGTTTCCACTTTTACCTCTGGAGCTATATCCAAAACTATGTTATGTGAAAAACCTACAGCCAAATCTAATTTTTGTCCTTGGTTGCTAGCTCTATAACCAACACCAACCAATTCTAATTCTTTAGTCCAACCTTTAGAAACTCCTTCTATCATATTAAAAAATAAAGCTCTATACAAACCGTGCTTTGCTTTATCTTGTTTATGCTCAGAATTTCTCTTTACAATGATTGACCCTTCTTCTATTTCTACCGAAACTCCTGAAAACTCTTGAGTTAATTCACCCAATTTACCTTTCATTGTAACTACATTATCGTTAACCTCTACGGTTACACCCTCAGGAATTGTTACTGGATTATTACCTATTCTAGACATTATTCTTATTCTTTATAGATTAATAAACGTAGCATAAAACTTCACCACCAACTTTTTCTAACTTAGCTTGCTTGCTAGTCATAACTCCATGAGAAGTAGAAACTATAGCGATACCTAAACCGTTAAGTACTCTTGGCAAGTCTGAAGAACCAGCATACTTACGTAAACCTGGCTTACTTACTCGTTGTATTTTTTTTATTACAGGCTCTTTAGTTGCTTTATTGTATTTCAAAGCAATTTTGATTGAACCTTGTACTGCGTCTTCAATGACTTTATAACTTAAAATATATCCTTGATCGAACAATATTTTAGTTATCTCTGTTTTTAGATTTGAAGCAGGAATCTCTACCACTCTGTGACCTGCACGACTGGCATTTCTAACTCTTGTTAAATAATCTGCTATAGGATCTGTTACCATTTAAAATAATTTGCGGTGACGGTTTTTAACTTTTAGCTAAACCTGAAACCAATTTATATTGATTGTTTATTTTTACCAACTTGCTTTTTTAACCCCAGGGATTAAACCATTGTTAGCCATTTCTCTAAATGTTACCCTAGAAATTCCAAAAGTTCTCATATAACCCTTTGGTCTTCCAGTTAACTTACATCTGTTATGCATACGAACAGGTGAAGCATTTTTTGGTAATTTTTGTAAAGCTTCATAATCTCCAGCTTCTTTTAAAGCTTTCCTTTTTTCAGCATATTTTGCAACTGTTGCGGCTCTTTTTCTTTCGCGGGCCTTCATTGATTCTTTAGCCATACTAATTCTTTTTAAAAGGTAATCCTAGTTGAGTTAATAATGATTTAGCTTCTTTATCAGTTTCAGCTGTAGTTACAAAAGTAATATCCATACCATTGATTCTATTAATCTTATCAATGTTAATTTCTGGGAATATTATTTGCTCAGTAACACCTAAGTTATAGTTTCCACGACCATCAAAACCTGTAGCTTTAATACCTTGAAAATCTCTAACACGCGGCAAAGCACTTGTAATTAACCTATCTAAAAACTCATACATTCTTTCACCTCTTAACGTAACTTTAGCACCAATTGGCATACCCTTACGTAATTTAAAAGAAGCAACATCCTTTTTAGACATTGTAGAAACTGCTTTCTGACCTGTTATAAGTGTTAACTCATCCATTGCATGGTCAATAAGCTTCTTATCTGCAACTGCAGCACCAACACCTCTACTTAAAACTATTTTAGTAAGTTTTGGCACCTGCATAACGTTCTTATATTCAAACTCCTCTGTAAGAGCAGAAACAATACGTTCTTTATATTCTTGTTTTAATCTTGGAGTGTAAGTCATAATTAAATTACTTCATTAGATTTTTTAGAAAATCTCACTTTCTTACCATCTCTTACTTCATAACCTACCTTTGTTACTTCTCCAGATTTTGGATCAATTAAAGATAAATTTGAAATGTGTAATGGAGCTTCCTTTTTAACGATTCCTCCTTGAGGATTGTTTGCGCTAGGCTTCTCATGTTTAGATACCATATTAGCACCTTCAACAATTGCCTTATTCTTTTCACGGTCAACACTAACAACTTTACCCTCTGTACCTTTATGGTCTCCGGCAATAATTCTTACTGTATCTCCTGTTTTAATTTTTAACTTCATCATTTTTCTGAATATTAAAGTACCTCAGGGGCTAATGAAACAATCTTCATGAATTGCTTATCACGAAGCTCTCTTGCAACAGGTCCAAAAACACGTGTACCTCTCATTTCACCCGTTGGGTTTAATAATACACACGCATTATCATCAAAACGAATGTAAGATCCATCTTGTCTTCTTACTTCTTTTTTAGTTCTTACAACTACTGCAGTAGAAACAGCACCTTTTTTAATACCTCCGTTTGGAGTAGCATCTTTAACAGACACTACTATTTTATCTCCAACTGATGCATATCTTCTTTTGGTACCGCCCAATACACGTATAGTCAAAACTTCTTTTGCCCCTGTATTGTCTGCCACTTTTAGTCTAGATTCTTGCTGTAACATATTATTTAGCTCTTTCTAAAATTTCCACCAATCTCCAACACTTAGTTCTACTCAATGGACGTGTCTCCATTATTTTTACTGTATCACCAATATTGCAATCGTTTGTTTCGTCGTGCGCAACATATTTCTTTGTTTTTAACACGAACTTACCGTACATAGGGTGCTTAACACGCTTAACTTCTGAAACCACAATTGATTTCTCCATTTTGTTGCTAGTTACAACTCCTATTCTCTCTTTTCTTAAATTTCTTTTTTCCATAAAGCAGAACCAATTATTGGTTATCCCTTTTAGTTAATTCAGTTGCTAGTCTAGCCACCGTTCTTCTCGTCTTTCTGATTTGAAGTGGATTCTCCAAAGGCGTAACAGAGTGGGCTAATTTTAAATCCCCATACTGCTTTTTAAACTCAGCTAATTTATTTTTTAAATCTTCAACTGATAATTCTTTTACTTCTGATTGTTTCATGATTCCTTAAATTATAAATTAAGCTGAATAATCTCTAGCAACAATAAATTTAGTCTTTACCGGTAATTTTTGAGCCGCAAGACGTAAAGCCTCTTTAGCTATGTCCATAGGAACACCCGCTATCTCAAACATAATTCTACCTGGTTTCACAACAGCAACAAAATATTCTGGCGCACCTTTACCTTTACCCATACGTACTTCTAATGGCTTTTTAGTAATAGGCTTGTCTGGAAATATTTTTATCCATAACTGTCCTTCTCTCTTCATATATCTAGTAGCAGCAATACGAGCCGCCTCTATCTGACGTGAAGTAATAAACTTAGAATCTAAAGATTTTATACCGAACATACCGTTAGAAAGCTGGTGCCCTCTTTGCGAAAGTCCTTTCATACGGCCTTTCTGCGCTTTACGAAATTTGGTTCTTTTTGGTTGTAACATTTCTCTATCTCTTTAAATAATTACTTTCTACGACGTTGTTTCTTAGGCCCTTCGTTTCTTCCACCTTTGCCTTGCCCTTTAGACATACCAACTAATGGAGAAAGCTCTCTTTTACCATAAACTTCGCCTTTCATAATCCACACCTTAATACCTAATCTTCCATAAGTAGTATGAGCTTCATTTAATGCATAGTCTATATCTGCTCTAAAAGTAGATAACGGAATTCTACCATCTTTGTAAGCTTCAGAACGAGCCATTTCAGCACCGTTCAATCTTCCAGAGATTTGAATTTTTATACCTTCTGCATTCATTCTCATTGCAGCAGCAATTGCCATCTTAATAGCTCTTCTATAAGAAATTCTATTTTCAATTTGACGAGCAACACTAGCAGCTACAAGATTAGCATCTACTTCTGGCCTCTTAATTTCAAATATATTAATCTGAACTTCCTTACTTGTAATTTTCTTAAGCTCTTCTTTTAACTTATCAACTTCCTGACCACCTTTACCGATAATAATACCAGGTCTAGCAGTAGTAATAGTTACAGTTACAAGCTTTAAAGTACGCTCTATAATAACTCTAGAAACACTAGCTTTTGCTAAACGAGCATGAACATACTTACGTATTTTATCATCCTCTGCTAATTTGTCTCCGTAATCATTTCCACCATACCAGTTAGATTCCCAACCTCTTATGATACCTAGACGATTCCCGATTGGATTTGTTTTTTGTCCCATAGTAATGTCTTAGCTTTGAGTTTTATTGTTAGATTCTAAAACCAATGTTACGTGGTTAGAACGTTTTCTAATTCTATGTGCTCTTCCTTGTGGCGCCGGTCTCAACCTTTTTAACATTGCACCACTATCAACTCTTATTTCCTTAACAATAAGATCTGCCTCTTCAATATCTGCATCTTCATTTTTAGACTGCCAGTTAGCAATAGCAGAAAGCAACAACTTCTCTACTCTTCTTGAAGCTTCTTTTTGACTAAACTTTAATATAGCCAAAGCCTTCTCTACCTGTACACCTCTAATTAAATCTGCAACAAGACGCATTTTTCTTGGTGAAGTTGGACAATTGTTCAACTTCGCAAAAGCAATCTTCTTCTTTTCAGCCTTAATTCTTTCGGCCATCTGTTTTTTACGAACTCCCATAGCTTACTTTTTTCCTTTGTTCTTCGCACCCGCATGACCTCTAAAAGATCTAGTTGGTGAAAATTCTCCTAATTTATGCCCTACCATATTCTCTGTTACATAAACAGGAACAAATTGTCTACCGTTGTGTACTGCTATAGTTTGACCAACAAAATCAGGAGTAATCATAGAAGCTCTAGACCAAGTCTTAATAACTGCTTTTTTACCCGACTCAACATTTTGCTGAACTTTCTTATCTAAACTATAATGAACGTAAGGTCCTTTCTTTAGTGAACGTGCCATTTTTTTCTAATTTTATTTCTTTCTACGTTCTAATATATATCTATTTGTATCCTTAGTTTTAGAACGAGTTCTAAATCCTTTAGCAGGTATACCATTTCTTGATCTTGGATGACCACCTGAAGCTCTACCTTCACCACCACCCATTGGGTGATCCACAGGGTTCATTGCTACCGGTCTTGTTCTTGGTCTTCTACCCAACCATCTACTTCTACCTGCTTTACCAGATACTAGTAATTGGTGATCAGAATTTGATACTGCACCTATAGTAGCCATACAACCTGCTAAAACTAACCTAGTCTCACCAGATGGCAACTTAACAGTTACAAATTTTCCATCCTTTGCCATTAATTGAGCAAAAGTACCTGCACTTCTAGCCATTACAGCTCCTTGTCCAGGACGTAGTTCTATACAAGAAATAATTGTTCCCAAAGGAATTGCACTTAACGGTAAAGCATTACCAACTTCCGGAGAAGCTGTTTCACCAGAAGAAATCTTCTGACCTACCTCCAAACCATTTTGAGCAACAATATATCTCTTTTCACCATCAGCATACTCCGCCAATGCAATAAATGCTGTTCTGTTAGGATCGTACTGAATAGACTCAATAGTCGCAACAACACCCTGCTTATCACGCTTAAAATCTATTACACGATACCTTCTTTTATGACCTCCACCTTTTTGGCGCATTGTCATTTTACCCTGACTGTTTCTACCTCCAGACTTTTTTAACGGAGCAAGCAAGCTTTTCTCCGGCTTATCAGTAGTAATCGCGTCAAATCCGTTTACTACTCTAAATCGCTGTCCTGGAGTGATTGGTTTTAATTTTCTAACTGACATGTTTTGTCTTTATAGATTATTATAAAAATCAATTATATCCCCTTCTACCACGTCAATAATAGCTTTTTTATAACTATTAGTTTTTCCGTGCTGCACACCTGTCTTAGTGTGACGTGTTTTACGTTTTGGTCCGTAAATCATTGTTCGAACATTTTTTACCGAAACCCCATAAGCCTGCTCTACAGCATCCTTAATTTGAATTTTATTGGCTTTTAAATCCACAACGAAACCATAACGATTATACAACTCGCTATCAGCGGTCATTTTTTCCGTAATTATTGGCTTAACTATTATACTCATTGCTTTTTTATTTGTTTAAGTTCGATACAATTCCCTCTAATGCACCCTCAAATAACACTACACTAGAAGCATTAAGTATTTTGTAAGTGCTTAATTCTGAGTTAATTACAACTTCGGAACGCTTTAAATTGCGCGATGACAAATATACATTATTATTTGAATCACCCAACACAATTAAAGATTTTTTATTTTCAATACCCAATGACTTAAGAACTTCTTTAAATTCTTTAGTTTTTGGAGCATCAAAATTAAAGTCTTCAACTACTAAAATTGCTTTCTCATTTTGCTTAATACTAAAAGCAGATTTTCTTGCCAAACGCTTAACGTTCTTATTTAATTTCTGCTTATAATCTTTAGGACGCGGGCCAAAAATACGACCACCACCTCTAAAAACCGGAGATTTAATACTACCCGCACGAGCAGTACCTGTTCCCTTTTGTTTCTTTATTTTTCTTGTACTACCAGCAATCTCAGCTCTTTCCTTTGATTTATGGTTTCCTTGCCTCTGATGCGCCAAATACTGCTTTACATCTAAATATACAGCATGGTTATTAGGCTCTATTGCGAATACCGAGTCAGTAAGGTCTACCTTTCTACCCGTATCTTTTCCTTTACTATCTAAAACTGCTACTTTCATTACTTCTGAATAGTTACGTAAGCGTTTTTATGACCAGGAACACAACCTTTTACTACTAAAAGATTTTTTTCTGGAACTACTTTATAAACTCTAAGGTTTTGAACAGTGACTCTTTCACCACCCATTCTACCTGCCATCTTCATACCCTTAAAAACTCTTGCAGGATAAGAAGCTGCACCAATAGAACCCGGAGCTCTTAATCTATTATGCTGACCATGCGTAGCCTGACCAACACCTCCAAAGCCATGTCTTTTAACAACACCTTGAAAACCTTTACCTTTTGACGTACCAACTACATCAACAAATTCACCTTCTTTAAACTGATCAACACTTATAGAGTCACCAAGCTTAAATTCACCATCAAAACCTTGAAATTCAACGACTTTCTTTTTAGGAGAAGTACCTGCCTTTTTAAAATGACCCGATTGAGCCTTATTAGCACGCTTTTCTGCCTTGTCATCGAAACCTAGTTGAAGAGCACTATACCCATCAACCTCCTCAGTTCTGACTTGGGTAACAACACATGGCCCAGCTTCGATTACTGTACATGGAATATTCTTTCCATTTTCATCAAAGATGCTGGTCATGCCAATCTTTCTTCCAATTAACCCAGACATATTTATTAATTATTAATTATTAATTACTTATTTATTACTTAACTTTTTGACAAAAAAACAGGGTCAAAAATAACTCAACCCTGAATTTATTTTTTCCGTCTTTCCTTCGCGAAACGCTTAGGACATGTCATCTACCCCCATCAGAGGCAGACATAGATACTTAAACTTTAATCTCTACTTCTACACCACTTGGCAACTCTAACTTCATTAGAGCGTCAATAGTTTTTGAAGAAGAACTATAAATATCTAATAATCTTTTATAAGAACTTAACTGAAACTGCTCTCTAGATTTTTTATTTACGTGCGGTGAACGCAATACTGTAAATATCTTCTTGTGAGTTGGTAACGGAATTGGTCCAGTTATAACCGCTCCAGTAGTCTTAACAGTCTTAACAATTTTCTCAGCAGATTTATCTACTAAATTGTGATCGTAAGATTTTAATTTTATTCTAATTTTTTGACTCATTTTACTAAATTTAAGCGGTTGCTCCTTTTGCTGCCTTAATTACTTCTTCAGATATGTTAGATGGAGTTTCTGCATAATGAGAAAATTCCATTGTAGACGTTGCTCTACCAGAAGATAATGTTCTTAACGATGTTACATATCCAAACATTTCCGATAAAGGAACTTCACCTTTAACAACCTTAGCACCAGCTCTGTCATCCATACTACTGATAACACCTCTTCTTCTGTTAAGATCACCAACTATATCACCCATATTTTCTTCTGGAGTTAACACCTCCATTTTCATTATAGGCTCCATTATAACAGCTCCAGCAGCTTTACCCGCAGCCTTATAACCCATTTTTGCAGCTAATTCAAAAGATAAAGCATCAGAATCTACAGGGTGGAAAGATCCATCTTTTAATACAACTTTCATTGTATCCATTTCATAACCAGCTAAAGGACCATTTCTCATAGCGACATCAAATCCTTTCTGTACAGCAGGTATAAACTCTTTAGGAATACGCCCACCTTTAATCTCATCAACAAACTGAAGACCTTCACCTTCGAAATCTGAATCCGCAGGACCCATTTCAAATACGATGTCACCAAATTTACCACGACCACCAGATTGCTTCTTATAAGTCTCTCTGTGAGATGCAGTTTTTGTTAATGCTTCTTTATATTCAACTTGAGGCTCACCTTCGTTCACTTCAACTTTAAACTCCCTTCTTAAACGATCCACAATGATATCCAAGTGAAGCTCACCCATTCCAGAAATAATAGTCTGTCCTGAAGCCTCATCTGTTTTCACCTGAAAAGTTGGATCTTCTTCAGCTAATTTAGCCAAAGCCATACCTAACTTATCAACATCTGCTTTAGTTTTTGGCTCAACCGCAATACCAATTACTGGATCAGGAAAGTCCATACTTTCTAAAACAATAGGATGCTTTTCATCAGACATAGTATCACCAGTCTTAATATCTTTAAAACCTACTGCCGCTCCAATATCTCCTGCTTCGATATAATCAATAGCATTTTGCTTATTAGAATGCATTTGGTAAATACGAGATATACGCTCTTTTTTACCAGATCTATTATTCAATATATAAGAACCAGCATCTAAACGACCTGAATATGTTCTAAAGAAAGCCAAACGACCAACAAAAGGATCTGTAGCAATCTTGAATGCTAATGCAGAAAACGGCTCCTTAACATCTGGCTTACGAGTCTCCTCTTCACCTGTATCAGGATTTGTTCCTACAATATCATCCTTATCCACAGGAGAAGGCAAATACCTACAAACAGCATCTAATAAAAACTGAACACCTTTATTCTTAAACGAAGAACCACAAATCATTGGAATAATAGCTCTATCCATAACAGCAGCCCTTAAAGCAGCATGTACTTCATCTTCAGTAATAGAATCCTCATCCTCAAAGAACTTCTCCATTAGGTTTTCATCGTACTCAGCAACAGCTTCAATTAAAGCAGCTCTATACTCGTGTACTTCAGCCTTCATTTCCTCAGGAATCTCAACTACATCAAAAGTAGCCCCAAAGCCCTCATCATGCCACACAATAGCTCTATTCTTTGCTAAATCAACAATACCTTTAAAATCAGCCTCATCACCTATTGGCAATACGATTGGAACCGCATTAGAACCCAACATTGTTTTAACCTGCTTACAAACCATTAAAAAGTTTGATCCCTGACGGTCCATTTTATTAACAAAACCAATACGAGGAACCTTATAGTTATCAGCCAATCTCCAGTTAGTTTCTGATTGAGGCTCAACACCATCAACAGCACTAAATAAGAAAACCAAACCATCAAGAACACGTAAAGATCTATTTACTTCTACAGTAAAATCTACGTGACCCGGAGTATCTATAATATTAAAATGATATCCTTTTGCACCTTCTGTAGGCTGACCGTTTTCCATAGGAAACTGCCAAGTACAAGTAGTTGCAGCAGAAGTAATTGTAATACCTCTTTCCTGCTCTTGCTCCATCCAGTCCATAGTTGCAGCACCATCATGCACTTCACCTATTTTATGACTAACACCCGTATAAAATAAAATACGTTCAGTCGTTGTTGTCTTACCTGCATCAATGTGCGCAGCAATACCAATATTTCTTGTATATCTTAAATCTCTACCCATATCTAGAATCTAAAATGTGAGAATGCTTTATTTGCTTCAGCCATCTTGTGAGTATCAACTCTTTTCTTAACCGCCGCACCTTCTTCTTTAGCCGCAGCTAAAACCTCCGCCGCTAACTTCTGAGCCATTGACTTTTCATTTCTCTTACGAGAATAACTAATCAACCACTTCATAGCAGTAGAAATTTTACGATCTGGTCTAATCTGCATCGGAATCTGAAATGTAGCTCCACCCACTCTACGACTACGTACTTCTACGTGAGGCATAACATTAGATAACGCTTCCTTCCACAACTCTAAAGCTGACTTCTCTTCATCAGTGTTCTTCTCCTCTACAATAGCAATTGCATCATAGAAAACCTTAAAGGCTACAGATTTTTTACCATCCCACATCATCATATTAACGAAACGCGTCACTAATTGATCATTAAATTTTGGATCCGGTAAAAGAGGCCTTTTTTTTGCCTGTTTTTTTCTCATCTCTTCTCTTTGTAAGTGTTAGTTAATTACTTCTTAGGGCGTTTTGCTCCATACTTAGATCTACGCTGAGTTCTCCCAGCAACACCTGCCGTATCTAAAGCACCTCTAACGATGTGGTACCTAACACCTGGTAAATCTTTTACTCTTCCGCCTCTTACTAATACTATCGAGTGCTCTTGTAAATTGTGACCCTCTCCTGGGATGTAAGCATTTACTTCTTTTCCATTTGTCAACCTAACCCTTGCAACTTTACGCATTGCAGAGTTTGGTTTCTTTGGAGTAGTTGTGTAAACACGTGTACAAACCCCTCTTCTTTGAGGACACGAATCCAAAGCAGCCGATTTACTCTTCTTAGTAATTGAGACCCTTCCTTTTCGTACTAATTGTGAAATTGTTGGCATACTATATTTATATGTATATAAATTTTTTCCCTTCTTTTAAGGGCGGCAAATGTAGTAATTATTTATTAAAATTCAAATAGTTAGACACTTATTTTTCTTTTTTCAACAATTAAACAAATTAGAATCTAAAAATAACCAAACTAAAACCACTTAAACATTCACTTAAAAAAGTCAATAATTAACCAATAGATAACGATTGTTAATCTATATATTTTCAAACATTACTTAAAATAATACCTTTATTATTTTTTTAATTAACATTATTTTTTGATTTTTGGGATCGACTAATTCAAATTTCAAAAAAAATGAAAACAAAACAAAAAGGAATCCTAACGCTACTCTTAGCGTTTATTGTGCACTTAACATTTGCACAACAAAAAACGGTTTCTGGTACAGTTACCGACCAAGATGGTATACCATTACCAGGCGTAAACATCCTTGTACAAGGAACAACTACTGGAACTCAAACAGACTTTGATGGCAAATATTCTATTTCAGCATCAAGTGGCCAAGTACTTGTTTTTACCTATCTAGGACAAACTCCTACATCCAAAACAGTTAGTAACCAAAATGTTATTAACGTACAAATGAAAGAGGATGCAGAAGCTCTACAAGAAGTAATTGTTACTGGGCTTGGAATAAGTAAAAAAGAAAAAGCTATCGGTTATGCAGTTCAAAAAGTAACTGGAGAAAGTATTGACAACGCCAAAGAGGTTAATCTTGTAAACTCATTACAAGGTAAAGTGGCTGGTGTACAAATACAAGGTAGTTCATCTACACTTGGTGGATCTTCAAGAATAACTATTAGAGGCTCAAATTCTTTCTTAGGAAACAACCAACCTCTATTTGTAATTGACGGTGTACCTGTAAGTAACCAAAGCTACTCTAACTCTGGACAAGAGAGAGGTTTTGGTGGAGGTAATTACGATTATGGTAACTCTGCCTCAGATATTGATCCTTCAAGTATTAAAACTATGTCTGTATTAAAAGGTGCTGCTGCAACAGCTATATACGGATCTAGAGGTGCTAATGGTGTAATTTTAATTACAACTAAAAATGGATCTGAAAAAAAAGGTCTTGGTGTAACTTTTGATAGTAGTATTACAATTGACGAAGTTAGAAACTTAATTCCTCATCAAAGAATGTACGGTGGCGGATCATCTTACCCTACAGCTAGTGGTTTTAATGAATTTACTCAAGACGGTGTAGCATATTTAGCACCTAACTATGGAAAAGATGGCTCTTGGGGTCCAAAATTTGATTCAAATGTAAATGTAAGACACTGGGATTCATGGGATCCAGGAGCAAGCAATTACAAAGAAACTAGACCTTGGGTTGCTCCAGATAACACATATGAATCATTTTTTAACTCTGGAATTACACTTATGAACAGTGTTTCTTTAAGCGGGGCTAACGACAAAGGTTCTTTTAGACTAGGTTATTCTAACGTTGACCAAACAGGTACCACACCTAATGGTGCATTACAAAGAAATACTGTAAACATTAATACCACCTATAATTTAACTGATAAATTGAAGGCAGGACTAACAATGAGTTACATTAAAACAGATGCACAAAACAGAAACATTACTGGATACAGTAATGGTAACCCATTACAAGGTTTTACTCAATGGTGGCAAACTCAATTAGATGTTAAAAGATTACAAAATCAACAAAATACTACTGAAGGCAACCAATACACTTGGAACCCAAAAGGTATAGTGACAGATGCCTCTGGAAACCTTACCTCATTTGACCCTACTCCAAATTATTTTGATAATCCATCTTGGGTTAGAGATAACTTTATGCAGGAAGATACTAGAAACAGGGTTTTTGGGAATGCAAATTTCAGCTATGCAATTAATGAGAATTTAAGCTTATCTTCTCAATTTGGTACAGATATTTCTCAATTTAGCTTAATAGAAGGAATTCCATTAAGATCTGTAGATCCATCTAAATATTTAGAAACAGAGAGAAAATTTCAAGAAACAAATTTTGAAGTAAGATTAAACTACCAAAAAGATTTCTCTGAAGACTTTACTTTTAGCGGTATATTGGGAGCAAACAGAATGAGACAGTTTACAAAAAGAATTACTGCTGCTACGTCTGGAGGCTTAGTTGTAGATCGTTTTTTTAACGTTAGCAACTCAATTGCTGCAGTAAATACAGATACATTTGAAGCCAACAAAGGAATTAACAGTATATTTGGATCTACTTCTTTCGGATTTAAAGACATGTTATTCTTAGATTTATCTGCAAGAAATGACTGGTCTTCTACACTACCAAAGAAAAACAACAGCTATTTTTATCCTGCTGCATCTATAAGTTTCGCTTTATCTGAATTAGACTTTATTAAAGGAAGTAATGTTGTAAACTTTGTTAAACTAAGAGCTAGTATTGCGCAAGCTGGTAATGATGCTGCTGCATATAGATTATCAGATGTTTACTCTCCACTAACACCTAATTTTGGAAGTTTCCCAATGTACACTGTTCCTAACTCACAACAAAATCCTGATTTAGTTAATGAGTTAACAACTGAAACTGAATTTGGTATTTTAGTTAAGTTATTTAATAGCAGACTAAGCATTGACGCATCTTACTATGACAGACTAACAGAAGATCAAATATTTAACGTACCTACATCTTCTTCTACTGGATACACATCTAAATTACTGAATGCTGGTAGCATGAAAAACTCTGGTTTTGAGTTTCAAATTAGCGGTACTCCAATACAAACAGAAAACTTTAGATGGGATATTGGCTTAAACCTTACTCAACAAAAAAACGAAGTTGTTGAGTTATTAAAAGATGAAAACGGAGAAACATTAGTAGAAAGTATTAATATGGGTGGAACTTGGGCTGCCGATTTAAGAATACAAGAAGGTAAACCTTATATGGCTCTTTATGGTCAGGATTACATCTACGATGATAACGGAAGTAAAGTTGTTGGTGATGATGGGGCTTACCTATTTACAGATGACAGAGTTTATTTAGGCTCTGCAATTGCTGATTGGGTTGGTGGCATAAGTACGTCTTTTACTTATAAAAACTTTACACTATCAGGTTTAATAGATTTCCAAGAAGGAGGAATTATTCACTCTTCTTCTTTACAATGGGCTAAATACTCAGGTATGTCACCAGAAACAGTTGCTTTTAATGGAGAAAGTGACACTAGAGCAAATGGTATGATCTTACCAGGTGTTACATCAACAGGTGCAGAGAATACAACTAGAATTGACCCTCAAACATACTATCAAACTTACTGGAACAGAGCTGCTCCAAATGTTTATGATGCAAGCTTTGTTAAATTTAGAGATCTTAGATTAAGTTACTCTTTACCTGCTAAAATATTAAAAGATCTACCTTTTACAAGTGTTAATCTTAGTGTTTTTGGTAGAAACTTAGCTATCATATCTGCAGATGTACCATACATTGACCCACAAGTTATTACAGGATCTGGAAATGTACAGGGATTAGAGAACGCTCAAGTACCTCCAACTAGATCATTTGGTGTTAATTTATCCGCTAAATTTTAAATTTTAAAAACATGAAAAAAAATAAAATATTTACATTATTACTTTCCGCGACAATGTTATGCGCATGTGATAATGGACTTGAAGAACTAAATATTGACCCTAACAATGCAGTTATTGTTAGTCCTTCGACCTTACTTACTACAGCTGAATATACATTTTACAATAGTTTAGCTGGTACAGGAGTTAATGCTGGCTGGGGTATGCTAATGACCCAACAATGGGCAGAAAATGAATATACTGAAGACAGTAGATACAACCAAACTATTACAGCTTTTGATGGCACGTGGTCTACTATGTATGCATCTGTTTTAAAAGAATTAGCATCCGCTAAGGAATTAGTAGAGTTACAAGATGTGTCAGATAATATAAAAACAAATAAGAAAAACATATTAGATGTTATGTCTTCTCAGGTTTTTACTTTTTTGTCCGACGGATTTGGAGCTGTTCCTTACACAGAAGCTATTAATAGTGAGTTTAATTTACCATCATACGATTCTCAAGAAAATATATACTTAAGCGTATTGGAATCGTTAGAGCAAGCAAGCAATACTTTTGATACAAGTTCACCTTCTTTTTCTTCGGGTGATGTAGTATACGAGGGTAATGTTGAAAACTGGATTAAGTTAACAAATTCATTGATGCTTAAATATGCTATTCGCTTATCTGATATAGATCTAGCAACAGCTACAAAATATGCAACTATTGCTTCTACTAATTTAATATCTAGTAATACAGAGAATGCATTATTTACCTTTGACTCTGCTCCAGACAGATCTAATCCACTATGGAGAAACGTTAACATTAACAACAGAGATGACTATGCTGTTTCTGAATTTTTAGTTACAACATTAACAGATTTAGGAGATCCAAGATTAGATATTTATGCTAAGCCTGCATCTGCAGGAACTATTGTTGGTATGCCTTACGGATTGTTAGATAATGATGCTACAACATTAAAACCAACTACTTCTAGACCAAGTGATTTAGTAAGAGCTGCAATAGCACCACATGTGATTATGTCTTACAGTGAGGTTCAGTTTTTATTAGCTGAAGCATACCAGAGAGGTATTTTAACAGGAGATGCAGAAACTGCATACAATAATGCCGTAACAGCTTCAATGAA
Organism: Cellulophaga sp. RHA19; assembly: GCF_002813425.1. Taxonomy (NCBI): domain Bacteria; kingdom Pseudomonadati; phylum Bacteroidota; class Flavobacteriia; order Flavobacteriales; family Flavobacteriaceae; genus Cellulophaga; species Cellulophaga sp. RHA19. Next base: position 3,878,366 of record NZ_PHUL01000001.1, read on the forward strand.
TTACTGGGGAATTGACGATGCAGCAGCTATATCTGATTATTTAACAAACAATGCATACGACGCAGCTAACTGGAAAGAGTCAATTGGTATTCAAAAATGGATTTCTTTGTATGTTAAAGGTTTTGAAGCTTGGAATGAATGGAGAAGATTAGATTACCCTCAATTGAGTGCACCTACAGCAGCGTTTATTAATACTATTCCTGTACGCATGCCTTACCCTCTATCTGAAACAACGTCAAACTCAGCATCATTAAATGCTGTATCTTCTAATCCTGGAGATATGACAGAAAAAGTATGGTGGGATGTTAATTAATTTTAATTAGCTGAAAATTCATATTTTAACACTTAAACCTGCGGAGATTTCCGCAGGTTTTTTTTTATTAAACTTTAAGAAAAAAAAGAATCTTTTCTATGTTAAAGCTAGCTCTGATTAATTCTTATTAATCTAAAACAACATGCACAAATGTTAATTTTAATAATATTTAACGTACACTGAAAATTAACTAATTTACATTATTAATATCTATTTGATATTTTTATTATTAATTCCACAACGCAATAAGCTTTTTTCTGACAATCTTGTTAAAATAAGTAGAAAATTAGTTTGCTTATTAACAAATATTTTTGATTTTTGATATCGACTAATTCAAATATTTCAAAAATGAAAACAAAACAAAGAGGAATCTTAACGCTACTCTTAGCGTTTATTGTGCACTTAACTTTTGCACAACAAAAAACGATTTCTGGTACGGTTACCGATCAAGATGGTATACCATTACCAGGCGTAAACATCCTTGTAAAAGGAACAACTACAGGTACTCAAACAGATTTTGATGGGAAATACACAATTTCTGCATCTAACGGACAAGTACTTTTATTTACCTATTTAGGTCAAACACCTACTTCTCGTACGGTTGATAACCAAAATATGATTAATGTAAAAATGACTGAGGATGCAGAAGCCTTACAAGAAGTTGTGGTAACAGCTTTGGGCATTTCTAGAGAAAAAAAATCTCTGGGTTACTCTACACAAACAGTTAGCGGTGATGATATCGCAGAAACAAGAAGCTCAAATGCACTTAACGCAATGTCTGGGAAAGTAGCAGGCGTTCAAGTATCTAACAATTCAGGAAGTTTAGGAGGATCAACAAGAATTGTTTTAAGAGGACCTAGTTCTATTACTCAAGAAAACAGACCTTTAATGGTTGTTGATGGCATCCCATTAGATAATTCAAATTATAATAGCAACGCTACTCAGTCAGGTGGTGGCGGACGTGATTTTGGTGATGCTGGTTTTGACATCAATCCAGATGACATTGAGACTATGAATATACTTAAAGGTGGTGCTGCGGCAGCACTTTACGGATCAAGAGCAAGTAACGGTGTTATCTTAATTACTACAAAATCTGGAAAAAAAGGAAAAGCACAGATAACAATAAATTCAGGTGTTACATTTGACAAAGTTAATATTTTACCAAAAGTGCAAAACCTATATGGTGGCGGTGCTGGTGATGCTAGCACTATTGGTCAAGTTGGTTTTGGTACAACTACAATTAATGGTACAGAGTATAGTGTTGTTGATTATGGCACAGATGAATCATGGGGACCTAGATATGAAGGTCAACAAGTTTTACATTGGGATGCTTTTGACCCTGAATTTAGTAATGATTATTTACAAACTAGACCATGGGTGGCTCCTAAAAATGATAAAGATTCATTTTGGAATACTGGGATCACTTATAATAATGGTGTATCCTTTTCACAAGGTACAGAAAAATCTACGGTACGTTTAAGTGCTAATAAAACAAGTACACACGGTATTGTACCTAATTCTGAATTAAATAAAAGCTCTGTTAATTTTAATGCTACAAGTCAATTAACTGAAAAGTTAAAAGTAGATGCTCTTGTAAACTTAACAATAACTGATGGGTTTAACAGACCTGCCTCTGGCTACACTGGTTCTGGTGTGGTTCAACAGATGTATCAGTTTGGACAGACTTCTCTAGATTTTGAACGTTTAAAAAATTATAAGAGAGAAGATGGAACTCAACGTAGTTGGAATAGAGTTTCTGCAGAAGATGGAAGCCCTAGATACTCTGATAATCCTTACTGGACATTATATGAAAATACATCAGAAGATAAACGTACACGTTGGTATGGTAATATAGGTGCAACATATAATTTTACAGATGAGTTATATGTAGTAGCTAAAATATATGCAGATACTTATGACTTTAGAATAAATGATCGTAGAGCAGTTGGATCTCAATCACCAGCATTCTATTCTGAAGCGGATAGAGATTTTCAAGAAGTAAATTACGAGGCTAGACTACACTTTGACAAAAAATTTATGGATGACAAAATTAGTGTCAACTCATTTATAGGTACAAACCGAAGAGATAATGAATTTCATAGATTATCTGCAGCTACATCTGGAGGCTTAGTTGTTCCAGGTTTATATAATATCAGTAATTCATCAGATCCAGCTCAAGCTACAGAATTTGATTCTTACAAAAGAGTCAATAGTGTTTACGGATCTGTTTCTTTAGGTTATGACAACTTTGCTTATTTAACTGTAGTTGGTCGTAGTGATTGGTCTTCAACACTTCCTGAAAATGACAACTCTTTCTTTTACCCAGGTGTAAACGGTAGTATTGTTTTCTCTAATTTAATTAAAGCTGATTGGCTATCATTTGGTAAGATACGTGGTGGTTATGCAGAAGTAGGTAGTGATACTGATCCATATCAATTAGCTACAACATTTGTAGCAGATATTCCTTTTTTAGGAGATGTACCTTTTAGTACAAATGGTGTCAGTCAAAACCCAAATTTACGACCAGAATTAAAGCAAACTTATGAAGTAGGTTTAGAAATGGCATTTTTAAAAAATCGTATTAGTTTTGACCTTACTTATTATAACGAAGAAACTAGTGATTTAATTACTCCAGTAACCGTTGATCCTTCAACAGGTTATAACTCTACATTTACAAATGCAGGTGTATTAAGAAATAGAGGTATTGAAGCTTTAGTTAATATAACTCCTATTCAAACAGAAGATTTTTCTTGGGATTTTACATGGAATTTTTCAAAAAACAACAACGAGTTATTAGAGATAATTGACGGTGTTGAGTCATTGCAAATTGCTTCATTCCCATTTAACTCAGTGTCAATTAATGCAGTTGTAGGGGAATCTTATGGTGTTATTAGAGGTACTAATTTTGTCTTTGACGACCAGGGTAATAAAGTTGTAAATGCTAATGGTAGTTATGCAGAAACTCAAAATGTAGAAAATTTAGGATCTATACTTCCAGATTACAATATGGGTTTCAAGAATACATTAAGGTATAAAAATCTTAGTTTAGGATTTTTAGTTGATGTACAAAAGGGTGGTAAATACAGATCTTTAACAAATATATGGGGTAACTACTCAGGTATTCTTGAACAAACTGCAACTAACAACAAAAGAGAAGTGGGAACCGTTTTAGAAGGCGTAACAGGTACTATCACGTATGACGCTAATGGTGACTATGTTGTTACAAATACCTCTCCTAATACTCAAGTAATATCTGCACAACAAGAAGGTACAGATTATTTCTTTGGAGCAGATGCTGCTAACGTATTTAATGCAGATTATATAAAGTTAAGAGAAGTTAGTTTAAGTTATAAATTACCTTCATCATTATTAAAAAACACAGGTATTACAGCTGTAAACATATCTGCTTTTGGAAGAAACTTAGGTGTTTGGGGACTAGATAATGAAAACTTTGACCCAGAAGTAGCTACTTCTGGAAGTGGAAACATCCAGGGTTCTGAAGGTGGATCACTTCCTTCAACTAAAAGCTATGGATTAAACTTACAATTAAAATTCTAAGAAAATGAAAAATAAACTTATACTATTATTAGCAATTGTATTGGCAATTACTTTTAATTCCTGTGACCAAGATTTAGCAGAAATTAATGAGAATCCAAACAACCCAGAGGTAGTACCCACTAGTAATATTTTTGCTAGTGCTACTAAACAATTTACAGATTTCTCAAGAGACGCATTTAACGAAGGGAGATTAACTCTTCCTTGGGTTCAATACTGGGGACAAACTGCTTATGCTGATGAAGACAGATATTTATATCGTGAATCTTCCGCAGAATCTATATACCGTAACACTTATTTAGTTGCTACAGATTTTAAAGCTATATTGGATCAAAATACAAACGAAGAAACAAGAGGTCTTGCTGCCGCATACGGAGATAATGACAACCAAATTGCCGCTTCTCGTATTATGCTTTCTTATATGTTTTACGAATTAACAAACTTTTTTGGGGATGTTCCTTACTATTCTTATGGTTCAGACAACGCTAGTTTTGAAGGTTTAAACTTAGATTTAACCGCCACTCCTGTTTTTGCTTCTCAAGAAGACATTTATATTGACATTCTTAAAGAATTAAGAGAGTCCGCAGATATGATTAACGAAGGCTCCGTAGTATTTAATAGTGGAGATAATATTTTTGGAGGAGACGCTTCTAAATGGAAAAAATTTGCAAACTCATTGATATTAAGAGTTGCTACAACTATAAAAGGTGTAGATAATGCAACATATGAGTCGGCTTTTGATGCTGCTATCGCAAGTGGTGTTATGACTTCTAACGATGATACTGCTGCACAATCTTACGATACTGCTGATGCAAATTCTTCTCCTTTATGGGGTTCTTTCATAGATAGAACTGATTTTGCTGTTGCCGCACCATTTATAGATTTATTAAAAGGAGAAAGAGGAAATTTCAATCCAGATCCACGTTTATTTAAAATGGCTGTCCCAATTTCAGAAGGAATAGAGGAAGTTAAAAAAGGTACTGCAGTGGTAACAGAAGATTATGATGATTATATAGGTATTCCTTATGCTTTTAGAAACACTAATTTCTTAAGGAACATAGCTTACTCTTACCCTAGCAGTAATGTTTTAAAACCAGATTACAAAGAGGTTTTAATGGAATACGCAGAAGTAGAATTTTTAATTTCGGAACGTAATGGTTGGTCACAAACTAACTATGAAAATGGGGTTACAGCAAGTATGGAAAAATGGGGAGTAGATGCTACAGATATATCTACTTTTGTATCTAGCTTACCTCCAGCTAACCAAGCAAACGTTCTTAATCAAAAATATATAGCTTTGTATATGCAAGCTCACCAAGCTTACACAGAATACAGAAGAACTGGTTTTCCTAATACTTTAATTCAAGCAAATGAAGTAGTTACATTACCACAGATTCAGATTGACGAACAAAATACTGATGAACCTTTAAGTAGTTATACTTTTGAACCTGGACCAGTAGATCCTTCAGTAGATGATTTACCTTTTCGTTTGAGATACCCACAAGTACTTCAAACTTTAAATGGTGAAAATAGAAATACTGCTGCTCAAGGACTTTCAAATGGCGATTTAATTACAAGCAAATTATTCTGGGATGTTAACTAATTTTAATTAGCTAAAAATTCCTAATTTAATATTTAAACCTGCGGAGATTTCCGCAGGTTTTTTTTATACCTTTGCCAAATGGAAAAAACTACCCAAATTTATGGTATTAGAGCAATTATAGAAGCTATAAATGCTAATGAAGCTCTAGATAAAATTTTTGTTCAAAAAGGATTAAAAGGAGATCTTTTTAGAGAACTTGAAAATTTAGCCAGAAAAAAAGGAATTAGTATTTCTTATGTACCTGTTGAAAAACTAAACAGACTAACAAGAAATAACCACCAAGGTGTAGTTGCTAACATATCTCCTATTACGTTTCATAATTTTGAAGAATTGGTAGAAGCTATAATTGAAAAAAAAGAAAACCCTCTTTTTTTACTGCTAGACCAACTGTCTGATGTACGTAACTTTGGTGCAATCATAAGAACTGCAGAATGTACTGGTGTAGATGGTATCATTATTCAGAAAAAAGGTGCTGCTCCTGTAACTGCAGATACCATAAAAACTTCTGCCGGTGCTGCTTTTAAAGTGCCAATTGCAAAAGTTAACCATATTAAAGACGCTGTACATTATCTACAAGCTTCTGGAGTTAAAATTATTGCTGCATCAGAAAAAACAGAAAATACAATTTACGATGTTTCTTTTAAAGAAGCTTCTGCAATAATTATGGGTTCTGAAGATGTAGGTATATCTCCATCAATATTAAAAGCCGCAGACCATACTGCCAAATTACCTTTATTAGGAGAAATAGAATCTTTAAATGTTTCTGTTGCTTGTGGTGTGTTTTTATACGAAGCCGTAAGACAACGTTTAGGATAAAATACTCCTACTACTCTTCTGTTTTCTTTTTAAAGTGATACGTAATATTGATTGGACTTGAACTTGTAGTGTCTAATTCTGGATCATCATCTGGTTTAAATTCTACAAAATTACCATTCTCATCAAAATGACGTAGAAATTCGTCTGCTTCTTCATTGTAGTTATCCTCTTCCCAAGCATACTTTTGGGGTTTAGGAATATCTGCTTTTAAAAAGTATGCAAAAAATAATCCCGTAATAAATCCGCCTAAATGACCTTCCCATGAAACACCTTCTTTTATAGGGAGTATATACCATAGCATACTACCATATACAAATACTACAAGTAAAGAAAGTGCAATTAACCGGTAATGCTTAGCAAAAACACCTTTAAAAAATATAAAACTAGCAAGTAAATAAATAACACCACTTGCACCAATATGGTAAGATGGTCTACCAATTAACCAGGTAATTAAGCCAGACAATAGCGTGCCATAAAAAAGAACTTTAAACGCAACTGGCTTGTAAAAATAAACCAATGCAGCACTTAACACTACTAACGGTAAAGTATTGCTATATAGATGTTTTAATGAGCCGTGTATAAACGGACTAAACAATATACCTTTAAGCCCGCTTAACGTTCTTGGATACACTCCAAAATTGTTAAAATTTATTTTAAACTGTAGCTCTACCCAATAGACTGTCCAAATACTTAATACAGCTATTATTGGCACTAATAGCACTGAATTAGAAAATTTAAAGTAATTATTGTCTGTCATTAACACTAATTTACTACAATAACGCAATGATTTAGCCAAAAAATATAAATCTGCTAAATTGTCATTTAGATTCTTTTTATTTTTGTGGTATGAATGAGCCTTTAGCAGAAAGAGTAAGACCTAAAACATTATCTGAATATGTGAGTCAGACCCATTTAGTTGGAGATAATGGCACACTAACGCACCAAATTAAAAGAGGTATTTTACCTTCTTTAATTCTTTGGGGACCTCCTGGTACTGGTAAAACAACATTAGCCAATATTATTGCTAATGAAATAGATAGGCCATTTTATACTTTAAGTGCTATTAGCAGCGGAGTTAAAGATGTTAGAGAGGTTATAGAAAAAGCAAAAAAAGGCGGTGGTTTATTCACTACAAAAAATCCTATTTTATTTATTGATGAAATTCATAGGTTTAGTAAATCCCAGCAAGATTCATTACTAGCTGCTGTAGAGAAAGGTTGGGTTACATTAATTGGAGCCACTACAGAGAATCCTAGTTTTGAGGTAATTCCTGCCCTTTTAAGTAGATGCCAAGTTTATATTTTAAAACCTTTTGATAAGCACGATTTAGTTGCTTTGTTAGAGCGAGCAGTAAGACAAGACACTCAGCTACAAAAGAAAAACATAGAGCTAAAAGAAACCGAGGCTCTACTTAGACTATCTGGTGGAGATGGCAGAAAATTATTAAATATTTTTGAACTAGTCATAAACTCAGAAAACACAGAAGATGTTATAATTACTGATGAATTAGTACTTAGCAAAGTGCAAAAAAATACTGTTTTATACGACAAAACAGGTGAGCAACACTATGATATTGTATCTGCTTTTATAAAATCTATTCGTGGTAGTGACCCAAATGGTGCTGTGTATTGGTTGGCACGTATGATTGAAGGTGGTGAGGATGTAAAATTTATTGCTCGTAGAATGCTTATTGCTGCATCTGAAGATATAGGCAATGCCAACCCAACTGCTTTAGTAATGGCAAATACTACTTTCCAAGCTGTTAGCACTATTGGCTACCCAGAGGCAAGAATAATTCTAAGTCAATGTGCAATTTACCTAGCTACGTCTGCAAAAAGCAATGCTAGCTATGCCGCTATAGGCAAAGCACAACAAGTTGTTAAACAAACTGGAGATTTATCTGTACCGCTTGCTTTACGTAATGCTCCTACTAAGCTTATGAAAGATATTGGATACGGTAAAGACTACCAATATGCTCACAATTATGAAAATAACTTTGTAGCAGCAGAGTTTTTACCAGATGAATTATCTGGTTCATCTTTTTATATTCCTGGTAATAACAACAGAGAAAGAACTATTAAAGAATTCTTAAAAAATAGATGGAAAGATAAATACGAACTTTAGAATTAAAATTTAATATTTAATTCTTTAGATTGTAATTTATCTCCTTGATAATACTCAAAAAACCATTTACCGTTTTTAGATACTATCATTCCGTTGATATCATTATTAATAGCTAAAAATACACTTGGCACAGTAGTTTTGTACATTTTGTATTCAATTTTTGGTGTACTGTCTACCAATTGATACCCATTTGGTATTTGCTGCGCATACAAAACACCTTCTAACACTGTTTCCTCTGCTTTAGCTGCAGCTATAACTTTTTTATCAACCGGAGCCGCCGCTACTGCTTTTTCTTCAACCTTTTTTACATCATCCTTGTAACTAACAATCAAAGTTTGGTTATTATGTTTTTCTTCTTCTTTAGGAGTGTAACTATAACTTATAGTATTAAAAGATTTAAAAGCCTCCCTTATTGCTTGGCTGTATGCTTTTTGATATTCTTTTTCTTTGCTTTTTTCTACTGAAGTTGCAAAAACTTGATCTGAATTACAGTCCTTTAAAAGCAAACCTGCTTTTGTAGTAAACATATTAGACTCATCTTTTAAATCAACTACTAAACCTAAACACCTATTAGACTTTAAATCCTGTGGTAAATCATCATCATAAACAACAGTATATCCTTTTTTATCAAACAAAAACTTAATTAAAGCACTTGTTCTATATTGATCTGCCTCTTTAAAAGCATTGAATTTTTTAGGTACAATTATATACTTATATTCATTAAAATTTTGTGCTGATAAAAAAAATGAACACATAAAAATTGCTCCAAAAAGTAACTGTTTCATAGGACTAACTTAAATTTAGCGCCAAGATATAACATTAATTCCTAACTGAAAAGATGCGTATTGTGAAGCTGCTAAATTTTTGTAACCAACTAAATTATCTGCCATTGCATATAAATTTACAGGGCCTAGATTTAAATTTGCTCCAAAACCAATATTTGTTGCTGAATATTTATCAATTGTATAAGTAGTTTTTAAGCTAAGTGTTTTTCCAAAATTTCTTTGATAAAATCCTGTTACTGCTACTTGTGGTCCGCGTGGTCTGTTAATTACATACAATTGTCCGCCAACAGCGTTAGGGTAACCTAAACTACCTCTACTACCACCAGCTTTACAGTCACAATCTTGCATACTTCTATTCTGTTCTCCAAAATTATAACGTATGGAACCGTAAAGTTTGGTTGGCCTAAAACTTATATATGAATCCTGATTCTCTTCATAAGGAATTAAACCATCCACCTCATCTACCAATTCTTGCCAAAAATCTCTACCTGTACCTATTAAGTCTTCAGGTAAAATTACCTCTACACCTTCTACGGTTGCTTGCCCTTTTAAAGTGTAATTTCTAACATCTGTAGAGTGCATTATAAATCCTAGATCTAAAATACTAGCAGTTACTGTTGTATTTCTGTTTAGTTGGTATGTAAAACCTAAATCTACACCCACTCCTAAATCGCCTCCTAACAGGCCTCTTTTAGTTAAAACACTACCAACACCTGTACCGTCATCATTAGCATCTTTTATACTATTTAAACCAGATGTTTGCAGCTGCATATCTGCTACCAATGTAGAAGCTAACAAGTTATTTTCTCCTGGCGTTGTCACAAAATACCCTTTATTTTTTGTTGACTTAAATGAAAAAATACTAGAGTACAATTTACCTCTTACACCAACTATTAGCCTATTATCTATACGTTTATTTATACCAAAATGGAAAACGTTTACCATTTCCCCTCTTGTTTTTAGATGAGACAAATCAAACCTTTGGTTAAGTCTGTCTGCATTACCCTCAAAACCTAAAATAGCATAATCTTTAAACCAATAACCTATAGCATCACCTTCATTGTAAATACCAAAAGAGTAAAAATTGTCTGGATTTTTTTTACTTCTAAATCCTACATTTAGTATTTCTACTTGGTATGTACCACTAAGATCGTCTGTTGGTTTCATACCATACAAGGCACGTTCTCTAATTTTATCGTTAATATCTAAACCATCATTTGCAAAAAAATCGTTTACAGATGCTCCACTAGAACCTGCCTGAAAAGATATACCAGACAATAAAGGAACGCCAACATACATATTTAAACCTGTTTCTATACCAGGATTTAAAAGCATTGCTTGTGGCACTTCTTTAAAATCGTACATTATTTGTTTATTCTGCGCAAAGCCATAAAAAGTGCACGCAAAAAATAGTAACATTACATACCTATTTATCATCTTACACCTATTTTTAATTTAGCACTAGACCTAAATATTAATTTTGGATTTGCGTTACTAGACACAGTGGTATTATCTCCTAAATTTTGAGCAGATAAACGCAATGCAGATGTATTTCTTATAATATCTAAAGATTTACCAGTACCGCCATATAAAACATCTAAATCTGTAGTTGTAGTAGATTCTGCTCCTATATTTAAAACAGTAGTATCTAATACATTACCACCATCATCAATAAGTTCTATAACTACGCTAACAGGTTTGCTAGTAGTGTTTTCTAATTGATAGGTAATTGTACTCTCTATTACATTATCTGAAATGTAATCTTCACTAAAAGCATCAAAATTAAAATCATTAGTGTAAAATGATGAAGGGTTAGAGTTTATAAGATCCTCTGTTGTTTCAAAATAAAATATACTTGCTTCTACAGTGGGTTCTATTACAATATCATCTGTTTGGCTAAAATCTTGCTCATCTATGCAAGATACCAACGATAAACATAAAAATAGAACACTAAATAAATAGTGGGGACTTTTCATTTTATAGTATTTGTGTAATTAATGGTAAAAATATAACTCTACAAATACATTTTTATTTCATCTAAAGAGTTAATTATACTACAATGATTGTGTATTTCCTCTTGATGCGTATTAAAATGTAATGCGTGTAAACCCACAGATTTAGCTCCTAAAATATCTGCCTCTAAACTGTCGCCAATCATTAAAGATTGTTCTGCTGATACGTTAGCTTTTTTTAAAGCAAGTTCAAAAATATAGGGATCTGGCTTTTTAACACCAGCCATTTCAGAATCTATTATCACATCAAAAAAACGATCTAAATTTGAGTTTCTAATTTTTTTATTCTGTACTTCTTGGAAACCATTAGTTATAATATGCAACTTATAATTTGGTTTTAAGTGTTCTAATATCTCTATAGCATTAGGAAATAAGTGGTTATGAGATGATAAATGATTTATATATTCTTCTGCTAACAAATTAATTTCATTATCTGTTGCATTATAATTTATGGTTTTAAAAGTGGTTTGCAAACGTTGAAAACGTAAGTCGGCCTTAGATATTTTTTCTTCTCTAAATAACTTCCAATATTGATGATTTATAGGCACGTAGGCTTTTAAAAAATCTTCAACTTTTACGCCAATTTTATTATCTTCTAATATTTTGGTAAACGTAAGGGCAGAGTTTTTTTCAAAATCCCATAATGTATGGTCTAAATCAAAAAAAACATCGGTGACAAGGTCTTTATACATTGTATTTTTTTAGTACTGTTTCGTAAATATTCATCCAGTTAAAACGGTGTTTTTCACCTAACAACTCATTAGAAAATATAGTAACTAACTTGCCATTAACTTTTTGCAACTGCAAATGTAGACCATCTAATTTAGAGAAAATTACTTTTTGACTTTTTAATCCTCTTAGAGCATAATTATGTACTGCAAACGGATGAATTTTTATAGGCTGTTGAGACTCTAAATGAATATCATAAAAAGAAAAAGGAGAACAAGTACCTGCTCTAAACCCTATACAATGCGTGTAACCCATTGTAAAATCTTCTCTAAAATCTGCATCAACTAAAGCTTTATATGTAGTAGGTATTTCTACTCTATTAAATCTAAACCGCACATATTTAATGGGTCTGTTTATTACAGAAGCTAATTTGCGTTTCTCTTCTTTTAATATTTCTAAGTTAGAAAAAGAATTGTAAGAAGCTGATAAGGATACTACGCTATAATCTGCTACTGATTTTATTAAATACTTAAATTTATTGTTGGTAGTAGATACATTTTTATCAAAAGTAGAGTAATCTGCAAACTGAAAAAAGAACATACTTTTTATATTATTAGCTTTGTGCAAACCTATTAGATAATCAAAATTATCATAAGGATCTTTTTTAGGATTAATCCACACAGATACCCTCTGAAAAACTCTCTTAAATTTTAACGTAAAAAAATCTAATAATAACCCTCCTAAACTACGCATTATTCCCCTGTGCGCATAACAATGAGATGTGGTTACATCTATTATAGACGTGTACTGATATTCTCTTTTTCTATGTGCTAAATCAGGAAATTGCATTAACAAAGCATCCAACACTTTATACATCCAAATATCTATAACTGGCTTTTCTAAAAAGCCATGCTTATAAGCTAAACTTTCTTTAACTGGGTATCTACCATGTTCATCTTTAACGTGTGGCAAATACTCTTCATACCTAGTAATTAGATAAAAACTAGCTGCAAAAACATCAAAAGGAATATTACTACGTTCGCCTGTTGCAAAAAAACATGGCGTGCCATCCCATTCACTAATATTAATTTCTAAATCTGTTATTCCTTGTTCATACAACAAATCATTACTACGTATAAAAAATTCATTTTGTAATGGTTGTTTACTATAGGTAATTTTTGCTCCAGAATGTTTTATAAAATCTTCAACCTTTGTAGTTAGTGTAACCTCTATACCCAGAATTTTACCAAATAGATGTTTCATAATATATGTGAAACGTGGCGTTATTTTATGTGTATAGATTAGTAACATTATGGATTTTAGCGATTTATATTTTTTAGATTATTTTTTACAATAAATTATCATCTGCAAAGCTAAAGTATTCTCTTTGAGTAATTATAATATGGTCTAAAACTTTCATATCTAATGCAGCTGCAGCATTTTTAAGTTTCTCTGTTATCTGCTTATCTGCAGCACTTGGCTTTAGTCCTCCAGATGGATGATTGTGTGCTAAAATTAAACCTATAGCCCCTATCTCTAAGGCTTGTTTTAATACCAAACGTACATCTACTAAAGTACCAGTTATACCGCCTTTACTTAATTGGGCTTTATGTATAACCTTGTTAGAGTTATTTAGATATATAATCCAAAATTCTTCGTGCGGTAACTCTCCTAATAAAGGTTGCAATAAATTAAACACATCTTTACTACTGCCTATTTTTTCTATCTTTTGTGCCTCTTCTCCTCTTCTACGTCTGCCCATTTCTAAGGCAGCAGCAATGGTAACTGCTTTTGCTTCTCCTATACCTTTAAATTGCATAAGTTGATTGATAGATAGCTTTCCTAGATCGTTTAAATTATTATTTACAGACCCTAAAATACGTTTAGATAATTCTACAGCACTTTCATTTCTACTACCAGAACCAATTAATATTGCAATTAGTTCTGCATCAGACAGTACTGATTTTCCTTTTTGTACTAATTTTTCCCTAGGTTTGTCATTATCTGACCAGTTTTTAATTGAGAACGAGGTTGGTTGGTTTTGCATTTGTTAAAGATAATAATCTTTACTAACATACGTATTTACCCATTAAAACGTTACTTCTATAAATAACTAATACAATGAAAGAAATTCTGAATCAGCTTTACGAAATTGAACAAAAGAGTGAAAAAAATAATATCACTCTGTTTGACAGAAACCTAAAACGTTTATTTCATGAAATTGAAGAACAAGGTTTTTTTATAAAAAATCCGTTAGGCGAAAAATTTTCAGAATCTAGAACAGATATAGATGCTACTTTAATGAATGAATTAAACACTAAATCTAAAATTACCAAGGTGCTAAAACCTATCATATATAAAAAAGATGGTGACCAATTAATTATTATACAAAAAGGAGTAGCAATAGTAGAATAAGTAAGTATGAAAACAGTAAATTTTGGAATAGATTTAGGCACAACAAATAGTTTAATTGCTAAATATGAGAGTGGTGTTTTAGAGGTTTTTAAAAACCCAATAGGACAAAAACAAACACTTGCTTCTGCGGTTGCTTTTAGGGGTAGTAGAATTTTAGTGGGTGATAAAGCAAGAGATTTATTAGAAAAAGACCCTTTAAATGTATTTACCTGTTTTAAACGAAAAATGGGGACTACAGACCGTTATTTTGCAAAAAGCATAAATAAAGATGTATCTCCTGTAGAGCTCAGCGCTTATGTATTAAAAGAACTTAAAAATTTTATACACACCGGTGAAGAACTGCATGAGGCAGTAATTACAATACCTTCTTCTTTTGACACCATACAATCTAATGCTACAAAAACTGCTGGTCATGAAGCTGGTTTTAAAGAGGTGTATTTGTTACAAGAGCCTATTGCTGCTAGTTTGGCTTTTGCCAACAAAAATAATTTAGAGCTAAACGAAACTAAAAAGTGGTTAATTTACGATTTTGGTGGTGGTACTTTTGATGTTGCTCTGCTAGAAATTAACGAGAGAGAAATGAACGTTTTAGATAACGAGGGCGATAATTTTTTAGGTGGTATGGATATAGACAACCTAATTATAGAAAAGCTTATTGTTCCTAAATTAGAACCCATTTTAAACGAAACAAAACTTTGGGACAAGTTTAAAGAACCTAACAACCCGCTGCAAAAATTATATTTTGAACTTTTATTTAGAGCTGAAGAAGCAAAAAAAGAGCTCTCTAGGTTTGAAACTACAGAAATAGACATAGATTATGCAGAAAAAGATATTTACACCAGTATAGAAGTTACTAGGGCCGACTTTAATAGTTTACTTGCTCCTTTAGTTGAGCACACTATTAATTTTTGCAAAAAAATATTAAGCAATAACAACCTTACCAATACAGACGTAGAAAAAATTATTATGGTAGGCGGTAGCACCCTTATACCCTATGTTAGAGAGCAAGTAGAAAAAAACTTAGCTATAGAAATAGATACCAGTGTAGACCCTACTGCAGCCGTTGGCATAGGTGCTGCTTACTATGCAGGTTCTAAGCCATCTTCTTTAAAAGAGGAAGATGTTACAAAAACAAGTACAGAAAATAGTGCTAATGAGTTTCTTAAAAACAAACCACTTGTTAAATTAATATTTGAGAAAAACACTAAAGACTCTGAAGAATTAATTGCTTTTACTTTAAATACACCAACACAAGGTTTTTATAGAATTATAAGAAAAGATGGCGGCTATGACACTGGTCTTGTTACGCTAGAAAACAGTGTAAATGTATTTGTAGATTTACTAGAAGGGCAAGTAAACTCTTTTAATTTAAAAATTTACAACGCCCAACAAGAAGTTCTTTTTTCTACGGATGACATACACATTAACCAAGGAAAATATAACATTCAAGGTCAATTATTACCTAACGACATTTGCATAGAAGTTGATGATGTGCAATACAACGTAACTAAATTAGAAGCCATATTTAATAAAAACACAGTTTTACCTCTTAAAAAAACAATGTATAAATCGGCATCTAAAACTATTTTAAAAGATAGTGATGACAAGTTGCAAATTAACATTGTAGAAGGTGATGGTAATGGTTTACCTAGTTCAGGTTTATCAATTGGTTACATAGAAATTACTGGCAAAGAGCTAGAGCAAGATTTAATTAAAGGAACAGATATAGAACTAAATATTTCTGTGTCTGAGTCTAGAGATATTGCTGTAGACATATTTTTAACCAGCTGCGACCAAGAGTTTAGCAATACTTTTAAACCTACAGAAAGGTACATTAGTAGTTCTAAAATGGAGAACGAAATTAGAGTAGTTACCCACAAAATTGAACAAGAAAAAGCTAAACCAGAATACGCAGAAAATTATGAGTTATTACAAAAATTTAAAAATATAGAGCACGCTTTAATAGAGTTACAAATAGAGCTAACCTTGTTAGCTGATACTGATGTTACCGATGCTAAATTTAAAATTGATAATAAAAAAAGAAGCTTAATACAAGAGTATGATTTACTTACTAGGCATAAAGAACTAGATAATGATATTGAAGAATACAGAACTTCAGTTTTAGCTGTTAAACAATATTTATCTGAGACTAATAGTGAGTATTACACCGCAGAATTAAATAAAGTAATTGCTAATGAAAAAACATTTATAAACTCTGGTAATAAATACTTAATACGTTCTAAAATTAAAGAATTAGATGCTATTAGAAATGCACTTTTTACCGCTGATGACTCTAACTTTATAGGTCCGTTTTTTCATTACAAATCTATAGATCATTATCCAGACCAAAACAAGGCAGATATGTTAATTGCAGAAGGTGATAAAGCTCTAGAAAACAGACAATACAAAGTGGTAAAACAAGTTGTATACCAGCTTGCTAATATGTTACCAGATGACAAACCAAAGACCTCTTTTGGCAACCAAGACAAAACTGGTTTAAGCTAAAACTAAGTTAACAGTATTATAAAAAAAGAACGGCTGAATTAAATTCAGCCGTTCTTTTTTAGTATTTAATAGTTTTATTAACTCTTATTTTCATCATACTCAATATCCACTAAGGTTACTCCTAAAGGGGTAATATTTATTTCTGGTTTTACACCTAAATACGTTATGGTAAAGCTTTTATTAGATAAGTCTTTACCTATTTTAGACGAGTTCTTAAAAAATCCGTTAGGAGAATTTATAGTAGAATTTGTATCTACATCTTTATGCTGATAAAAGTAAGATCCCATATAAATATATAAGGTATCATCTTCATCATGCAAGTTTAACGTTACAGAAGTATTCTTTTTTATATATGTAGCCTGATCTCTACTTAGCTCTGTGTTTACACCAAAAAGGATTACGTCTTCTGCACTAGTATTATTAACCACAACCTCATAACCGGTAATAGAATTACTTTTAATACTCTTAAATATTCTAGGAAAAGGGTTTGCCCCTGTTTTTAAATTCTTTAACCTCCATTTTACAGTACTAACATCTTCTCCTTTAAATAAGTTTGCAAAAAATGGCGTTTTATTTTCTCTTGAAACACTTTCACTAGGCTCTTCATAATACATATGTGGCTCACTATCCATAATTATAGTTTCTTCAACCTCCTCAACTTCCTCTACCTCTGGCGGTAAAATTTTATGAGGCTCTAAATGGTAAAACACATCTGTAAAAACAATATCATCATCATACACAACAATATTAGGGTCTGCTCCTAAACTATCTATAACATATTTGTTTTTTAAAAAACTTAGTTCTTTTTCATTTACACTTTTAAAGTACTTTTTACTAGCACTTAATTTTGTAGAAGATCCATAGGTTTCTCGTTTTAAACTTTCGCTACCCACAAAATCATCACCCATATAAAAAACCAATTCTTCTAAATAGTTTTTATTCATTATTTTAAAAGAATCGTTAGGTCTTGTATAAGCTGCGTAGTCTGAATTTATAACGTTAAAATGCTCAAAAAGAATAAAAGGTCTAGTTCTTTTGTTTACCACTTTTATAAAGTCGCCAGATCTTAGTCCTTCATTGCTTTTAAAAGAAGCTGTGTATGGTGTAGTTCCAGATTTTATAATTATTTTATTATTTATATCTAAACTATCATTTTCTGCTTTGTGTATTAAATCTGAATAAAATGCTGTTTTATCATCCTCATAAGAAAACTCTAACGTAGGAATTTTATAACTAGGAGAACTGTATGTAGAGTAATTTGATGATGATGAAGACGATGTAAATATACGCCCTACTCTTACTAAAAATATCATAATCCCAATAACAATTCCAATTGCTTTTAAGCCTGAAAAAGACGAACCAGAACTTTTATCTGTTTGTCTACTATTAGGCCTTTGCTGGCTTTGTCCTCCTTGATGAAGACTCCCTACTTGGTTTGCTGCTTTGGCATAAAAATCTTTTATTTCTTGACTAGTAACTTCTATTAACTTAAAATTACGAAAAGCTCTTTGTACCTTAGGAAACTCAGAATAAGTATTCTTAGTTATATTGTAATAATCTATCATAGCACTTACATAGTCCATTTTAGATTGAGAAATTACCCCTAAAGAAACTGTATTAAGCAAATAAATATAGCTTTTATAAGCAATCTCTGGGCACCTACTCATTAAATCTCCATTAGACGATACTTTAATTTTTTCAGTAATAATATCTGCTTGTGATTTTATATAACGGTAATATGTAGATAAAAGATTATCTGTAAAAAGTTCCTTACGTTGCATAGCCTTAATAATGGTATCGTACTTTTTTGCAGTAAAGTCCGTTTTTACCATTTTCATAAAATAAGCTTCAAAATAAGGCTCTAGAAACTCTTTTATATTTGGTGTATCTGCTAATAAAGCAGCATCTATAATAAATGTTTTTTCTCCACTATCTTTACCTGTGGTAATAAATTGTTTTAAATAACTGTGTTTTTCTACAAAGTAGACAGACTTTTTTTCTTCTTCGCTAGAGAGTTGTTTTACTATGCTGCTTACCTGCTCTGGGTTGTAGGCATTAGCGCCAGAACGCAATCTTTGTATTTTTAATGTTTTTTCTAGTCTAATAATTCCTCGGCTATCCAAGTTCATAAGTTCGTCCAGAGAAAGTCCTAAAAGGTCAACAGGAGAAATATACATAAGTAAGTTTAGATATTCTTTTAACGAAAATATCTAAACTTTATGATGTATTTACTTAAAAAAGAAAAAATTACTGTTTTATAAGTGTTTTAAAATCGTTTAAATCTAAACCACCATAGTTACCAGAACTCATAAACAAAACAACAGAGTTGTTGTAATCTTGTTTATTTACAAGATCTTTAAAAGCTGCTGCATTAGTTAAAATTTGTAAATCATCTCTTTTAAAAGCGTCTTTAATTTGTTGTGGACTAACAGGATCTAATTTTTTTATAGCTACAGATTCTGGAATATAAAAAACCACTGCTACATCTGCAGCATCTAAAGCACCTTTATATTCTTTTAAAAATTCAGGATTAAAACTACTGTATGTATGTAGCTCTAAAAAAGCTATTAATTTTCTGTTTGCATATTGTTCTTTAACTGCTTTTGTAGTGGCTGCCACTTTACTTGGTGAGTGTGCAAAATCTTTATAAGCAACACACGTTTTACTCTCTGCAATTTTCTCTAGCCTTTTAGAAGCTCCTTTAAAAGTTGCTATTGCCTCGTAAAAATCGTCTTCGTCTATTCCTATGTTTTGGCAAATCCATTTTGCACCTGCTAAATTACTTAGGTTGTGTTTACCAAAAACTTCAATTGGCATAGGACCTTCTGGAGTTTCTAACAAGGTTTCGCCATCTTCAATAGTATAATCTGGAGTTGAGTATCCTAACTTACGTATTGGGTTTTCAGATGCCTCTACAACTTTAACTACTTCTACATCTTCTTCATTGTAAGTTATGCTTCCTCCTTTAACAATACTATCTACAAATATTTTAAATTGCTCCACATAGTTTTCAAACGTAGGAAAAACGTTAATATGGTCCCACGCAATTCCGCTTAACAAAGCAATATTAGGCTTGTACAAATGAAACTTTGGTCGCCTGTCTATAGGAGAAGACAAATACTCATCGCCCTCTAAAATAATAAAGTCGTTTTCTTCTGTTAAATGCACCATTCTATCAAAACCATCTAATTGTGCACCAACCATATAATCTACTTCTCTGCCGTGGTAATTAAGCACGTGCAAAATCATAGATGTAATTGTTGTTTTTCCGTGGCTACCGCCTATAACAACTCTTGTTTTATTTTTACTTTGCTCGTATAAAAACTCTGGATAAGAATAAATAGTAAGTCCAAGCTCTTTTGCTCTTAAAAGCTCTGGATTATCTTCTTTAGCGTGCATACCCAAAATAACCGCATCTAAATCTGCAGTAACTTTATCTGTAAACCAACCAAAAGATTCTGGCAACAATCCTTTTGCTTCTAACCTACTTTTAGAAGGTTCAAAAATAACATCGTCACTACCTGTAATTGTGTATCCTTTATGTTCTAAGGCTAATGCCAAATTGTGCATTGCACTACCGCCAATGGCTATAAAATGAATTTTCATACGTAAAATTATAGCTGTAAAGATAACAATACAAATAGGTTTAAAAAAAATAAACACAACAGACAATTACACGGTAAATAGGGATGTAAAAAACTTAGATTGGTACTACTTTTGATCTGTTTAGATGACTTTACTCACTTAAAAGGTAAGTTAACGCATTCTTAATTGCATAGTTGTACTATAAAGCTCAAATTTGTTAGTACATTTAATGCAGATTTAGATTTACAAATCTTAACAAGATAACATACAGATAATGAAAAATTTAACTTCTATTATAGTTCTAATTTTATTTGCAAACATAGCAATGGCACAAGAAAATAACAGTTTTGACGCACTTTGGAAAACCGTAGAAAAGCACGAGAAGTCTTCTATGACCAAATCTGCCCTAGAAACAGTGCAAGCAATTGCTGCCAAAGCAAAAAAAGAAGACAACTCGCCACAGAATGTAAAAGCATTGTTGTACATCTCTAAATATGCAATGACTTTAGAGGAAGATGCTGTGTTATCTATTATAACAAATTTTAAATCTGAAATTGCTAATAGTGACACACCTACAAAAAACGTTTTACACAGTTATTTAGCTAATTTATATTTACAATATTTTAGACAAAATAGATATCGTTTTTACAATAGAACTACAACTGAAACTAAAGTAGATAGTATAGATTTTAGAACTTGGGATTTAACTACTTTATTTTATGAAATTGACACTAATTTTAAGTCCTCCTTAAAAAATAGCAGTGCATTACAAAAGATTAAAGTAGATGAGTTTGACTTGTTATTAAACAACAGAAAAGATTCTAAAATATACAGACCTACACTGTTTGACCTTTTATCGCATACTGCATTAGAGTTTTATAAAACAGATGAAAGTAGCATAACTAGACCTGCTGATCAGTTTGAGATTGATGACCAAAATATGCTATGCAGTGGAACAGATTTTATTAGTTTACCTATTAACGAAGACGATAAAACATCATTAAAGTCTAAAGCTTTAAAAGTTTATCAAGGCTTATTAGATTTTCATAAAAACGATGCTTCACCAAAGGCTTTTGTTGAAGTAGATTTAGAACGATTAAATTTTGTTTACAATAACGCTGTTTTTTTAGAGAAAGATAAACACTACATATCAACCTTAAAAAAAATGGCAAACACTTATAAAAACGATGCTGTTTCTGGTTTATACAATTACAATATTGCTACCTATTACAACACCAAAGGAGATAGTTACCATCCAAATAGCGTAATACCAAAAAACCAATGGAAGAAAAATGATGCTATTAAAATTTGTGAAGCTGTAGTTGCTAAATTTCCTAAAAGTAGAGCCGCAGAAATGTGTAACGACTTGGTTACAACCATAAAAAGAAGTAGACTTGACATAAGCACAGAAAGTTACATACAAGTTAACAAACCGTCTAAAGTACTTGTTAGGTATAAAAATGTAAACGATTTAAATTTTACAGCCTATACAATTTCAGACAAGCAATTATATACGTTAGATACAATTTATGATGATGACAAAAAGCTACAGTATATAAAAAAGCTTAAAAGTGTAAAAACGTGGAAGTCTAAATTAAAAAACGAAAAAGATTACCAAAACCATACTACTGAAGTTATTATACCAAAATTAAATGTAGGACAACTACTTATACTTGCAGAACCTACTAAATTAACAAAAACTTACGGGTATAGTGCCATACAAGTAACAGACTTGGCTGTTGTAAATAGTACTACAAATACAGCAGATTATTTTCAGGTAGTAAACAGAGCAAATGGTAAGCCTATTGCAAATGCTACAGTTAAGTTAGAATATCATAAAACGTATAATGACCCTGTACAACACGCTAAATTTAAAACCAATAGCTTGGGTATGGTTACCATTCACAAAACAGACCAAAGGTGGCGCAATATAAAACTAAAGGTTAGTAGTAATGATGATTACGCTACATTTGGCACTTATAATGTATACACTAAAGCCAACAGTAATAGTAATATAAATTATAATAATGCTTTTTTATTCACAGACCGTAGTATTTACAGACCAGGGCAACCTGTTTATTTTAAAGGTATTGCTATTAACCAAAAAAATAATAAATCTGACATATTAGAAAACATTAAGGTTACTGTAACGCTAAAAGATGTGAATTACCAAGCTGTAAAATCTTTAGAGTTAACTACAAATGAATATGGCTCTTTTAATGGAGAATTTATATTACCTAGTAACGGCTTAACAGGTAATTTTACTATAGAAGCAATATCTAGTAGCAACAAAATAAGTAATACCAGTTATTTTTCTGTAGAAGAATACAAACGACCTAAATTTACAACAACTTTTAAACCTGTTACAGAGACCTACAAGGTTAATGATATGGTAACGGTAAACGGTACAGCCAATGCTTTTGCTGGTAGCACAATTACTGATGCTAAAGTTGTTTACACCGTAAAAAGGTTGGTTAGATATCCTAACTGGTATTATTGGAGAGTACCCTACTATAATAGCACACCACAAGAAATTAAACACGGGGAAACTAAAACAGATGCTAATGGAAACTACCAAATAACCTTTAAGGCTATACCAGAAAAAAGTGTAAACAAGGATAACTCTCCTATTTTTAATTATGAAATTACTGCAGATGTTACAGATATTAATGGAGAAACAAAAAGTACTACAACTGTAGTTAGAGTTGGTTACCATAGTTTAAATGCCACTATAAATGTAAGCTCGCAAATAGATAAAACTAAAAAAGATAGCGTATTATATGTTAATACTGCTAACTTAAACGGACAGTTTACTGCCGCAAAAGGGTCGTTAAAAATATATAAATTACAAGCACCTAAAAATGTAAAACGCAGTAGACCTTGGTCTGCTCCAGATTACAAAATAGATGAAACTACGTTTAGCACAAACTTCCCTAACGAAATATACAAAAAGCAGCAACCAAGAGATTGGGACAAGGGACCACTATTATGGAGTACTAATTTTGACACTAAAAAATCTTCTGTAATTAATTTGCCTACTATTAAAAAATGGGAATCTGGTAAGTATATTATTGAGCTAGAAGCTAAAGATAAATTTGGACAAACTGTTACAGACAA
This sequence comes from Cellulophaga sp. RHA19, assembly GCF_002813425.1. Lineage (NCBI taxonomy): Bacteria > Pseudomonadati > Bacteroidota > Flavobacteriia > Flavobacteriales > Flavobacteriaceae > Cellulophaga > Cellulophaga sp. RHA19. Next base: position 3,901,865 of record NZ_PHUL01000001.1, read on the forward strand.
GGCAATAGCAAGTTTATTTAGCAACACAGATAAAACTACAGCAGACAACGAACTTTTTGATATAAAAATCGACAAAAATAGTTACAGCGTTGGAGATAATGTAGAAGTTAAACTGTTATCTGCAGCAACACCTTTAAATGTTACGTTGTATATAGATAGAAGTAACAAACCTATTGAAACAAAAATAATAACACTTAGTAACTGTTCTAAAACAATAAAAATACCAATTACCAAAGAAGATATAGGTGGCTTGTCTATTAACTATACTTTTACGGCTTACAATTCTTTTAAAAATGATAAAGTATATATTAATGTTCCACACCCAAGTACATCATTAGAAATAGAAACAGTAACTTTTAGAGATAAAATACAACCTGGTACAGATGAAACTTGGAAATTTAAAATTAAAGGCTCTAAAGGAGATAAAGTTGCTGCAGAAATATTAGCAAGTATGTATGATGCTTCCTTGGATGAATTTAGAAGCCACAGCTGGTATTTTTACCCAATACACCATAAAAACCACTCTAATAACATAAGAAGTAGTGCTTACAAAAGTTTTTCTGAAGATTCGTTTACAGTTTATAATAATGAATTCTATGAGTATATATACCAAGGACAAAATTATGACGCTTTTAATTGGTATGGGTTGTATATAGGTAACTCTTATTACAATCGTAGGTCTTTATCTGTAATGAGAAAATCTGCATCACCTGTTGCCATGGAAATGGTTGCTGAAGATACTGAAGAAATAGTTGTTGTAGAAGAAAGTGATTCTGGTGCTTTGGATGATGCTATAAGTAGCCCAATGGAGTCTAAAAAAGACACCACTGCTCCTGCTCCTCCTAAAAAAGAAAAAGAGGAGGTTAAAATTAGAAAAAACTTACAGGAAACAGCTTTCTTTTTTCCAGAATTGCAAACTGATAAAGAGGGTAATGTATCTTTTAATTTTACTACCCCAGAAGCGTTAACTAAATGGAAATTACAATTATTGGCACATACTAAAAGTTTAGAAAGCGCTGTTACTACATTGCAAACTGTAACCCAAAAAGAGCTAATGGTAATGCCTAATGCTCCTCGTTTTTTACGTGAAGGAGATAAGCTTATTTTTAGTAGTAAAATTGCAAATATTACAGAGAAAAACTTATCTGGTCTTGCGACCTTAGAACTTAAAGATGCTGTTAGTGGTAAAGATATTACATCAGAATTAATAACATCTGTTACAGAAAATAACTTCTCTGTAGATGCTAAAGGAAACACACAAGTTTCTTGGACATTAGAAATTCCAAAAAATCTTCAGGCTGTACAATATACTGTTATTGCTAAGGCAGGCAATTTTAGTGACGGTGAGCAAAATTTGCTTCCGGTACTTACAAATAGAATGTTGGTAACAGAAACTTTACCTATGTGGGTAAGAAGCAATCAAACTAAAAAATTCAGCTTAGATAAATTAAAAAATAACACATCTACAACATTAACAAATCATAAATTAAGTTTAGAAATAACATCTAATCCTGCTTGGTATGCAGTGCAAGCATTACCGTATTTAATGGAGTATCCGCACGAGTGTAATGAGCAACTTTTTTCTAGATATTATGCAAATACATTGGCTAGTCACATTGCAAATAGCAATCCTAGAATACAAGAGGTTTTTAAACAATGGGCAAATTCTGATGCGTTACTTAGCAACTTAGAAAAAAACCAAGAATTAAAATCGCTTTTAATACAAGAAACTCCTTGGTTAAGAGATGCACAGTCTGAGACGGAACAGAAAAAACGTATTGCATTACTTTTTAATTTAAATAAAATGAAAAGTGAGCAAGCTGCAGTTGTGCGTAGATTAACAAACAACCAGACTAATAAAGGTGGTTGGGCTTGGTTTAACGGAGGCAAAGAAAGCAGGTACATTACACAACATATTATTACTGGATTTGGACATTTAGATGCCCTAAAAGCTCTAAACAATACGGATAAAGATGTAGGTAAAATGATTAATAAGGCAATTGCCTACTTAGATAAAGAATTTGTGAGTGAGTATGAGTATATGAAAAAGCATAGCTCTGACTTAAAAAGTGATCACTTAAGCAATATGCAGCTTCATTACTTGTATATGCGTAGTTTTTATCCGGATGTTAAAGCATCTAAAAAAACAAAAGAAGTTACAGAATATTACAGAGATCAAGCTAAAAAATATTGGAACAAACGTAGCCTATACAATAAAGGTTTACTTGCTTTAAGTTTGTTTAGAATGGATGAAGATGCTACTGCTAAAAAGATTTTAAAATCTCTAAAGCAAAACAGTATTACTTCTGATGAATTAGGAATGTACTGGAAAGAAAACACCAACTCTTGGTATTGGTACCAAGCGCCAATTGAAACTCAGTCGTTATTAATTGAAGCTTTTGCAGAAATAGAAAACAATACAGAAACAGTTGATAATCTAAAAATTTGGTTGCTTAAAAACAAGCAAACCAACCAATGGAAAACCACAAAAGCGACTACAGAAGCTGTTTACGCATTGCTTTTACAAGGTAGCGATTGGCTCTCTGTTACAGACGCTGTAGATGTTTTGGTGGGTGATAAGAAAATAGACCCTAACAAATTAGAAGATGTTAAAGTTGAAGCTGGCACTGGTTATTATAAAACAGCTTGGAATAGTAAAGAAATAGAACCTAAAATGGCAGATGTACAAATTACCAAAAAAGGTAATGGTATTGCTTGGGGCGCTATGTACTGGCAGTATTTTGAAGATTTAGACAAAATTACATCTGCAGAAACACCGCTTAAATTATCTAAAAAATTATTCTTAAAAAAGAATACAAATACTGGCGAGCAAATATCAGAAATTACTAAAAACACAAAATTGGTGGTAGGTGATTTGGTAAAAGTACGCATAGAGCTTAGAGCAGACAGAGCAATGGAATTTGTACATATGAAAGATATGAGGGCCTCTGGATTGGAGCCTTTAAATGTAATATCTAGATACAAATGGCAAGACGGCTTAGGGTATTATGAAAGCACAAAAGACGCTAGCACAAATTTCTTTTTTGATTATTTACCTAAAGGAGTTTATGTATTTGAGTATGATTTACGTGTAAATAATGCTGGCGATTTTAGCAATGGCATTACAACAATACAAAGTATGTATGCACCAGAATTTAGTAGCCATAGTAAAGGTGTACGTGTTTCTGTTAACAAATAGTATACGTTAAACAAATGTATTGCTTATCTTAACAAGATAAACTGTTTTTTATGAACTGGATACTGCTATTAGAAATACTATACGTACCCTTATTAATTTTTACTTGTCTACGTATAATTTATGATACAAGAGGCACAACAAAAACACTTGCTTATTTATTAAGTGCAGTGTTTTTGCCTTTTATAGGTATTATCATTTATTTTTCTTTTGGTATAAATTACAGAAAGCATAAAATGTATGCCAACAAGTCTTTGTTGGATGTGAGACAAAAAGAAGTTTTAGAAAAGGAAATTATTGCACACTCTAAAGAGGTATTGGCAAACGGTAATGAGTCTGCCAAAAGTAGATCAGAATTGGTAAACCTTTTGTTAAAAGATACCACTAGCCCACTTACCAACAATAACACCGTAAAGATTTTACTAAATGGCGAAAACAAATTTCCGGAAGTCTTAAAAGCTATTGAAGCCGCAAAACACCATATACACATAGAGTACTACATTTTTAGAGATGATGAAATTGGAAATACAATAGAAAAATTGCTTCTTAAAAAAGCAAAAGAAGGTGTAAAAATTAGGTTTATTTATGATGATTATGGTAGTTCTGAAATAAGAAAAACACTAAGTAGCAGGTTAAGAGATGCAGGTATAGAAGCTGTACCGTTTTATAAAATAAAATTAATTGCATTTGCAAACAGACTTAACTACCGTAACCACCGTAAAATTATTGTAATAGATGGCAAAGTAGGTTTTGTTGGTGGTATAAATGTGAGTGATAACTATGTAAATAAAAAGAATAGTACAGATCGTGTTTTTTGGAGAGATACACACTTAAAAATTGAAGGGCCTGCGGTTACTTACCTGCAATATATATTCTTGTCTGACTGGAATTCTTGTTCTACTCAAAATTTAATTTTAGAGAAAGGTATGTATGTGCCTTTTAATTCTTTTACGTACACAGATACTAAGTTAGTACAAATTGCTGCTAGTGGTCCAGACTCTAACTCGCCTACAATTTTATATTCTATTTTACAGGCAATTTACTTAGCTGAAGAAGAAATTTTAATTACTACTCCTTATTTTATTCCCGGTGAAAGTATGTTAGATGCTTTAAATATTGCTGCTATGAGTGGTTTAAAAGTAAAACTACTAGTTCCGTACAACTCAGACACACTACTAGTTAACGCAGCATCTAGAGCATATTACAGAGAAATATTAAATGCAGGAGTAGAAATATACAGATATAAAAAAGGATTTGTACATGCAAAAACTATAGTTACAGATAAAAAAATAGCTATTGTTGGTACAGCCAATATGGATACTAGAAGTTTTGAGCTTAATTTTGAAGTAAACGCTATTGTTTATGATGAAGAAATTGCCACAGAACTTACCACTGCATTTTATAATGACTTAATTGACTCTGAACAAATAGATAAAGAAAAGTGGATTAACAGACCTTGGTATATTAAATTAACAGACAAAATAGCTAAGTTACTCTCCCCAATGCTATAACTAATTGTTTTTTAGTGTTTTAAATTGAAGATTTCAAATATTTTAATTAACTTTAGAAAACACAACTAAATTTAAATTATTACTACATCAAATACACAGGCCTACTCTATGGCTAATTTCCTGAAAGATGCATAAAAAGTAGTGGTTTTTTACCCCACGATTTAGTCATTACTTTTTTGTATCTTTTTTAAATACTCATTTTATCTTTAAAAATGTAAGACTGTCTTCTAGACACCTCTACTTCTTCACCAGAGTTCATTGTTAATTTAAGCTTACCATTAAACCAAGGCACAACATTAGCTATATAATTTACATTTATAATTTGCTGCCTGTTTACTCTAAAAAAGTTATGATCTGGTAGTTTTTCTTCAACTTGGTTTAAAGACTTATATAACATTGGTTTTTCGCCTTTAAAATATACGCGCGTGTAATTACCTACAATTTCAAACAAAGAAATATCTCCTATTTTTACCAACCAACATTTATCGCCATCTTTTATAAAAATCTGACTACTTTCTGTTAGCTTCTCTTTAGTCTCGTTAGTAACATTTTCTTCGCTACTTTCTGCAGTAGAACCTTCTAACTGGACCTTTACTTTTTCTATTGCCTTTCCAAAGCGTTTTGCATTAATAGGTTTTAAAATATAATCCAATGCATTATACTCAAAAGATTTAATTGCATACTCATCAAAAGCTGTTGTAAATACCGTAATTGGTACTTTATCTAGCATTTCTAAAAGTTCAAAACCATCTTTTTCTGGCATATTAATGTCTAAAAATAATAGGTCGGGCTGTGTTTCATTAATTAACTTGTAGCCTTCATCTACATTTTCTGCTTCACCAAGAATTTCTATCTCACCTTGGTTTTTTATCAATTCTTTTAGCTCATTTCTGGCTAACCTAGAGTCTTCTACTATAACTGCTTTAATCATACTCATACCATTGGTATTTTAATATTTGCTACTACCTCTTCATTTATCTCTTCTAAAGAAAACTCTGCTAAGTTTCCGTATAACAACCGTAGTCGTTGTTTTATATTTTTAAGACCTAACTGTGTAGAGCCTTTTACTATTTTTAATTTACCTGTATTACGCACAATAATATGCAAATATTTTTCTGTTCTGTTTGTAATTAAGGTAATTGTACCTCCTTTAATTAGATTTGCAATTCCGTGTTTTGCTGCATTTTCTACCAATAACTGTATTATCATTGGTGGTATAGAAACAGATAGTGAGTTAGGGTCTACTTCTTTTACAAACTCTAACCTATCTTCAAACTGAATTTTAGATAAGGCTATATAATTCTCTACCATATCTAACTCTTCTTCCAAAGCAATAGAATTTACATCGTTCTTAATTAAAGAATACCTGAGCATTTCAGACAATTTTGTAAGCATTTCTCTAGACTTACCAACGTCTTCTAACATTAAGCCTCTAATATTGTTTAAGCTATTAAACATAAAATGAGGATTAATTTGCCCCTTTAAAGAGTTTAACTGAGACTCCTTTAAACTCCCCTCTAACTTAAACTGTTTAAGAGTAATGTTTTTGTTATAGTCATAGGCTTTTATAACTAAAACTGTAAAAAGCCATATCACAAACATTGCAGAGAAGAATGGTATATTTGTTAAACGCATAAACCAATTTATAGAGTCTGTTAAGCTTTTTTCAGATTCAAAACTAGAAATACTCTGAACCACATCTAACATTGGCCATAAAATTAAAGAATATATTATCTGAACTCCAATAAAAAGCAATACCAAACTAACTACGTTTCGTTTTTTAAGATTACCAAACGCTATGTGCTTTTCTATATAATATAATAATATAAAAGACATTGCATATGCTAGTAAGCCACAAGCAATACCTTCTCCTATTAAGTAACCTATGTAACCGTAATATTCGTTTTGGTCTGCATATTCTAATCCGTAAGAGACTTTGTCAAAAGTTAGTGTGGATAGTATTAAAACCAACCATCCTATTAAGGCAAAAACCCAGTATTTCCAGTTATTTATAAGTTTCATTAAATTTATTCTAATACATTAATACGCTAATAAAAGCTTTTTATAATTATGCTTAAGCGATAATGTTTAAAATTACGACAATCAATAATTCTGCTAGTAGTATCATAATATTTTTTTTTAGATTGATGGTTAATGGTTGATTACTTGTTTTTAAAATCCTAAGTGATACAAAAGTTTACCAAAATTGTAACCCAAACCAAAAAGTAGTGCAAGAGCAAAAGTGCTAATTAAAATACCATAAGCAATTGCATTTACTTTTTTGGTTAAAGTTGTTGGTTTCTGCATAACTGTTAGTTTTAAATTTGATGATTTTGATTGATGATTTTGATTGATGAACTATTTATTAATGAACTGTTGTTGATTGATTGATTGATTGATGATTTGTTTTTGATTGATGATTCAAAAATAAAATAGTTTAAGTGTCTTTTTAGGTAATTTATGGCGAACGGTAGTATTTAAAACCTAAACGGCAATACAGGTTAACACCTTGGTTTCTTATACAAATAATTGTACAATAGCACCGCCTAATTTGTAGCCTACGTGGTATACTGGCACTATTGCTATAATGCTACATATTAATAAGGCTTTAATTTGTTCTGCTTTTTTGATGATTGCTATTCTATTTTTCATAATACAAAAATTTAAGGTTGTTATTAGTTGTTTAATTATGATGTAAAGGTATAGCAGCTTATCCCTAAAAAAATCCGTTTTATGACAAACGGTAATTTAAGATTAGCGAACGGTAATTTTGAAGAATTGAATTGAAATTGCTGTACACACAGCACATAACTAGCTATATTACAAGCAACAAACTAATTATTTTTTTACTTTGGGAGGGTATTTACTTAGTGCTTTTTCTACTATTTGCAGCAATTTAAGCTCTTTAGCTTCTGGTGTTTGGTTTTCTTTGTAGCCACTAACGCTAGTTGCTTGCCATACTAATGCATCTCTTTGTACATCTATAAAGTCAAACGTAATTTCTCTATCTAATTGGGCTCCGCCAATTGGCAAACCAACAGACAGTCCGCCACCAATATTATTACCGCCACCACCTAAACCAACACCAACAGAGTTGTTTGGTGTTCCTTTATATACTTGTGCCGTAATATTAATATAAATCTCTGGTTCTTCTGCTAATTTAAACCCTTTTGTACGCATAACATCTTCTACAGCGTTTAGCAAACGTTTGGTATCTAAATCGTTTAAACCGGTTTTCATATCCATATAAAAACCATATGTAGTGTAAGCCGTAAAGTCTAAATCTTTATCGTAATCATAATTTACACGTATAGTGTTACAAGAGACAAACAATAAAATTAAAAGTAGAGATACGTAGCTTTTCATTGGTATATATTTTAGTTGCACTTATCTAATATACGGTTTAAACAAGAGGTATAGCCTTTTAAAGTTATTAAAAAGATATGGTAACACCCTACAATTAAACAAATTAATTGTTAAGCTGCTGCCATAATTTATCTTTTAACTCTTGCAAACCTTGCTGTGCTACAGAAGAAATAAACATATATGTTGCACCATCTAAGTCTCTGTCTAACTCAACACTCATTTCTGCAATAAGTTCATCATCTAACATATCACTTTTAGAAATTACAACAAAACGTTCCTTATCTATAAGTTCTGGGTTATATCTTTTTAACTCGTCTAACAGTATTTTATATTCTTTACCAATATCCTTACTGTCTGCAGGTATTAAAAATAATAAAGTAGCATTACGCTCTATATGTCTTAAAAAGTAATGCCCTAAGCCTTTACCTTCTGCTGCACCTTCTATAATACCAGGTATATCTGCCATTACAAAACTCTGAAAATCGCGATACTGCACAATTCCTAAGTTTGGTTTTAGCGTAGTAAACTCATAATCTGCAATTTTAGGCTTTGCAGAAGTTAACACAGATAATAAAGTAGATTTACCTGCATTAGGAAAACCAACTAAACCTACATCTGCCAATACTTTTAACTCTAGAGTTATTTGCATTTCCTCACCAGACATTCCTGGCTGTGCATATCTAGGAGTTTGGTTGGTACTAGTTTTAAAATGCCAGTTACCACGGCCACCTAAACCACCTTTTACTAGTATTACTTCTTCTCCGTGTTCTGTAACCTCTAGTACAATTTCGTTAGTTTCTGTATCCCTAACAACTGTTCCTAGTGGCACATCCATATACACATCTTGTCCGTCTGCACCAGAACTACGGCCTTTACTACCGTGCTCACCGTGTCCGGCTTTAAAGTGTCTTTGTACCTTATAATTTAATAAAGTCCACAAGTTTTTGTTACCACGCAAAATAATATGACCACCACGGCCACCATCACCACCATCTGGACCACCTTTGGTAATATACTTTTCTCTATGCAAGTGCACAGAGCCTTTACCTCCGTTACCAGAAGAAACCGTCATCTTTACATAGTCTACAAAATTACCTTCGGTCATTGTTTTAGGTTATGGAATTAATATAATAAGTGTGTAGTTTTATAAAGTATCTATTACTTTACTTAACCTTGTTGTAATATCTTTTATTTCTCCTATACCATCTACAGTATGGAATTTGCCTTGCTTGTCATAGTATGCTTGTAACGGAGCAGTTTTTTGGTTGTACTCATCAAACCTATTACGAATTTTACTTTCGTCTTGGTCATCACTTCTACCACTAACTTTACCACGTTCTAACAAACGTTGTATTAAAACTTCGTCATTTGCATCTAAAGCAATAGTTGCATCAATCTTCATATCTTTAGTAGATAAAAAGTTATCTAATGCTTCTGCTTGTGCAGTTGTTCTTGGGAAACCATCAAAAATAAATCCACTTGCATCCGGATTCTTCTCTACTTCTTCCTTTAACATATTAATTGTTACTTCATCTGGCACCAACTCACCCTTATCTATAAAAGACTTTGCTAGTGTACCTAATTCTGTACCATTTTTTATATTGTAACGAAACACATCTCCTGTAGAAATATGTTTTAAATTGTACTGTTCTTTTAAAAAATTTGCCTGTGTGCCCTTGCCAGCTCCCGGTTTCCCGAATAGTACAAGATTTATCATATTATTTTGATTTAGTTGATACACTTCTTTTAGGTTTCTACCAAGCTCGTTATAATCTAACCCGTAACCTACAATAAATTTATTTGGAATTTCTATACCTACGTAATCTATATTATACTCACCACTATACACAGATGGTTTGTAAAATAAAGTAGCTATTTTAAACTCTTTAACGTTACTGTTGCTAAACATATGCACCAGCTCTTTAACAGTACGGCCAGTGTCTATAACATCTTCTAATATTATTACACTTCTACCTTCAATAGTATCAGATACATCTATTAGTGTTTCTACAATTCCTGTAGAAGACAGCCCACTGTAAGAACTTAGTCTAACAAAAGAAACCTCGCAATTGTGTTCGTATGCTTTAAGCAAATCTGCGACAAACATAAAGGAACCATTAAGTACACCTATAAAAACCGGAACCTCATCTTTGTAATCTTCGGCAATTTTATCCGCTATATTTTTAACCGCAGCTAAAATCTGTTGCTCGGTTAAATAAGGTCTAAAATATTTGTCGTGTAGCTTAATCAATTGGATGTTCATTTATTAAAAGCGCAAATATACCATTTTGATTTCTCTTTTTAGGATATACAAGAGCAGTTTTAAGATTTAAGTGTATTTTTGTTACCAAGTTAACAATACTGCAAAAATTACAAAAATGAACTTTTTTTCTTCTGACTTTAAACTTGGTATCTTGGGCGGTGGCCAATTAGGTAAAATGATGCTCTATGAAACCCGTAAATTAGACATATTTACTAAAGTTTTAGAAGCTACAGATGATGCACCCTCTAGTATTGCTTGTAATGAATTTGTTAAAGGTGATATTTTAGATTTTGATACTGTTTACAATTTTGGAAAAACGGTAGATGTACTAACTATAGAAATAGAAAATGTAAATTTATCTGCGCTTGAAAAATTAGAAAACGAAGGCAAAAAAGTATACCCACCAACAAGTGCTTTACGTGTTATACACAACAAGGCTACTCAAAAATTATTCTACGTAGACCATAATATACCTACCGCAGATTTTCACAGATTTGCCTATACTAGCGAAATTAAAGACAGTGTAGAAAATGGCGGATTAAACTTACCATTTGTTTGGAAATGTGCTCAGTTTGGTTATGATGGTCAAGGTGTAAAAGTTGTACGTACATTAACCGATTTAGAAGATCTACCCAATGTAGAATGTATTGCAGAAGAAATGGTGCCTTTTAAAAATGAACTTGCAGTAATTGTTGCTCGCAATAGTAAAGGTGAAGTAAAAACATATCCTGTTGTAGAAATGGAGTTTCACCCAGAAGCCAACCAAGTAGAATATGTTATTTGTCCGGCTAGAATACCAGACGCTGTTGCCCAAAAAGCACAAGAAGTAGCTTTACAAGTAGCAGATAAAATTAAACACGTTGGTTTGTTAGCTGTAGAAATGTTCCAAACTAATGAAGATGAAATATTAGTGAACGAAGTTGCTCCTAGACCACACAACAGCGGGCATTATAGTATAGAAGCCAGCTACACTAACCAGTTTGAGCAACATATACGTGCTATACTGGGCTTGCCATTAGGTAATACAAAAAGTAAAGTTGCTGGTATTATGGTAAATCTTGTTGGCGCAGAAGGCTATACGGGTAATGTAGTCTATAAAAATATGGAAGATATTTTAAAGCTAGAAGGTGTTACTCCGCATATTTACGGTAAAAAGGAAACAAGACCTTTTCGTAAAATGGGACACGTAACTATTGTAAATAAAGATGTAGATAAGGCTCGTAAGATAGCCGAACAAGTAAAAAATACAATTAAAGTAATAAGCGAATAAATTATGAGCAAAGTAGCCGTAGTAATGGGAAGCACAAGTGACCTTCCTGTAATGCAAGACGCAATAGATATTTTAAAAGGTTTTGATATTGAGGTAGATGTAGATATTGTTTCTGCACACCGTACACCAGAAAAATTATTCGACTTTAGTAAAAACGCACATACAAACGGTTATAGTGTTATTATTGCAGGTGCAGGTGGCGCAGCACACCTACCAGGTATGGTTGCATCTATGTCTCCACTACCAGTAATTGGTGTTCCTGTAAAAAGTAGCAACTCTATAGATGGTTGGGATTCTGTTTTATCAATATTACAAATGCCTGGTGGCGTACCTGTTGCAACTGTTGCTCTAAATGGCGCAAAAAACGCTGGTATTTTAGCTGCACAAATTATTGGGTCATCTGACAAATGTGTATTGGATAAAATAATTTTTTATAAAGAAGGATTAAAGCAAAAAGTTATTGAAGGAGCAGAAAAAGTAAAAAGCATAAAGTAATACAGCCCTTCTAAAATTTTCTCATTACCGTAATATCTTAAAATATTAAAAAATGAATCCATTATTATCCCATTTTGATACTGCACCGTTTTCTCAAATTGAAAACGAGCATTTTATGCGTGCTTTTACACAAGCTATGGCAGATGCAAGAGCAGAAATAGATGCTATAACAAATAATACTAACGCTCCTACATTTAAAAATACTATTGAGGCTTTAGATTTTGCTGGTGAGCAGTTAGACCGTATTTCTAGTGTGTTTTTTAATTTAAATTCAGCAGAAACCAATGAAGAAATACAAAAAATAGCACAGGAAGTTTCTCCTTTATTATCTGAGTTTGGTAATGATATTACTTTAAACGAAGCTTTATTTAAAAGAGTTAAAACCGTTTATGAGCAAAAAGACAGTTTAAACCTAACTGTAGAACAACAAACATTGTTAGACAAAAGATACAAAGGGTTTAGCAGAAACGGTGCAAACTTAGCTGATGATAAAAAAGCAAGACTTAGAGAAATAGATGCAGAATTATCTAAACTAAAACTAAAGTTTGGAGAAAATGTATTGGCAGAAACCAATAAATTTAAAATGCATTTAACTAATGAAGCAGATTTAGATGGTTTGCCAGAAGGTGAAAAAGAAGCTGCAGCACAACTAGCAAAATCTAAAGATTTAGATGGTTGGCTAATAACATTAGATTATCCTAGCTATATACCTTTTATGAAGTATGCTAAAAACAGAGAGCTTCGTAAAAAATTATCATTAGCATTTGGTAGTAAAGCGTTTAAAGGTGATGAGTTAGACAACCAGGAAAATGTATTAAAAATAGCAAAATTACGCCACGAGCGTGCCAATTTACTTGGGTATGCAACACACGCTAATTTTGTGTTAGAAGAACGTATGGCAGAAACGCCAGAAAAAGTACATTCTTTTTTAAATGAATTATTAGAAAAAGCAAAACCAGCTGCTGAACGCGAGTTTAAACAGCTAGAAGATTTTGCTAAAGAATTGGATGGTATAGACCAATTACAAAAATGGGATGGTGCGTATTATTCTGAAAAACTAAAGCAAAAACTTTTTAGCTTAGATGATGAAATACTAAAACCTTACTTTAAACTAGAAAATGTAATTGCTGGTGTTTTTAAAGTAGCCGAGAAATTATTTGGTTTACAGTTTAAAGAAGTTAACAATGTAGACAAATACCATGAAGATGTAAAAACATACGAGGTGTATGACGCAGAAAATACTTTTGTCTCTTTATTCTACGCAGATTTTCACCCAAGAGCTGGCAAGCGTGGTGGCGCTTGGATGACCTCTTACAAACCACAATATATAAAAGACGGTGTAAACGTTCGTCCACATATATCTAACGTATGCAACTTTACAAAACCTACAGATACTAAACCATCATTGTTAACTTTTAACGAGGTTACAACATTGTTTCATGAATTTGGTCACGGTTTACACGGTATGTTAGCAAACACTACGTACCCAAGTTTATCTGGCACATCTGTGTATTGGGACTTTGTAGAATTACCAAGTCAGGTTTTAGAAAACTGGTGTTATGAGAAAGAAGCTCTTGAGCTTTTTGCAACACATTACCAAACAGGAGAAGTTATACCTATGGAGTTGGTACAAAAAATAAAAGAATCTGCTACTTTTCAAGAAGGTATGCAAACCTTACGCCAATTAAGTTTTGGTTTATTAGATATGTCTTGGCACGGTGTAGACCCAACAAAATTTACTGATGTTAAAGCACAAGAAGATAAAGCCTTTACAGGCACAGATTTATACCCTAGCACAGCAGAAACTTGTATGAGCACTGCTTTTTCTCATATTTTTCAGGGAGGATATTCTTCTGGTTATTATAGTTATAAATGGGCCGAAGTTTTAGATGCAGACGCATTTGCTTACTTTAAAGAAGAAGGAATTTTTAACAAAAACGTAGCTACTAAATTTAAAGATAATGTATTGTCTAAAGGAGGTACAGAAAACCCAATGGTTTTATACAAACGTTTTAGAGGTGCAGAACCAAAAGTTGAAGCTCTACTAGAAAGAGCGGGATTATTGTAGATTACAATAAAATTTAAACATAAAAACCAGGATAATAATTTACTTATTATCCTGGTTTTTTATTTTAGTAAGAGTACTTACTCTCTATTCTTCTTCATCTAAATCTACCTCTGCACTAACAAGCGCTAACGCTTCATCCTCTAAAATTTCTTTAGCCTCTTCTGTTTCTTCTACCTCAGGAACAGAATCTTTTATTTCGTTAAATTTATGAATACGATCTAACTCTCCTTCTTCACCAGAGAAATAAGGAAAAACATCCATAATTGGTGACTCTGTAATAGCTGGTATGGTATAATCTCCCATAGTATCTTTCATTACAGCAACGGTATTATCATATGCTTCTTTAACATCGTTAGCTTGTACTAATAAGTACATATTTGTTTTACGCTCTTTACCACTTTCTTCATCAAAAGCAATTAAAGAAACTTTACTTTTAAACCAACGATCTGTGTTTTCAAAAGGATGAATTTCTGCAAAATTAGCAACCTTAATGTTTGTTATTTTAAACTCATCACTAATGTAAGCTTTCATCTCCTCATTAATTCTAGTTTCTGCCTCCGTATAAGAAATAGCATCTACCAAATAAGGTTCTGTTGTTACTTTTTGAGCTCCAGTGTCGCTCATTTTTCTATATTTTACCTTGCATTCGTACCAAGTTGCGCTCATAATTTTTCCTGTTTTTTGGGAAGCCAAATATAACCGTTACATAAAAAATTAGACTGCTATTATAAAAATAGATATTCACAATTTAAAATTAAAAAACATAGCACACTTATAACAAGGTAGTTGAATTTAAAACTTCTAATATTAATCTATTTTTTAACTCCTAAACTTCACTTAAATAAATCATAACACATCTTAAAATAGCCGTGTTATTTACCGCTTAATTGTATTTTTGTAGCTCACAATTTACACGCCGCTAAGCACGTGTAATTAATAGGTCTTTAGTACGACAAAATAAAGTCCAAAAACTGTTACTTTCTTAAAATAGCAGCAAAAAATTAAAAAAATGTCATTAAAAAAAATAGCATATTCGGTTTTAGAACTCGCAATTGTATCTAAAGGTAGTTCTTTACAAACCACGTTTAATAATAGTGTAGACCTTGCACAAAACGCAGAAAAATTTGGTTACAAGCGTTTTTGGCTAGCAGAGCATCATAACTCTATAACCATAGCTAGTTCTGCAACCGCAATATTAATAGGTAAAGTTGCAGAAAACACAAAAACAATACGTGTTGGTTCTGGTGGTATTATGCTACCTAACCACTCCCCTTTAATTATTGCCGAACAATTTGGCACATTAGGTAGTTTATATGCTAACCGTATAGATTTAGGTTTAGGTAGAGCTCCAGGAACAGACCCAGAAACGGCACACGCTATTAGAGCAAACCACACACAGGCAGCACACTCGTTCCCAGAAGAAGTTGTACAAATACAACAGTATTTTTCTGCAGAAAACAAAAACTCTAAAGTAAGAGCAACAGTTGCCGAGGGTGTAGATGTGCCATTATATATTTTAGGTTCTAGTACAGACAGTGCACATTTATCATCTAGAAAAGGCTTGCCATACGCATTTGCTAGTCATTTTGCTACAGCAAAGCTTCATGAAGCACTTAAAATTTACAATGAAGAATTTGTACCGTCTAGTTATTTAGATAAACCATACACTATGGCTGGTGTAAATGTTATTGTAGCTGATACTGATGAGGAAGCTGAAAAAATATCTACATCATTACTTAAAATTATAGTTGGCCTACTTACCAACCAAAGAGATTTTATGTTACCGCCAGTAGAAATGACAGATGATTTGCGTGAACTTTTTAAACACCCTGCTGTAGACCAAATGTTAAAATATTCTTTTATAGGAAGCAAAACAACTGTAAAAAAGCAGGTAAAAGAATTTTTAGAACAAACTCAGGTTGATGAGCTTATTGCGGTAACAAACATTTACGATCACAAAGACCGCATAAAATCATATAAATTATTTTCAGAAATAATGAATGAAATAAATTTAGAAAAGGAATAAAAGTAAGTTTTTTTTGTTTTGATAGAGCAATTTTTTGGATTTGTAATTTCACGGTAATCCGTGTGTATAGATCTTAGAAGTTGCTTTATTTTTGTTTTAAAATGAACTCAACAGAATGAAATTTAGACATCTACTTTTAATACTATTCTCTTTTTTATGTTTACAAAATAGTGCTCAGAATAATAAAGTTCTACTAGAAGAAACAATTACCAATATTGTTGTAGCGTTTAAAGATAAAAATGCTAAAATTATAAATAATTACACCTCTAAAGAAAATGGAATTACTATACTTGTTAGGTATGGTGCTTTAGATAATTACAGGACCATAAGTTCTATTAACTTTAAAAAACCCATACCTAATTACCTGCCGTACACAGAACCCATATCTAGCACCAAAATAAGTTACAACAAACCTCCTAAATTTGATTGTAACACTTATAGCTGGTCTAAAAAAGGGTTGTTTTGTGATACGATACAAAAAAGTACTCTCTTTACTAATACAATTAAAAATTTAAAGTATGAACTAACTTCTGAAACATACACTAAAGAACTAAAACGTGCTTTAGAATTAGAAAAAAATAGTTATAGAATTGTTTTAGTTGATGACAATAATGAAGATTTAATATTTTTTCTAAGTTATATTGATGACAAATGGATATTAACCTTAATAGACCGTGTAACTACAGATTGTAGTGCATAAAAAAACTTAAACTAATCATATGAAACACTTACAAATTTTATTTATACTTATTTCGTTTTTCATTTATCATTCTTCAATTGCTCAGCAAAATAATTCTATAAACTGCTATAAGAAGGTAAAAAAAGAAACAAAAATGCTACAAAAATATACTTGCAATAAAGCAGTAAAAAAAATTGGGAATATTTTTGAGCAATACAACTACTCTTTGCAATTAAAAGAGCTACAATCTATTTTAACTAACAAAACAATAACTAAACATTTTAAACATACCAGCGATATTGCAAATATTAAAATACGCGAGGTTAGTTTTAAAATATGTAATGGTAGTTTTATAACCGTTTATTACAAACAAAAGAACAATAAATGGTATCCGTTAGAGTGTTTGGTTTCTCTTTAAATAAAATTAATACGGTATAACTTTTATATTCATAGCTTTTATTTGTGCTACCAAATCTTCTGAAAAATTCATAGAATTAGTTATTTCTAAGCTGGGCAAATACTTAATATCTTCAATAGATTTTACATCAAAACAATCGTCTTCTCCGCTCCAAAAAGGAATTAACTGACCGTATATTTCATCTCCACCATCTGGCTCTAAAGCTTTAATATCTGGTAATAAAGAAGACGGAATTGGTAATTTTTTAAAATAAGCAGCAACTTCTGGTATTATTTGATATCCTTCTTCCTCAATATCAATTTTACGGTCTTTGTAATTTTTTACAAAAAAGTGTACGTTAAATTTTGGGTACAAAACCTCATCTACATACATTAACTTATTTATTACCATTAATTTAAAATTAAAGTCGGACTCAAAATAACAATCACCCTCTGGCAATTGCTCTAGCTTTAACTTTACCTCATAATTAAATAATGCCTGGTTTTTTAATTCTAACTGCAATACATTAGATGGTATTTTATTTAATGTAGTTGGCAACTCTTTAAATACATTCTTTTTTAAATTAAGCTCTTTTAAATTAATTAAATTAGATAAGTTTTCTGGTACAGTAGAAATATTTGTTTCACTAACATCCAAAATTTCTAATTGCTTCATTTTATTTAACCAACTAGGCAATTCTAAAAGCGGATTTTTATTTAACCTAAGTATTTTTAGTCTTTTTAAAGTAACCAAACTCTCTGGTAGTTCTTCTATTCTATTATTTGATAGATCTAACTCCTCTAATTGATTTAAGTATTTTATTCTTGATGATATTCTACTTAAAGATGTGTTTGATAAATTAAGACTTTTTAAGCCTGTAATTTTTACAACAGAAGACCATAGAGGACTTTTATTACCTGAAAAATTTAGATATTTTAAACTTTTTATTTTCTCTAGATTAGGAGGCAAGCCACTTAAAGGAACACTATAATAATCTCCGTCTCTAGATATAGTTAAAGAAACTAAGTAGTTAAACTTATATAATTTATTTATGAGATCTGGTGCTATTAAGCTTACATTACGCAAGGTAAGCTCATTTAACGATTTTAATTTTAATATTCCCGGGTATAAATCTTGTACAGTTTGGTTAGATACTGCCAAACACTTAAGATTAGAGCAAGTAAAAATACCATGTGGTAGCTCAAAACCATAACCATAATACAATTTTTGTGTTGCCGGCCCAAAATCATTTTCACTATTTAACTCCCAAATATCTGAATAATAAGTACGCGGATGATTCTCTATATACCTTAAAACTTCCTTATGGTATATTGACTGATCTATTTTTTCTGCCAAAGGATTTGCACTGTTATACGGGTCGTAAGTACAATACCCATAAACTTCACTTTTGGTTGTTTTTCCTAGTCTTTTTTTAAGCTCTAAACGCAAACCAAATCTAGTAAATACGGCTTCGTATAAATTCTGAATTTGTTCTGGAGCGCTACGTTTAAAAAAAGATTTTTTTCTTGCTGTTAAAAACTGTTGAAAAGTAGATTCGTCAAAAGCAATTATTTGACATAAAAATACAAATTCTCCTTTTTGTGCCGGATTACTTGCTTGTCTTCTTGGGGGTAAAATTTGACAAACGGAATAGACCTCTCCTCCTTTTAAATCATCTTCTTTAAAAAAAATATCTCCAAAAGGTGACACTTTCAAAACTTCTCTCTCCTTAAAGTCTTGAAATAATGCATCTAAAATTAATTCTTCCAATGGTTAGTTGTGTTTAATTTAATTCTGCGCAACACAAAAAAACTACTCCACCTCTAAAAAGGTTTCTGCTGTAATTTCTGCATCACTATTTTTATCCCAAATTTTCACTTGCCACTTTACAGGATTACTAACAGCTCCTTTTGTTGTTATTAAAGAAGCCTGTATAGATTGCTCTACTAATTCTGGTGCTAATTTTTGGTTTAAAAATAGATCTGTTTGGTCTAGTATAATACGCTCATCATCATCTTTAACAAGCATTGTCATTCCTATTTCTATAGTACCGTCTTTTATAGTAAATCCTTTTAGGCCCTCAAATATAAACAACATTTTATCATTAAACCCAACTTTTCTATTGGTAATCACAGACTTACGCTCTGTAGAGAACAAATAACACTCTTTATAGCTTAATTTATCTGCATTAATGCTAATATCCGGATCCTTAACAAGTTCAATTTCCATTGAAGAAGTTAACACACCATTGCCTTTTAAGTCTGTTAATGTATAAATAACATCATAATTATTGCTAGATAAAATAGGGTTAGCAAAACTTATTCTCCCTACTAAATCCTTCATATCTGTATTTAACCCAATTTTAGAATTTTGCAACAAACTAGGGTATTTTAAAACTGTATCTCCTTTTTTAGAAATTACAGCTACTGCTAAATTTGGGTAATATTTTCCGTTTTCTTCTGTAAACCCTTCTATTTCTTTAAAAGTAGTTACCAAAGTTTTACCGTAGACCAATATAGGTTCTTCTAATGGTTCATCATCTACAGTAACAGCTACTCTAGACGCACTTAGACCTTCATTTTTATTGGTTAGACCTATATTAGAATCTTTATTAAAGTTACATGACGTAATTATAATAATTGAGCATACTGCTACTAATTGTAAAGCGTAATTTTTCATAAGTTTAGTGTTTATATGGTTATAGTTATTTTATACAGGATATCCGCCTAAGGTGTCTTTTACATATAGATTAAACTCTTTACGTACCTTTTTAAAGTCTAGATTATGATACTCTGCTATTTCTTTTAATTTCCCTTTTACTTTTACTTGTTTAGTAAAATAAATACCTGCAAAAACCAATAATGCCGTTATAAATATGCAGCATATTAAAATTACTACTGTTTTTATAGTGTTATAATCTGAGTAAGAATATGATTTGCCTGCTATAAATACATTGTATAACAGCACCAATGCTCCAAAAAGCAACAAAACATAGCGAAGGTACTTTGCACTAGACATAAAATTTAGGTACTCATCTAACACCTCTTTAAGCTTTGTTTCTGATATTTTTTGTAGTTCATTAAGCTGATTTTCTTCTTTATTCATTTTCATTCATTTTTTGTTGTGCTTTAGCCCAAGCTGTAGTTAAAGAAATTAGTTTAATATCTTTATGTAAAATTGGCATTACTTTAAACTTTATATTTTGATCTGCTTTAAAGTTGAATTGATGCTCCTCTTCTACTCCATTATCTGCTAGTAACTCTATTGTATTATTTTTATAATAGGCATACGTACCATCTGTATTTAAATTAAAACCCAAAGAGGTAATGTCTTTTATAGAATTGTAACTTAATTTTATGGTTGCATTAAGCTTATTACCCACTGTAAAAACATCTTTAGACACTAATGTTAAACGTTGCAAAGAATCGTCTAACGATGTTTGTTTGATAGCTAATTCTAAACCAACAATAGCAGCTTCTTCTTGCCCTTTAATTGTAGACAAATTATGTTGTTCTATAGTTATTGTTTTAGATTCTACATCTACAAAAAACACTGTATCTGTGCTCACCAAAGGAACTTCTCCTTGTAAAAAAAAGCTAATTATAGCCATCACTAAAGATTTTACTTCTACCATATTCTATTTCTATTATTAAGGAATTGTACTTAAATCGTCTAAAAGCCAAGTATTATTTTGTTTTACAAATCTAAATGTATGCTGTCCGCCTTCATAAAACTTAGTTGGCTTGGTTGTAGTTACTAAAACCTCTATATAATTAACACCATCTATTGTGTGGTTTACATAAATAGTTTCGCTTTCTACTAAAAGTCCAATAAAGTTATGTGTAAAAATTAGGCTGTAATCTTCTGCTATAAAAAGGTCTACAGGGATATAAATTTTAGTAGTGTAAAGTGCAGTGTACCAATCCTCCTCTGTATCTCTAAAAGTAGTTAGTTCTTTTTCTTCTTCTGGAGTATTCTCTAAACAGGCATAACATCTAATTTTTGAAGCAGACAACCGTTTAAATTTTACAGTGTCTTTTGTTTTTAAGGCTGATAAAAAAGTAGCCCATACTTGTTTCATTTCTTTTAAAGAAACTTCTTTTGGTTGTTGCTGCGCATTTACACCCCCAACAACCAGTAAAAAAAATAAAACTACTTTATATTTTACCATAACAATTGTACACCAATTAATTTACCGCAATTTACAGCAATACATTGTTATATAAATCCCTTTTTTCAGGGGTATTATTTTTTAGAAAAATCTAAAAACAGGGTAATGATATAATTATTTTTCTTTTGTTTTGGTATCTAAAATTTGTAGTAAGGTTGGCATTCTGTAATTACCGTGCATAGATTTTACCAACTCATAAGCCTCATCTAAATTTATACCTATGGCAGATATATAAAGTGGCTTTATACTGTCTCCTCTTAAAAGAAGTTTACTGTTTGTTTTATTTAAATGAAAACTAGATTTTGCAACACCTATAATAGGAATTTTTTTATCTAAATTATTATATAAATGACCTCCCAAACCTAGTTTACCTTCATCATCTAATAAAACATAACTATCTACTATTATTAACTCCACATCTTGTAAATTATACTGTTTAAGTAAACTTAAAATACAAGGTAATTCTCTTTTATAAAATGCACCTGGCTCATAGTCTGGCACATCTTTAATAACTTCTTCCTTTATATCTAAAACAGTATCATCTAACCAATTACTAAAACTAACACCAACTGTTTTTGCTTTATTGTTATAGTAATAAGTATCAAAGGCTAAAATCATAATATGTATCTCTTTTTAAAATTTGGTTTACTTGTAAGCGTATAAAATTCTTCTTCCTTCAAAAATTTCATTGTTCCCTTTTTCAATTAAAATTAGTTTTTGTTTTTTAAAAATTCTTTCAATTTTAAAGATGGTATTATTATCTATAATTGCTGCCCTATCTTCAGCTATTTTTATATTAAAATTATTTAGTTCTTCATATTACTTAAATTTTAGATCGTCATTTAATTGCTCCATAGAATAGGTTAATGGGCCTTCTGCCAAATACATCCAATACTCTTTTAAACTTCCATTACTGTTAAGTACATATTTACGTTCTATATCAAACTCAAATTCTTCTATTTTAAATGAACAATCATTATCCTTCATTTGTAAATACGAAGCTACTCTATAAGCGCAGTTTATATTATTAGGGCTTATTTCTTCGTCTAAAACCCTATATTTTACTGTAATTCTAGCCGATTTAGGTACCCTAGCTATGTTTTTAGCACACCCAAAGTTTAATACAAGCAGAAGAAGAACTATTTTTTTCATCACATTTTTTTATATTAAATGCATTAACATTATGTATAAACTACCAGTAAGTGCCTACTAAAAACGTCATACGTATAAAGGCTACAACACTGTCTTTAGTTAATTGTAAAGGAGTATCTAAACTAGTAACCTCATCACCATCTACAAAAACAACAAAAAGTCCGTCTTTAAAAGCTAGTAGCACATTATCTATAGCCTCTTGTTCTACAGCTAAATCTTTATTTGCTAAATCTCCAAAATCTACTTTACCACTTTGGGCTTGGTCTTGTATTTCTGCAGGACTTAAAAAGCCAACCACATTAACCTCTAATCTCTTTTTATTAAAAGCTTCTACTTGGTTTTTTACACAACCTACCAATAACTCTTGCAAATTATTAGGAGTTGCGTCTAAGGTTAATGGTATTTGTTTTACCTTTTTTTTACCTAGCCTTTTAAGTTGTAGTGTTAGTTGTGGCATATGTATTTATAGTTTTTTGGTGCGTTAGGGATTGGCGTGTAAAGCCCACAGTGCGATAGCACGAGGACTTACAACAAAAGCCCGCCCCACCTTAAGTGGGGAACGCCCTTATAATTTTAAAATTAGCTATTTATTTGTGCTAAAATTGTTGGATCTTGTATTTTGTTGTCTTCTGACAAAAGTTTCATTTTAGAAATAATTTCTGCCGATTTTGGATCATCGTCTACAAAGGGTAAAAACATACGTCCTCTGTGCTGACTGTGTACAGGAATTATAGATAATTGTAAGCCATTTTTACTTACTTGTCCGCTTCCTAAATGTATGCTATACTCACCCAAAGTACCTGCTACCAATATGTGGCGCTCTTTAACTGTAATGTTTTTAAGTTTAAAGAGCTGTGCAGACTCGGTTGCTAATGCAGCACGCATTTGCATAGTGCTGTGACTAGCTTCTGGATCTACACCACCAACGTGAGCAACACTTACCACAAGGTCTATGTCTCTCATAATTTCGCTAAAAACCACCGGTGGCACATCTTTTAAAGGAATTGGCTTGTAATTTTCTAATGAGTAAAATACTATGTGCTCTAAAGTTGGAGCCTCTATATCTGCTGGCGAAAACCAATCTGCCATAGCATACATTGTTGCCATAAAACCTTTTTTATGATACACTTTTTGCAATCCGTCTTCATGGCTAACCGTCCAACCACGACCACGTAATAATGCCACGGTTTTTTGTGGCTGAATTTGGTGTCCTTGGTAACGTTCTGATTTTGACCCAAGCTCTAGCTCGTCTTTAGTAACCAAGTACAACTCTCTAAATACTTGTTTAAATGGCTGTACCAAACGCTCTGCAAAAAGGTGTTTTTGGTACAAATCCCACTGTACGGCTTTGTATAGGTGAGATGGATGTGCAATTACCAAGACATCATCTTCTTTTAAAATATGCTTTTTACCTTCTGTATCTGTTAATACTCCGTCTGCATAAAAACCAGAGATTTGCTTATCTGGAGCAAACAATACCAATTTGCTAAGCATAACTTTTACAATTGGGTGTTGCATTATTTTGTGTATCTCTGCTGCGGTAAACTCGTCTTCATTTACCATTGCATTTTCTAGAGACAAACGAGTTCTACTATATTGTTTAGACAAGTAAGACTTGCCTTCTTTTAAGGCCAATACTTGTTTGTCTTTTTTATACTTGGCAGGTATAGATTTTTGTTTTTTATTACCTTTAGTGACTAGAATATCTGTTTTACCATTGTCTGTAATTACTAGTTCTATAACGGCATCATCAAACTTTAAAACAGCATTTTCCATTATTGCTAAAGTTGCTTTACTTTCCATAGCCCAACTAAAGCGTACGCGGTCTTGAAAACCTGCGTTTCTAGACAGGTTATCTAAAGCAATTTCTACAGCATTTTTCTCACTCTCTTGACGTTGCGCTCCAAATTGCTTGCTTTCTTTTAAAAACTTTTGCAATAGGTTGTATCGTTTTAATAAGTCTTTCTCTGGAATAGTTTTACTTAACGGAATTAAACCTAAAGCCCTAACATAGTCTTTATCTCTTTTCTCTGTAATTTTTTTTAAGGTTTCTGTAATTTTAACCTCACCAAGCATTACACTAGAGTATAGTTTTACTTGTCTGTGCCCATTGCCGTCTGTAATATATTTGGCAGCTTCGTGTAATATTTTCCAATTGGCTTTGCCTATACTTTTATACACTTTATTAAACCAGTCTATATCTATTGCACCAATTGCAAAGTCGGACTTTGGAATGTTAGAATATCTAGAAATTATAGTTTCTTTTTCACTACTCATATAATCTGATGCATGTGCCTGAAACCACCATACAGCATCTTCTAATTTTTCTAGTCCAAGATACTCACCAACAAAACCAGCCCATTGCGTTGCATAACAAGCAAGTTCTACTAATCTTTTCTTTGGAATTTTAGCTTCATCTGCAAGTGCTACAAAGTCTGCATAAGTTTCTGTATCTTTTAATGCACTCTTTTTTAAGATAGAACTAAAGGTAGATTTTTTTGTGTCTCCATAATAGCTGTAACCACGCTCAAAAGTATCTTTACCCATACGCTGTAACACCTTAAAAACATAGTCTACACCTTCTATTTTTGATAGACTAGAAATATAACCTGTGGCATCTGTAGCTAAATCTCCACGCTCTAACTCTGTAGAAAGTATGTTTGTTTTTAATGCATTTAAAACTCCAAACGGAACCAAGTCTACATCTAAATTACCATTACGTATTCTGTAGTTTTGAGCACCATCTAAAATAGACATTAACTCATGAGAGTTTAGTGCCTGAAAAAGTAAATCGTCTTTAGTAATTAGTTTTTTTTGATACAAAACCAATGAAATATCTAAAAGCGGTAACTGTAATCCTCTATTGGTATTTCTTTTTTCTGTAATGTCTTCAATGCTTGTTATTACTTTTGGATACCCTATATATTGTGCTGCCAAATACATTTTTATATCCCAATATTTTTTTAGTTGCTCTAAATCTCCAAACTTTATAAGTTCTTGTTCGTTTATTACAACTACTAAACCATTAATAACATCTACCCAATCATAATTATTATACCTGTAACCTTCGCCATAAGTAAACTTCTCTTTTTTTAGCTTCTCTGGAAAGTTTGCAATAGCATCTTCCCAAACACTTAATTTAAAACTTAACACGGCAGGCCTATCTGCAAAAGCCCTAAATAAGCGTCTTAAAATTTTAGTATATCTGGCGTTTGTACTGTAATAACTACGGTCTGCAGGGTCTAACTTTATGCCTTCTAAGTTAGGAGTGTATTGCTTTACATAATCTTCAAGCTTTTTGTAATTGCCATAAGGAGCAGTAAACGTATTTATGTAGTTTATTGCAGCATACATCTCAAAATCGTTTAATTTACTTTCATTGTACCATTTTATCCAAACATCTGCCAAAGGTATATTATGCAAATGCTCCTCTGCAGACATCTCTTCTCTAAATTTTTTAATTTCGTGAATGGTATTAGCTAATAAAGCTGTGGTTGTACTACCATCATAAGCCTCTAACTTATATTCATAATTTCTATGCTCATAAACTAATGCTATTAAATTATTTATGGCACCAACTGTTTTACGTTCATCTATAAAATTGCTAAACTTAAATTTTGCTGTAGAAATACCCAGTTTATCAAAAAAACTTTTGCTGTTATTAAACTTAACTTCTGGTGTGTAAAGTGGTGACAAATTAGTGTAATCTACTGCTCCAAAACCATTACTATATGTAAATCCAATTTTAGTTTTAGAAAACTTATCTAAAAATACACTTTCGTTTTTAGTAAATTTTGGTCGCTCTTTATACAAGTTAATTTGTTCTTCTACAAATTCTGGATATTGCTCTTCTTCCTCTATTAAGGTTAGTATCTCTAAAGCTGCCAAACGCTTGTCTACTGCTTTAGCTGTTATTAAATTTTGCGTACTATTTTTAAAAACATCCTCTGGTTGCTTAATTAAAAGTTTTATTAAGCCAGAACGTAAAGTTTTGTTTTTACGACCAAATAAATCTTCCACTACATCTAAGTCTTCTTGAAATAATGGCATATGATGAAAAACGGTTAAACCGGTAGACATTACAGACTCGTTCCTATCTTTAATAGCTTGGTGCGCCAATTGTCTGCGCCAAGCATCTTTAGATAAAATAAGCATTCCTGGTTTTTTACTTCCATAATTGTACCCAAAAGAATAAGTGTAATGCTCTGGAAATACTTTTCTAATGTAACTTTCTCTAACTTCTGATGGTAACTTTGCTATGTCATTAGACAGCAAAAGCAATTGCTCTTCTGAAGCATGTTTAATTATAAAATTGTAAAAATAATTTGGTGTAACTGTAAAATTTAGCCAAGAGAAAACCATTCCTTCATACACTTTACCATCTTTTGGTAAGCTAGCTGCAATTTTTTCTAGACGACTAAAAAGATCATTATCTATTTCTAAAACTGGCAAATTAATAGTTAACCAATAATCTAATGCAGGATTATTACCTAGTTCTTTTTTATAGTAATCAACAATGCTATTCTGAGTACGTTGTGTTTGACTAACAAAATACAGACACAGTATTTTTTTCTCTAAACTATCTGTTTTATAAACCAGCTCTAATGCTTTTTGGTTGGCAGCATCTACATTAATTAAACCTATAGCCCAAAGGCCAACATAAATTTCTAAATTATCATTACTGGTTAAACAGTCATCAATATTATTTAAATCTAAAATATGATCTCTACTTAACTCTAAAACTCTTTTTATTGTAGATTTTTTAGGAGCTTCCCAACCAAAACCAAACCAAGTGTCTACTGCTCTAACTACACTACTAAAACGAGTTAAATCGTTCTCTAAAATTACATTCATCATATATTTTAAAGCTCCTAAACTAGTAGTATCAATAGACTCTAAAATAGTTTGCCTTAACCCTTCTTGGCGCTGCGCTGCCAATAATAATTTAGCTACTAACTCCCAATACTCCTCTTTTTTAGTAAGTAGTAAACCTTTTATTATATCTCTACTTATACCTCCAATTTCATCTTCGGCCTGTATAATATCTTTTACAACCTCATCTACCAACTCACCTTTAAACTCCAATACAACAGCAAAAAAGTAACTGTATCTATTATCAAAATACGTAGAGTACTGAAACTGTTCTTTTAGTGACAGATAACCAAAACCACTACGATTAGCATATAACAAACGTTTAAAATATTCTAATTTATTATATAGATGATCTGTGTTTGGCTTTGTTCTAAAAGCTCTACGGCTATACCCATTTTGGTAAGGCAAAGCATTAAACATACTCCATAACACTGGTAAAAAAGGAGATTGTATATCTCCAAACAAAAAAGATCCTAAACGAATACCTTCTTCTGTTGCCCAAGGATTTACCGTAGTTTCATCATCAAAAACATTAGAAAAAATAGTTACAGTCTCGTGCCTTTGACGTGGGTTAAGCACATCTGCCACTATCATACCCAGCACTTGGTACGGATATGAAAACTGCTCAAAATCTGCGTCTGTTAACTCTTCTTTTTTATACTTTTTAATATACGCTTGTGCTTTTTCAAATGGAATCATATGGGTTTTATTCTTTTCTAAATTGAGGCTTTGTTTACTATGGTTTAAATATAAACTAAGTCTTTATATTCTTATTTTGTTTGATCTTAAAACTTTTGCAAATTATTAAGACTACAAACATTATTTATCCCTGAATTTTGGGATTTATCTACTACTGTAAATTGTGTTCAACCTATTCAACATAACCAAACTTTCAATAATTACTGAAAGTTTAAAATATTTAATATATATTTGTAATGAATTTAAGTTTTTAAAAGATGAACTACACAGAAGCTAAATCAAAATTTATAAATACTTGGGGCAGCTTAGGTACGCTGTGGGGAATTAACAAAGCAATGGCTCAAATACAGTCGCTCTTATTTATTTCTACTGATGCCCTTTCTATGGAAGAAATTATGGATGAATTACAGATTTCTAGAGGTAACACAAGTATGAATTTAAGACAACTTATAGACTGGGGTATTGTGAGTAAAGAGTTTAAAGCTGGTGAACGTAAAGAATATTTTACAACTGAAAAAGATGTGCAAGAATTGGCACGTATAATTGCAAAAGAACGTAGCCGAAGAGAGTTACAACCAACCATAAAAGTTTTAAATGAAATTAGCAATATAGCACCAGATGGCACTAAAGAAACTGATGAGTTTATTAAACAAACAAAGGCAATGTGCGAGTTAACAGAGACTGCAGATAGTCTTTTAAATAAAATGGCTAATCAACAGCAAAATTGGATAACAAAATCTATTTTAAAAATATTTAGTTAACCCAGCAATGCAAAAAAACATCTTAAATAAAATAGTAACAATTGCTATTGGGCTTATTTGGCTTGCCAACGGCTTATTGTGTAAAGTGCTAAACTTAGTTCCAAGGCACATGCAAATTGTAAGTCGCATTTTAGGAGAAGATTTTGCAAAACCGCTAACTATTAGCATTGGAGTATTAGAAATTTTTATGGCAGGTTGGATTGTTAGTGGTTATAAATCTAGAGTAAACTCCATACTACAAATACTAATAATAGGTGTAATGAATATTATAGAATTTACTCTAGTGCCAGATTTATTACTCTGGGGCAAATACAATATAGTTTTTGCTTTTCTCTTAATTTGTGTGATATTCTATAATGAATTTTACTTAAAAAAAACGAACTAGTATGGTAGCATCTTTTAAAAATCATCCGTTTGCGGTTGAAGCGTTTTTTACAAACTCTACCGTACTTACTTTTGCTATTCCTAAAGAAGAATTGGCACATAAAATACCTAAGCACTTACAGCTAGACACCTTTAAAGACAAATGGGCTTTTGTAGCTGTTGCAATGGTACAAACAAAAGATTTGAGACCTAAAGGTTTGCCTAAATTTATGGGTAATAACTTTTTTTTAATTGGCTATAGAATATTTGTTACTTACACTAATAAGGCCGGTAAACGCTTAAGAGGATTATACATTTTAAAGTCTGAAACCAATAAAAAGAAAATGCAGTTTATGGGTAATATTTTTACGCATTACAACTACACTACAACAGACATTACAATAAAAAAAGAACAAAAAAACACACAAATAACCTCTTTAAAATCAAACTTTAAAATTAATTATAGCAATAATTTAAACGATATTAACCTGCCAAAAAACTCACCCTTTAGCACTTACAAAGAGGCACGCAGGTTTGCAGGACCATTACCATTTACCTTTACGTACAATAAAGAAAAAAATAGCATTTTAGTTATTGAAGGTGTCCGACAAAATTGGAAACCTTCTCCTATACATATTAATGAATATCACTTTAATTTTTTAAAAGAAGCCGGATTTAAAAATCCAATTTTAGCAAATGCTTTTCTAATTACTAATATTCCGTATTACTGGAAAAAAGGAAAACTAGAATTATGGTAACAAAACGCAAGAAATTTCAAGGAGTACGTAACATATTAAGCTTTAACAGGCATTTTTATATTTTAGGTTTACTAGTACTAGTTATTCTAATAACTGCTATACTACTATTAAAACTACCTGCTATTATATTGTGGGTTACAGTTAGTGTATTTGTTTATGGTTTAGTAACTCCGCTTCTAGTTTCTGCATACGTTTACGATTTTTCAGGTTATTACAATTTTAAATGGCTACAAACACACATAAATAAAAGTAGCAGCATAAAAAAAATTGTAAATATTAATGCTGGTTTTGATGAAACAAGTTTTATCCTTAAAAAAAACTTTCCTACATCAGACATTAAAGTATTCGATTTTTATAATAAAAAACAGCACACAGAACCTGCCATAGTACGCGCACGTAAGGTAAGTTTAACATATCCAAATACACAGCAAATAACAACAAGCAAAATTCCGCTTAAAGACCAAAGTATAGACCTTGTATTTTTATTATCGGCAGCACACGAAATTAGATGCAATAAAGAAAAAGAAGTGTTTTTAACTGAGTGTAAAAGGATATGTAAGCCAGAGGGAAAAATTATAATGGTAGAGCACCTAAGAGACGTACCTAATTTTTTAGCCTTTTCTATTGGTTTTACTCATTTTTTTAGTAAAAAAACTTGGCAAAATGCGTTTAAAAATGCTGGCTTATCTAAAATTAAAGAAGTGAAATTTACACCGTTTATGACGGTTTTTAACTATAGCAAATAAAGAATTATGCAAATTCACTTACATATTATAGGCATATTATTAATGGTTCTTGCTTTGGCACACATCTTTTTTCCTAAATACTTTAACTGGAGAACAGAGCTACAACCATTGGCGTTAATAAACAGGCAAATGATGACTACACACACTTTTTTTATTGCATTAACAGTCTTCTTAATGGGTTTGCTATGTGTTACATCTGCAACAGAATTAATAAAAACAACCTTAGGAAATAAACTAGTATTAGGGCTTGCTGTATTCTGGTCAATACGTTTATTTTTTCAGTTTTTTGTGTATTCTAAAAACTTATGGAAAGGCAAAAAATTTGAGACCACAATACACATTATATTCTCTGGATTTTGGGTATATTTATCTACTATATTTTTTATAATATATTTTAACAACTAAATAGTATGAGCAAACTAGTTATTGCAGGAGGAACGGGTTTTTTAGGAAATAAATTAATAGATTTTTATACTAGTAAATACAATGAAATAGTTGTTTTAACTCGTGGAAAGTCTCGCAAAAAAGAAAATATAAGTTACGTAAACTGGGATGCTAAAACAATTAACAAATGGCATACTAGTTTAAACAATGCAGATGTATTAATAAATTTAACTGGTAAATCTGTAGACTGTAGATTCACAAAAGAAAACAAAGCCCTTATTTTAAATTCTAGAACAGAATCTACTACCGCTTTAGCAATGCCATAAATTTGGTAGCCAATCCACCAAAAGTGTGGTTAAATGCATCTTCTGCTGCTATATCTCATCCTAACAAAGAAGAAAACGGAGAAGATTTTATGCTGTACGTTGGCTTAGAATGGGAAAAAGCTTTTAACGCTATAAAAAATCCCAACACAAGAAAAGTTGCTCTACGTATTTCTTTAGTTTTTGGTAAAGAAGGCGGAGCATTAATTCCTTTAAAAAAAATAACCAAACTTGGTTTAGGAGGTAAACAAGGAAGTGGCAAACAAATGGTTAGCTGGGTACACACTAAAGATTTTGTTGCAACAACTAATTACGCCATAGAAAACCAAGCTATTACTGGTCCAATAGTTGTTGCCGCACCAGATGCAATATCTAACACAAAACTTATGAGTACTATTAGGCAAACATTAAACGTACCTTTTGGCTTACCTGCTTTTTCATGGATGCTAAAAATTGGCGGATTTATAATTGGCACAGAACCTAGCCTAATTTTAAATAGCATGAAAGTTTACCCAGAAAAGTTAGAGAAGAATGGTTATGAGTTTAGATTTGATACGTTAAAATCTGCCCTAAAAGATATTTTAAAATAAACTTACTTTTTAGCAGTATTTTTTTTCTTTTAACAGCATCGTAAACCACCTTCTAAATTTATAGCGTTATAACCTAACTCTGTTAATTTAGCTGCTGCTTTAGCGCTTTCTTCCTCCACTTTTACAGTAAACGTAAATAGTTTTTGTTTTTGGTATACTATCAAAATAACTTACAAAAGAATCGTTAAGTACATTTACATTTTTAGAATTTTCTAAATGACCCAAACCGTACTCTTCAGAAGTACGTACATCTACTAACAACGCATTTTTTAATATCATTCTGTGAAAATTCTGTGATATGTTTTGACTTACTTTGTGAACAAGCCGTAATTACCAATGCAAAAAAAAGTACGCTAAAAAAAGATTTCAATAAAAAAGATTGTTTTGGTCAAAATTAAACATTTTAATTAAAATCCCCTACATTTGAAAAATCACAAGAACTAATGCACCACCTTAATCCTAACACTTGGGTAGATAACTACGCAGATTATTTATTTAATTATGCAGTAGCTAGAGTAAGCGATTCTGAAATTGCTAAAGACCTAGTACAAGAAACTTTTTTTGCAGGTCTAAAATCTGCAAAAAATTACAAAGGTGATGCTGCTGAACGCACTTGGCTTTTGCCATTTTTAAAACGAAAAGTGATAGACCACTACCGTAAAATAAACTCTAACAAAGGTAAAGCAGAGGTTAGAATGTCTTACAACTCTAACATAGACTCAGACGGAGACTGGTTAGAAGAACAAGTAGCAGACCCCTTTAGTAAGCTAGAGAATAGTGACTTAGAAAATGAAAATTAGG